>DATDPZ010000235.1:0-13192 GCA_035292525.1 Chitinophagaceae bacterium
AGGATTTGGCCCTTCCGGTGAAACCATCATGGATTATTCAATTTATGATGCAATAAGGGCTGGTTTTGAGAAAGTTGTTTTTATTATCAGGGAAGAGTTTGTGGAAAATTTCAGGGAAGCTATTGGTAAAAAGTTGACAGGTAAAATGGAGGTGGATTATGTTTTCCAGGAGCTGCATTCTTTTACAGAGGGATTTGAAGTGCCTGCAGGCAGAACCAAACCCTGGGGTACGGCCCATGCAGTTTTATGTGCTGCTGATAAAATACAGGAACCATTTGCCGTGATAAATGCAGATGATTTTTATGGCAGTGACAGCTTTAAAAAAGCCTGTAAATTCCTGGTGAAAGATGGCAATGAAAATATATATTCTATTATCGGGTATGAACTTATTAAAACATTATCTGAGTATGGTACGGTCAACCGCGGCGTTTGCAGTGTAGATAAAGATCTTCACCTGGTTTCAATAAATGAAAGACTGAATATTTCTTTTCAAAACGGAAAGATCATTTGTGATGATGGACAGAAGCCGGTTGAATTACCGGTCAGCACCCATGCTTCCATGAATTTTTGGTGTTTTTTTCCTTCTGTTTTCCCTTTTACCAAAAAAATGTTTCAGGATTTTTTAATTCAGCATATGAACAATCCAAAGGCAGAATTTTTTATTCCTATTGTGGCCGATGAATTTATAAAAAGTAAAAAAGGGATAATTAAAGTAATTGAAACTTCATCGCAATGGTTTGGAGTTACCTATAAAGAAGATGCTCCGGTTGTAAAAGAAAAACTGTTGCAGCTGGTGGCAGATGGAGTATATCCTCAAAAACTTTGGTAAGCCGGTCATTTGTTTGATTAATAACTCCGGATCATATATACGTATTCCGAAATTTTCTTTACCTGCTGCGTATGATTCAGCGAAGAAATTTTTGATTTGAGCGGCAGGGTTACTGAATGATGTGCTGAATCTTTCCTGAGCTCCGCTATAGCATTAAAAATAAATTTTGATTGAATGGCAAAGGCCACACCTTCTACCTGCAATTCTTTTGTACTCAGGATGCCAATCACTTCGCCATTATTATTAAACACAGGGCCGCCGCTGTTCCCGGGATTAGCTGCAATGCCAATCTGGAAATTCAATGTATCTCCTTTAAACCCGGTTTTGGCACTCAGGTAACCTTCGCCATAAACAATTTCATTTCGGGGATAACCAAGTGTAAATATTGGTTCGGCAATATCGGTGCTCCTTTTTTTAATACCATAAGGAATGGAAAAAGTGCCTTTGAAATCTTTATCATTTATTTTCAGAATGGCAATGTCTTTTTCAAAGTCAATTTTTGCAATAAAGGCTTTAAACTGGTCGCCTTTGCTGTTTAGAACAATAATGTTGTCGCCATTTTTTAAAATATGAGCATTGGTAACCAGGTATCCTTTTGGATCTACTAAGAATCCGGTGCCACCTCCCTTAAATTCCACTCCGGGAGCAATTTTAGATTTGATATCAGAACGTACATCAATTAATTGTTGATGTATTACCCTGTTATTGTTTTCCAGTCTTTCCACTTTTACACCCAGCTCCTGTACTTTCACGTTGTCTGCTTTTGGCGCCAAAACATTCAGGAATGCTGAAACCGTTAAAGTAGTGATGCCTGCAATGGATGCAGCAATAGCGGTTACCCGTTTATACCGCTTCCACAGGTAAACAACTTTTGCTTTTCCTTTTAATTTTTCAGAATTAATATTGCCTTTTTCAGAGAGATCAGTATGTACTTCGTTCAGAGAGGTTTTATAAGATTTCAGTTCAGCCAGTTCATTCATTTTATGGAGAAATAAAGTATGCTCCACGATCAGTTGATCAATATCAACATTAGATTTTCTCAATTGTTCAAAATAAACCCTTTCATCAGGCTTCATTTTACCGAGGATGTAGCGTTCTACGGATTCCAGTATTTTTATATCTTCCATCACATTCCATTTTTATATTGAGCAAAAAATATTTTTTTTAACCGCATCAGGCATTTGTACTTCTGGTTTTTTGCATTATCGGCATTGCTGTATCCAAACTGGCTGGCAATGTCCTGCATGGTTCTTTTTTGAATATAAAATGCCTCAATCAGACTTTTACAGGGTTCTCCAAGATTACTCACCGCTTTTTCCAGCACGGCAAATTCTACATCTTTCTTTTCATGTTCATTGACATCTTCTTCTACCGAAACCAAGTCTGCAATTGTTTCCATTTCGATAGAAAACCTATTCAGTTGTTTAAGCCTTTTGAGCCAGAGTCGCTGGCAAACGGAATAAACATAAGTTTTGATCTGGCAGCTAAGTTCAAAATTTCCTGACCTGGCTTTTTCAAATAAAACAATCATGGCTTCCTGGAACACATCCTTAGCTTCATGTATAGTTCCGTTATTGTTGATAACCATTCGCTGAACCATATTATAATTCTCCCGGTAAATGGTTTCAATTGCCTTTTTATCACTTACAGCCAATCCTTTTAACAGCTCTTGTTCTTTAAAATCCTGGTTCACTCTACAGTTTTTAATACGTTTAACCTGAAATAGTAACCCAAAGAAAATCAAAAAAAACTATTAATAGTGGGTTACCTTTTTAATAATTGAGTATAAACTTGAAATTTAATTGTTTAAACAAATCAAAAAAAAACTCATGAAAAAATTATTTGGTATTCTGGCAATTGCTGCCCTTGTAAGTTGCAACAGTGGTGATTCTACAACTGAAGAAACTACATCTGATACTACAGTAACTGTAATTCCATCAACTGACACGGTAACTACTGTTACAGATACTACCATCAAAGTTACAACTGATACTACTAAAGCTCAATAATTAGTATTATCTGCATGTTAGCAGTTCTTGCTGCTGTTAACCGATTAAGAATTTCATATGGCAAGCAATCGTTAGAGGCCGTCCCGATTCTTCGGGAGGGCTTATTTTTGTACTAACATTTGTTTAGGTTTAAAGATTTTTCACCTAAAGATTTGCATCTTTAAAGCTAATGCCTACTTTTGAACCCTGATGACAATCACAAAAGCATACCGCTGGTTTTATTTTTATTATTTCTTTGGCGAGAAACGGGGGTTGCTTTTGTTGAAAGCTTAATAAGGTTAAAGACCAAAATCAACATAGAGAATCCCCCGGTAAAATCGGGGGATTTTTTTTGGCCTGTAATGACTCATTTGTAACAATAAGAAAATGAAAAAAGGAAAAGACAATTACACAGGAAAAAAAATTGACCGGATTGCTATCCAGGGTTATGAAGGTAGTTTTCACCAGGTAGCTGCCAGGAATTTTTTTGGTAAAAATGTTGATGTGATCCCTTGCGACACTTTCCGGGAGCTTATAAAAGTTACCTTAAATATTTCAGCCTGCGATGGATCCGTAATGGCTATAGAAAATTCTATTGCCGGAAGTATTCTTCCCAATTATAACTTACTGCAGAAATCCAGCCTGACAATCATTGGTGAAGTTTATTTGCAAATAAATCAACATCTTTTAGTGAACCCCGGAGTAAAACTGGAAGATATCAGGGAAGTGCATTCTCATACAATGGCCTTACAACAGTGTTATGATTTTCTGGATCTGCATAAATGGAAACTGGTAGAAACAGATGATACAGCATTAAGTGCAAAACATATTCATCAGCACAGAAGCAAACATATAGCGGCCATTGCCAGCAAACTGGCTGCAGAGTTATTTCAATTGGAAATTCTTGCGTCCAATATCCATACACTTAAAAATAATTACACCAGGTTTTTGGTATTACAAACAAAAGAAAAAGCAAAACCTGTTGAAGCTGCCAATAAAGCTTCAGTTAATTTTCACACCGATCATTCCAAAGGAAGCCTGGCAAAAGTGCTAACCAGGATAGCTGATGGAGGTATAAACCTGAGCAAGCTGCAGAGTTTTCCTATCCCCGGCAGCGGATTCAGGTATAGCTTTCATGCTGATATGGAATTTGACAACCTGGAGCAGTTTGAAAAGGTGATCAAAGAAATAAAACCAATTACAGAAGCAGTAAAAATATACGGCACTTATAAAAAAGGAATATGAAAATTGCTAAACGATTAAATGGTATTGTCGAATATTATTTCTCACAAAAACTGCGGGAAATAGAACTGTTGAATAAGCAGGGAAAAAATATCATCAACCTGGGAATTGGAAGCCCGGACCTTCCGCCACATCCGGATGTGATAAAAGTATTGCAGGAAGAAAGTAGTAAACCAACGGTACATGCCTACCAATCTTACAGGGGATCAATTGTGCTGCGAAAAGCAATCAACCAATGGTATAAAAAATGGTATTCGGCAGAGCTGGACCCTGAATCAGAAATACTGCCGCTGATTGGAAGTAAAGAAGGGATCATGCATGTTTGTATGACCTATTTAAACAAAGGAGATGAAGTGCTGGTGCCCAATCCGGGTTATCCTGCCTACCGCAGCGCTGTGATGCTGGCAGGAGGAAGATGTAAAGAATATAAGCTGAATGAAAAAAATAATTATGAACCGGATCTGGTTAAGCTGGCAAAAAAGAATTTGAAAAAAGTGAAACTGATGTTTGTCAATTATCCGCAGATGCCTACAGGACAACTGCCATCAGAAAAACTATTTGAAAACCTGGTTGCTTTCGGAAAAAAGAATAAAATCCTTATCATTCATGATAATCCGTATAGTTTTATTTTAAATGAGCATCCCACAAGTTTGCTTGGAGTAAAAGGAGCAAAGGAATGTGTGATTGAATTAAACTCATTAAGTAAATCTCATAACATGGCGGGATGGAGAGTGGGCATGTTATGTGGAGCTAAAGAAAGAATTGAAGAAATATTGCTCTTTAAAAGCAATATGGATAGCGGCATGTTTCTCCCGGTACAACTGGCCGCCGCAAAAGCATTGAGTTTAGATCAAGAATGGTATGAAGAAGTGAATAATATTTATGCTCAGCGAAGAGAAAAAGTTTTTGAATTACTGCAAATACTGAATTGTAAATATACAGATCGGCAGGCCGGCATGTTTGTTTGGGCAAAAGTACCCGGGAAATATAAGGATGGTTTTGCATTAATTGATGATATCCTATATAACAAAGCTGTTTTTATTACACCCGGGGGCATATTTGGTTCTGAGGGTAATAAATTTATTAGGGTGAGCTTATGTTCACCGGTTGAAAAATTTGAAGAAGCAATAACAAGAATTAAATCCGCTAATAAGTAAAAATGAAAAGTAAGAGAATAGCCATTGTTGGCGTTGGACTAATAGGTGGCTCACTTGCCCTGCTGCTGAAAGAAAAAGGAATGGCTGGTAAACTTATTGCTGTAGATACAAATAAAGAACATCAGCAACAAGCACTCGGCATGAACCTGGTAGACGAAGTGATGGAGCTGGAAGAGGCCATTGATCAATCAGATGTCATTATTCTGGCTATTCCGGTAGATAGTATCGTAAAAATATTACCGGTTATCCTGGATAAGATTGATAAGCAGATAGTGGTGGACATGGGATCTACTAAATCAGCACTCTTAGCAGTTGCCAATGGTCATGCAAAAAGGGGCAGGCTGGTAGCCACGCATCCAATGTGGGGAACAGAATACAGTGGACCGAAGGCAGCCGTACCAGGAGCATTTGAAAACAAAGCTGTAATTATCTGCAATGAAAAGGAAAGCGATGACGATGCCCTGGAGTGGACAAAAAATATGTATAGAAAAATCGGGATGCATTTATTAACAATGGATGCAGTAGCTCATGACCTGCATGCGGCTTATGTCAGCCACATTTCACATATCACTTCTTTTGCCCTGGCGAATACAGTCTTGGAAAAAGAAAAAGAAGAAGACACCATTTTTGAACTGGCTTCCGCCGGTTTTGAAAGTACGGTGCGGCTGGCAAAAAGCAATCCTTCTATGTGGGTACCTATTTTTATGCAAAACAGGGAAAATGTACTGGATGTATTGAACGAACATATTTCACAATTGAGAAAGTTTAAGAGTTGTTTGGAAAAAGAGAATTATGAGTATTTGCAGGAGTTGATTGAGAATGCAAATAAGATAAGGAGGATAATTAAATAATTTAACTGCGAAGGCGATAAGACAAACGCAAAGCTTGCAAAGCCTTAATGTTGATAGCAAGAGAAAAAATGGACACAATTAAAGCAATAATCAAACGATTAAAATCCTACTCAAAGACAGATTGGGATTTTGAGGACTACCCAACAAAGACTTGGAAAAATCCCAGTGCCGGTGAAGAAAAAGTTGCTTATGGGGCGGGTATCATTAACTGGTTGATGATGGTTGGACATAGAGAGACACCCGAGAAAGCAATGATGGCTTTAAGAGAAAGTTTCAAACTTTACAAGGATAACAATAATGACCTTCCAAGACCGGGAACAAAAGCCCCATTAAAGTTTGCCTCAACAGACAATATTGACAGATATGAAAGGACAGCGACGGACTTTTTCGAAAGGGTTCTTAAGATGAACTATTATGAAGGGTTTTATTCTGACGGAAGTGGGTTGACTCATTTTGAACCTTACAACAATGACAAAAAAGCTAAAGAAATGAAAGAAGAAATTATTAGACAGACATTATTGCTTTACAATGTGGACATCTCTGATATTTATGACAAACCACTTTGGACAATATTTGAAAGAATTGAAAACAAGAAATAAATGAGTTGAATAGCGTACAGAACGTACAAGTGAGTGACACAACGAAAGCTAAATAGAATTACAATAGTTGGGAACATACTCCTACGCTAAAGCTTCGGAGTAGAAACTAAAAATTAACTTTACAAACTATATTACAATGCAAACAATCGAACAGACAATGAAAGAAACAGTACAAAAAACATGGACTAAACGACCGTTGATCATTAGCGGGCCCTGCAGTGCCGAAACAGAAGATCAGGTATTACAAACGGCACAACAACTGGCAGCCACAGGCAAAGTGGATGTGTTGCGTGCCGGCATCTGGAAACCCCGTACCAAACCCGGAATGTTTGAAGGGATTGGTGCTAAAGGCTTACCCTGGTTAGCCCAGGCTAAAAAACTTACCGGCCTTCCGGTAACAGTAGAAGTAGCAAACGGGAAACAAGTTCAGGACGCATTAAATTTTGATGTGGACATACTCTGGATCGGTGCCCGTACTACCGTAAATCCATTCAGTGTGCAGGAAGTAGCAGATGCTTTGAGGGGTGTAGATGTGCCTGTACTGATCAAAAACCCCATCAACCCTGATCTCGAGTTATGGTCAGGTGCAGTGGAAAGAGTAGCCCGTGCAGGCATTAAAAAAATCGGTCTCATTCACCGCGGATTTTCATCTTATGGCAATACAGAGTTTCGCAATGCACCCATGTGGCACCTGGTCATTGAGATGAAACGCCGTAACCCTGAGCTGTTGATCTTAAATGATCCTTCTCATATTTGCGGCCGAAGAGATAACCTGATGGATGTGGCACAAAAAGCCATTGACCTTGGACTGGACGGGCTCATGATCGAAAGTCACATGGATCCTGATAAGGCATGGAGTGATGCCAAACAGCAAGTAACGCCGGAGCGTCTTAAAGAAATGATCGGAACCATTAAGTGGAGGCATGAAACAGCCGAAACCATGGAGTTTATTACTGCACTTGAAAAACTGAGAGAACAAATTAATCACCTGGATGACGAGCTGATAGATTTACTGGGTCAACGGATGAAAATTGCCGATAAAATTGGTGAATATAAAAAAGACAATAACGTCACTATTTTACAAACCAATCGCTGGAATACTATCCTGGAAAGAGCCTTTGCAAAAGGCAATGCCCTGGG
Organism: Chitinophagaceae bacterium; assembly: GCA_035292525.1. GTDB lineage: Bacteria > Bacteroidota > Bacteroidia > Chitinophagales > Chitinophagaceae > VBAS01. Next base: position 7,807 of record DATDPZ010000235.1, read on the forward strand.
GTTGAGTCGTGAATTTATTACCAGGTATTTCGATGCGGTGCATATGGAAAGTATCAATCATCAGAACAAGATCATGAATTCATGAGCGGTTAATTGAAAATAGGTAATGGTCAATCGGGAAATTTTTTAAGAGTCAGAATTTAGAACCTGATTGATCTTTCTTTGCGGCGTTCTGAAGGAAATCATACGGATCGCTTTTGTTCGTTCAGTTCATTATTGTACATTTTTAATAAATCTTCGTTTCTAAAGGTTGTCTTATAACTTCTCTTCAGAAGTGGGAGTAAAAAAGAGAATGAAAAAACAAACATTTAAATTTTATAATTCTTCGGTTGATTATTATTTTAACGCCGGGTTTTCCCGGTTAAAAAAAATAACAGATCAAAAAACCAGCATCCTTATTACGGATGAAAATGTTTTTCATCATCATCAGAAAAGATTTAAAGGATGGAATGTAATTATTCTGAAACCCGGTGAAGAGTTTAAAGTTCAGACTACTGTTGATGCCGTAATAGCTCACCTGATAGAAATGCAGGCAGACAGAAAAACTACCTTGGTGGGAGTGGGGGGTGGGGTCATCACAGATATTACCGGTTTTGTAGCTTCTGTTTATATGCGGGGGATCCGCTTTGGATTTATTCCAACCAGCTTACTGGCCATGGTAGATGCATCTATTGGCGGTAAAAACGGAATTGATGTGGGAGTTTATAAGAATATGGCAGGAATCATCCGGCAGCCTTCTTTTATTTTATATGATATGATTTTTCTGAACACCCTTCCGCAAAATGAATGGGAAAATGGCTTTGCCGAGGTCATTAAACATGCCTGTATAAAAGATGCTGACATGTTCCGGGAGTTAGAAAGCAGTTCATTTAAAAAATACCAGAGTAGCAGGAAATCAATCTTCGAACTGGTACATCGAAATGCAATCATTAAAACAAAAGTGGTACAAAAAGATGAGTTTGAAAAAGGAGAAAGGCGACAGTTGAATTTTGGACATACGCTTGCACATGCTTTGGAAAACCAGTATGGGCTTTCGCATGGCCGTGCTGTTTCTATCGGCATGACCTATGCTGCTGTCATTTCAGAAAAATTCATTGGTTTTAAAGATGCCGGTAAAGTAGCCAGGCTTTTACTCCACTATGATCTGCCCACCTTTACTGATTTCGACAAACAAAAAGTTTTTAATGTTTTGAAAATGGATAAAAAGCGGGAAAAACAGGAGATCAATTTTGTACTCTTGAAAAAAATAGGAAAAGGCGTGGTGAGATCAATACCATTAACGGCATTAGAACACATCATTCAAGAAATATAATTTGAAAGCTACTATACATCCATCTCAACTGAAGGGAGAAATTCAGGCTCCTGCCTCAAAGAGTTCTATGCAAAGAGCTTGTGCGGCGGCCTTACTTAGCAAAGGGAAAACGGTGTTGAAAAACCCCGGGCATAGTAATGATGATAAGGCGGCTATAGGAATTATTCAGGCATTGGGTGCTTCTGTAGAAATTAAAAATGAACAATTAATAATTAATAATTCTTCATTTCCGGTTATCTCTCACAATTCGCCACTCACGATTGATTGTGGTGAATCAGGTTTGAGTATAAGAATGTTTACGCCAATTGCTGCACTGAGTGAAAAAGAAATTACAATAAAAGGTTCCGGAAGTTTGGCTTCAAGGCCCATGAATTTTTTTGATGAAATACTTCCGCAGCTGGGTGTGAAAATAAAAAGTAATAATGGGAAGTTGCCGCTTGTAATACAAGGTCCGTTACAACCGCAAAATATTGAAGTAGATGGTTCATTGAGTTCACAATTTCTTACCGGATTGCTTATGGCATATTCAGCCTCCCCAAACCCCTCCGAAGGAGGGGCTTATGAAGCCTCTGATGATTCAGTAGTTTCAATTAAGGTTCGAAATCTTAAAAGTAAACCATATATTGATTTGACATTAGATGTAATGAAGAAATTTGGCATGAGAGTTCCTGAAAATAAAAACTACAAGGAATTTATTTTCCGGAATGAATCTTCCTGGATCCCCCCTTCGGGGGGCGGGGGGGCTGCTTACACTGTAGAGGGTGATTGGAGTGGTACTGCTTTTTTACTGGTGGCTGGCGCTATTGCCGGGCCTGTTACTGTAAGAGGGCTGGATATGAATTCAACTCAGGCGGACAAAGCAATTGTCGATGCATTGAAAAGTGCCCGGGTTGTAATTTCAACAGAAGGTAATGGAATTAAAATTCATCCGGGCGAATTAAAAGGATTTCAATTTGAAGCAACTGATTGCCCCGATCTTTTTCCACCACTTGTAGCACTGGCAGCCTATTGTAAAGGAAGAACAACAATCAAAGGTGTAAGCAGGTTGATTCATAAGGAAAGTAACCGTGCTCTAACTCTCCAGGATGAGTTTGATAAGATGGGAGTACTGATCAAACTGGAAAGAGATGAAATGCTTATCCAGGGCAATGGAATAGTAAAAGGCGCAGATGTTCATTCTCATCATGATCATCGTATTGCCATGGCCTGTGCAGTAGCAGGGTTAAAAGCAACCAGCGAAATGGTGATAGAAGAAGCACAGGCGGTTAATAAATCCTATCCTGATTTTTATTCCGATCTTCAATCATTAGGCGCAACAATAAACAGCAGTTCACTTTAATTCTAAAATCATGAAGCGATTCCTGTACTTACTTGCTTTATTAATTTCAGGTTCTGGTATGTATGCACAAAAAACTGACCGTTTGCCAAATATTGTCATTATTTACATTGACGACATGGGATATGGCGATATCAGTCCTTATAACAAAGAAATTACTTACACTCCCAGTTTTGCCTGGCTTGCACAAAACGGATTAATGTTCACTGATTTTTATGTTTCGCAGGCTGTATGTTCAGCATCCCGCACTTCATTACTCACGGGTTGTTATTCAAACCGGTTAGGCATTCACGGTGCATTATTTCCGGATTCTAAAGTTGGTTTAAATCCTGATGAAACAACAATTGCTGATATGCTGAAAGCAAAAGGATATGCCACTAAAGCAATTGGCAAATGGCATCTTGGTTATCAGCCGCAATTTTTACCAACCAGGCAGGGCTTTGATGAATACTATGGTATTCCATACAGCAATGATATGTGGTATAAAAATAGTTCCGGAAGAAAATTTCCTCCATTGCCTTTAATAGAAAACGAAACAACGATTGATACCATCAGCGAACAATCCTGGTTTACCCAAAGATTTACAGAGAAAGCTGTTGATTTTATTTCTGCCTATAAATCAAAACCATTTTTTCTTTACCTGGCACATCCCATGCCGCATATCCCGATTTATGTATCAGAAAAATTTAAGGGCAAATCGGGTAAGGGATTGTATGCTGATGTAATCATGGAACTCGATTGGTCTGTTGGTGAAATAATAAATACGTTAAAGAAATATAAACTTGAGAAAAATACTTTACTCATCGTTGCTTCAGATAACGGGCCATGGCTGCCATTTGGAAATCATGCAGGGGTTACCAATGGTTTAAGAGAAAGTAAAGGAACTTCCTGGGATGGTGGAGTAAGGGTTCCCTGCCTGATGTACTGGAAAGGGAAATTAAAAAAGAATGTAAAAGTAAACATGCCTTTGATGATGATAGATATTTTACCAACCATTGCATCACTGGTAAATGCTCCATTACCCGAAAAGAAAATTGATGGTATCAATATCTGGTCATATATAGAAAAACCAAACCAGGTAAAAGATTTTGACAGACCCTTATTTATTTACTATAACACCAATGAGTTGCAAGCTATGCGCTGGAAAAACTGGAAACTTTATTTCCCTCACACCTACAATTCAATGGAAGGAATAATGCCGGGTAAAGAAGGAAAACGTGTACAAGCAAAAGCAGTGAAACTGGAGGCAATGGAACTTTATGATTTAAGTAAAGACGAAGGCGAGAAAATAAATCTTACTTCTCAATTTCCTGAAATTGTAAATAAGATGAATGCCATGGCTGATGAAATAAGAAAAAAAATCGGGGATAGTTTAAAAAATATTAAAGGAACAGAAAACCGGGAGCCGGGAAGAGTGACAGATTGATTATTTTTATAAAACTGATTTATGAATTCATTTGGCAGAATATTCCGTGTTTCCATTTTTGGAGAATCTCATGGCGAATGTGTAGGTATCACCCTTGACGGTTGCCCCGCAGGATTAGCATTAAGTGCCGAAGATGTTTTACCCGACCTGGAAAGAAGAAAAGGGGGTAAACATAAAGGCACCACACCAAGAAAGGAAGAAGATTTCCCGATTTTCAAAAGCGGAATTTTCAACGGTAAAACAACTGGTTTCCCAATTACCATTTTATTTGAGAACAAAAATATCCGAAGTGAGGATTATGAAAAGCAAAGAAGTATTCCACGGCCCGGCCATGCGGATTGGGTGGCACATCAAAAATTTGGCGGACATGAAGATTACCGGGGTGGCGGGCATTTCAGTGCCAGGTTAACCGCCGGACTTGTGGCGGCGGGTGCTATTGCAAAAAAAATAATGCCACAAATAAAAATTGAGGCTGCTGTAACTGAAATTGCCGGGGAAAAAGACCTGGAGAATGGATTACAAAAAGCTATTGACGCAAAAGATTCCGTAGGGGGAATCATTGAATGCAAAACAACCGGATTGCCAGTTGGTCTTGGAGAACCTTATTTTGATTCTATTGAATCTGTATTAGCACATATTGTTCTTACTATACCAGCTGTTCGGGGTGTAGAATTTGGAACCGGGTTTGCCGCTGCAAAAATGTTCGGCAGTGAGCACAATGATGCAATTGAAAATATGGAAGGAACAACAATCACCAACCATGCCGGAGGAGTAGTGGGTGGTATTAGTAATGGGAATGAATTGGTTTTCCGGTTGGCCATAAAACCAACTTCTTCTACACCAAAAGAACAATACAGCCTGAACTGGGATACAGAACAAATGGAAAAATTTTCAATAAGGGGCCGTCATGATCTTTGCGTGGCTCTCCGGGCACCGGTTATTGTGGAAGCAGTCACTGCTTTAGTACTGGCCGATTTTATGTTATTGAGTCAAAAAATACCCAGAGTAATTTACGGACCAGGTTAATATTAAGCAATCCGTTAAACGCAACCATGCATACCTGAACTTCGTCTTTTGGTTTGAATTTTTAGTTTACAATCTTTTTATTCTCAATTTTTATCCCTGCGTAAAAAATCTGTTAATAAAATAACAGGACTGAACCTCTTTTACTAAAAACGATTGCTTATTTTGTTTACATAATACATGAGTTGATGATTATACGGATGAAAAAATTTTTACATCATAAGAAATTTAATACCCTGACATTGGTAAGCATGTTGCTTCCTGTAGTCTTTTTTATGATTTATTTGCT
>DATDPZ010000236.1:0-2588 GCA_035292525.1 Chitinophagaceae bacterium
AATAGTTCACGACTCATAACTCACAACTCGTAACTCAAAACTTCCCTCATTCCCCCGGATGATAAATTTTCTCAGCCTTTTTCATCACATCTTCTTTATAAAACAACACATCCTTAAATTGCCCTTTACTGTACATCTCTCCCTGGTCAAAGAAATGAGGTGAGTTTGGATCACCACTTTGACCGCCGGCCAGTAAAGATTTTGCTTTAATTTTTTTACCGAATTCCACAGCTGCAATAAAACTGTTGCCATTATAACCATAACGTTTTTTTGTTCCCGGAAATACACGGCTGTTAAAAGAAGGAATCTGGCCCCATGTGGATGAAACGAAACCAACCGGGTAACTGGAAAAGCTATCATCAAACCTGTATTCAATATCAGTATAGATCCTTTGTATGCGATTGATATCTCCCCAGGGTATTTGCCAGCGGCCATAATTTTTTTGCAACTCATTGATGGTGGCGAGCAATGGGTTTATCAGCTCTTTGCTGGTTGCCGTGGCGATAAACTTCTTTGTTTTTCCCACTATATCATCTTCCTCATCATCCGAAACGGCTGTTCGGTTGATGGAAGACATTAGTTTTTGACCCCATTCAATAGCCAATGTGGTGGCAATGGAATTTTCACCACTGCGATAATCCCAGTTTTTCAAAACACTCACCGGGCCGATGAGATAAGCATATAAGGAATCATGGTAAGCAATATTTTTTTCAAATGAATTTACCAAAGCAGGCACCAGCATTTCAAATGCAGTCAGCCGGGTATCATAACCGGCTTTGATCACTTTGTCAAGGGTATATTTATTTTCTTCACTCAGCACTCTTACTGCATTCAGGCCGCGGAAATTTTCACCATCCGGCGCCAGGTAAGTGGCGTAATCAGATTTTTTCGGACTGAACTTTCCCGCAGCAGTAAAAGGAGTGGAGTTACAGTTTTGTAACCAGCCGTTTTCGGGATTATAAATATGTACCGATTCGTTTACCGGGTGATATCCTTTCCATTCAGTTGCAGCAATACTGCCATCCACCGGTTTGCTCCAGTCATAATTCGGATCTCTTTTAGGTAAAAAGTTTCCATGCCAGTAGGCAATATTTCCTTCGCCATCGGCATACACGGTATTGTTGGATGGATTGGCACCCATGTCCATTGTTTTTTTAAAATCAGCAAAACTTTTTGCTTTTGTTCTTAACCAACTTTGAATCAAACCGGTCATGTCGCGGTTATTATGACGCAGGCTTAAATACTGACCGTTACGTTTTGCCATAATGGGGCCATGATGCGTATATAGGGTATTGAATTTTTGAGTTTCAAAACCGTTTCCTTTTTTAATTTTTATATAAATCGTTTTTTGAATAACCGGTCTGAGTTTTCTCCGCCCGGATGAATCGGTCGGACGGGCTTCATATTCATAAAACCATTTACCATCTTTCTTACTAAGCTTTTCTATATAAGCATCTGAAATATCAGCCTGGCTGCTGGTGTGCATCCAGCCGCAGTGTTCATTAAAGCCCTGGTAAATAAAAGGCTGTCCCCAGGTAACGGCGCCGTATGCATTCATACCCTCTTCACTGATCATATGCACTTCCGGACGGAAATAAAAAGTAACATGCGGGTTTATATATAATATAGCATTGCCCGATTCTGTAATTTTTGGAGAAAAAGCAAAACCATTGGAACCATCGAATTTTTCTTCTTCAAAATCTGCTTTGGCAATGGCTTCATCTTTACCAGAATAAAAATTCTTTAATTCATTTACAGAAATACCACCGGTACTGATAGCGCCAATGCTGCCATCTGTCCACATCAGCGGATACCAGGGTTGAAAACGGGTAAGCAAAGCTGGTTTTACCTGTGGGTTTTTATACAGATAAAAATTTATACCATCTGCATAAGCATTTAATATTTTCTTTAACCAGGCAGGAGCTTTTGCATAATCTTTCATCGAAGCTGACGTATCAATAACCAGTCTGTTCAGCAAATCCTGGTACAATTCAGCTTCGCCATTTACTTCAGCCATTCTTCCCAGCTTTTCAATATAGTTCATCTCCACTCTTTTAAAATCATCTTCGCATTGGGCATAGAGCAATCCAAACACCGCATCAGCATCCGTCTTGCCATAAATATGGGGTACGCCATAATTGTCGCGGATGATGATAATATTTTTAGCCTGTTTTTCCCAACCCGCAATTTCTTTTGCAGAGAAATTTTGGGCTAACAGAGAAACGGGAATTAAAAAGAGAATGAAAAGTTTTCTCATACACGAATTTTATTTTACAAATTATATCATTAAAAGTATACATTTTGGGCTAAAGCCCGGATCGGGAAATGATCAATTGCCCGGCCTTAAGGCGGAAAAAGATAAATTGCACGGCCTTAAGGCCGGGGCAATTAGTTTTCAATGCAAAAGAGTTTTAACTTCCATTTGGCGATCGCTATTTTTAGATCTAAGAAGCTGTCTAAAAACGATTCAGCATAATCCTTATAGCTGATAAATGTACCATTGCTATGCCTGTATTATTAAGCCGTTCATAATATTTTGAGTTTCGTCTGTTGGTGTCAATCCACGCAAACGTCCTTTCTACAATCCA
>DATDPZ010000237.1:0-4329 GCA_035292525.1 Chitinophagaceae bacterium
GAAATTACTTTTTGATAATGATAAGCTGGCTGCATTATTAACTGGTATTATTAAAGACCCGATAGACGGTCAGCACCTGGAACTGGATAGTTTACAATTTCTGGAAAATGAAAATATGATCCGCTTCCAGGTAAAAAGTTCTATTGATGTCATTATAAAAGATACTGCAGCAAAAAAAGGAGCTCCCCCCAAAAAAGAAAAAAAGATATTTTATTTTGAATACAACCTCGTCACCGGAGGAATTACCAACCTGACAGAATTTAAAAGAACCCTGAGAAGAGCAGCCTGGGCTTCTGTAGCACCCGATAGTTCCATTGTTCTTTTTGGAAAAAATTACAACCTCTACTGGATGGACTTTGAGAATTACAAAAAAGCCCAGCTCAATGAAAAAGATTCAACCATTGTAGAGCATGCCATCACTACAGACGGAGTTGAAAATTACAGTTATCATTCCAGGGGATTTGGTGAAACGAATGTAGATGAAGAAAAAAAGAAAAATGACCGGAGATCTGTTCAGGTACTCTGGTCTCCCGATGTAAAGAATTTTGTATTGAACAGAACTGATCAGCGAAAAGTAAAAGATCTGTGGGTGATCAACAGCATAGCGGAACCCCGGCCCACTCTGGAAACATATAAATACTGGATGCCCGGAGAAAAGGAAGCTCCTATTGAAGAGGTTCTTTTGTTTGATGTAGCTTCTAAAAAAGCAAGAAAACTGGCCGTGGGTTTATTCAAGGATCAGTCTGTAGGAATTTTTCGTAAACCTTCTTTAAATAAAACAAGAGATGATGATTTTACACCCACCCTGTGGCTGGGCAATAATCATCAGTTCTTTTTGAGCCGTTCCAGCCGCGACCTGAAGCGGATTGATATCTGCAGGGTGGACGTAGCTACTACACAATTAACCGTCGTAATTGAGGAAAGGCTGAATACGTATGTGGAGATCAGAACTCCCGGCCTGGTAAATGAGGGCAAAGAAATAATTCAATGGAGTGAAAGAGATGGCTGGGCACATTTTTATTTGTATGATGAATCAGGGAAATTAAAAAATCAGATTACATCCGGCGCATTCCATTGCGAAAGTATAGAAGGGATTGATGAAAAAAAGCGGGTCTTGTATTTTTCCGCCAATGGCCGTGAAAAAGAAGATCCCTATTATGCACATTTGTACAGAATAAATTTTGATGGCACGGGCTTAAAATTATTAAACGAAGGGAACTTTGATCATAATTTCACCCTGGATGATGATAAGATGTTTTTTGTTAATAATTTTTCAAGAGTGAATACGGTTCCTGAATCGGCATTAATGGATAATAATGGCAAAACAATTTTAAAATTAGAAACTGCTGATTTTACAACCTTACTGACAACAGGATATAAATTTCCGGAAACTTTTACGGTAAAAGCTGACGATGGAATCACCGATCTCTTTGGTGTGATGTATAAGCCATTTGATTTTGATCCCAATAAAAAATACCCGTTGATTGAATATGTTTACCCGGGACCACAAACAGAATCCGTAAATAAATCATGGGGCAGGGGAATGGACCGGATTGACCGGTTGGCACAACTGGGCTTTATTGTAGTAACAGTAGGCAATCGTGGCGGGCATCCCGGCAGAAGTAAATGGTATCACAACTATGGCTATGGCGATCTTCGTGATTATGGATTGGCCGACAAAAAAACAGCAGCAGAACAATTAGCCAACCGTTTTTCATTTATTGATATCAACCGGGTGGGCATTCATGGCCACAGCGGGGGCGGATTTATGAGCACAGCGGCTATTTTGGTTTATCCGGATTTTTTTAAAGCTGCAGTCAGCAATGCCGGCAACCATGATAATTCAATTTACAATCGCTGGTGGAGTGAAAAACATCATGGGGTGAAAGAAGAGATCGGGGAAAAAGGCGATACCACATTTGTGTACGCCATTGAAAGAAACCAGGATCTGGCAAAAAACTTAAAAGGTCGCTTGCTGCTGATGCATGGTGAAATTGACAACAATGTTTCCCCGGTAAATACCATCAGGGTAGTGAATGCTTTGATAAAAGCAAACAAAAGATTTGAAATGCTGATTCTGCCTACACAACGGCATGGCTTTGGCGATATGACGGAATACTGGTTCTGGAAAACAGCCGATCATTTTACCCGGTACCTGTTAAATGATCGTTCAGACCGCAGTGTGGATTTCGAAGAAATCAACAGGGATACCAATCAAAGTAAACAGGGAAAACCCAATTAATTTTTTTTTAAAAATTCCTACTCTGAACTCAGAACTGTTAACCGGTTTCAGGTCTGGAGCAGGATTTTCTTTTTACCATTACCTTTGTCGCACAAAATTTTCAATTGAAAATATTAAATCACAAATAAGCATGGCGGCCCGTACAGACCTTTTCCAGAGTCCTGATTATTTTAATGTCGATGAATTGCTGACTGAAGAACAAAAAAATATTCGTGATGCTGTTCGCAGTTATGTAAAAAAAGAAATTTCTCCCATCATTGAAGATTATGCACAAAGGGCAGAGTTTCCTCAACAAATTGTAAAACAGTTAGGTGATCTGGGTTGTTTTGGCCCCACTATTCCGGTAGAGTATGGCGGTGGTGGCCTCGATTATACTTCTTATGGGTTAATGATGCAGGAACTGGAAAGAGGGGATAGTGGAGTTCGCTCTACAGCTTCTGTACAGGGCTCCCTGGTGATGTTTCCCATATATCAATACGGCAGCGAAGCACAACGGAAAAAATATTTACCCAAACTGGCAAGCGGTGAGTGGCTGGGATGTTTTGGATTAACAGAGCCCAATCATGGCAGCGATCCATCCAGTATGCTTTCAAATTTTAAAGAGGCCGGTGATCATGTTATACTGAATGGAGCAAAAATGTGGATCAGTAATGCACCTTTTTCACAGGTAGCAGTTGTTTGGGCAAAAAATGAAGCCGGCGAAATACAGGGGTTGATTGTTGAAAGAGGGATGGAAGGTTTTTCCACACCCACTACGCATGGTAAATGGAGTTTAAGAGCTTCCGCAACCGGTGAACTGGTTTTTGATAATGTAAAAGTTCCTAAAGAAAATATTTTTCCAAACATCAAAGGTTTGAAAGGTCCATTGGGTTGTTTGACAAAAGCAAGATATGGTATTGCATGGGGAGCCATCGGCGCTGCTATGGATTGTTACGATACAGCCTTACGTTATTCAAAAGAAAGAGAACAGTTCGGCAAACCGGTTGCAGGATTTCAATTGCAGCAAAAGAAACTGGCAGAAATGATTACTGAAATTACCAAAGCACAGTTGTTGAACTGGCGGTTGGGCGTCCTGATGAGCCAGGGCAAAGCAACTGCCCAGCAGGTAAGCATGGCAAAACGCAATGCATGTGAAGTAGCCACTAATATCTGTCGGGATGCCCGGCAGATGCTGGGCGGTATGGGCATCACCGGTGAGTACTCCGTCATGCGGCACATGATGAACCTGGAAAGTGTGATCACTTACGAAGGCACTCATGATATTCATTTGCTCATTACAGGAATGGATGTAACCGGGATCAATGCATTTAAGTAGCACACTGTACATCAGAGAGGGAACTTGGATCGGTGTAACATTACAATTTTGATAAGTTCTTTAAAATAGTTTGTTCAATGATTGTCTTACCAGCCAATGTTCCCTGGTGGAACTTTTGTTGCGTCGCCCGTACGAACGGTTCATCCCCGTCCGTACCGGCACGGGCGGGCACTCTTGTACTGACTAAATTCTATTCAGCATATTTAATTATTCCAGCTTTAAGAATATTTGTATTCTCCCCTTTAGGGGCAAAAGGAAATTACAATTTTAAAACTAATACTGGGGGGTTTATGAAAATATTCTTAATCGGTTTTATGGGTTCCGGAAAAACTTTCTGGGGCAGGCAATTAAGCGAAAAACTCGGGTTGCCTTTTTTTGACCTGGATGAACAGATAGAATCCAATGAAGGAAAAACGATTAATGAATTGTTTGAGTTGCACGGCGAAGAAAATTTCAGGTTGCTGGAAAAAGATCTATTGCACATCATCACAGAAAGCCACGAATCCTTTATCATGGCTACCGGTGGTGGTACTCCCTGTTATTTCAATAATATTGAATTCATGAATAAAAGAGGAACCACCATCTGGATAAATACATCCCTTGAAATACTCAGTGAAAGACTTAGCAGGGAAAAAAATCACCGGCCGCTGATAAAAGATTTTGATGACGATGAATTAAAAAAATTTATTCTTAAAAAATATGCTGATAGAAAAATCTATTACGAAATGTCGCGGATCACTATTGAAGAAGAACATAAAAACGTAGAAAAAAT
>DATDPZ010000238.1:0-4108 GCA_035292525.1 Chitinophagaceae bacterium
ATTGAAGCATAAGTGGCACCGGCATCATACAGTTTTTCTTTGATCAGTGCAATGTCAGGATGGTTTGAAAAAATTATTTCTTCAAAATCATTAACAAGTGACTCTTTCCATGTATAAACGGGCTGTTGAATAATTTTTTTCAATGCTCCTTTTTTTTCTTTTTTTTGGGTTTTCAAATTAAGTTGAGAAAAGGCCCATGCAGTACGGACAGGGATGTCCGGGATGATGACTAAAAATTTATAACCGGACAGATCCATTTCAATTTCTTCCAGCAATTCTCCACGACCGGAAGCAAAACAGGGTTTATTAAAAATGAAAAAAGGACAATCACTTCCAAGTTGCAGGGAATATTCCAGCAATTTTTCTTTGGATAAGGCAAGATTAAATTTTTTATTTAATAAGGTAAGCATAAATGCTGCATCAGCACTGCCACCACCCAGGCCTGCCCCCGGCGGGATACCCTTATGTAAATGTATTTTTATAGCCGGCAGGTCAGGGAAATCATTTTTTAAAAGCTGGTAAGTTTTTACACAGAGGTTATCATTTTCATTTCCGTCAACAGGTAAACCGCTTTCTGAAAGCACAACTCCTTTTTCAGATTCAATAATTTCTAAAATATCTTTCAGTGGTAATGGGTAAAAAACAGTTTCAAGCTGGTGGTAACCATCGCTTCTTTTTTCAAGAATGTGTAAACCAAGATTGATTTTGCAGTTTGGAAAAGTGATCATGATAAAAAAATTAATAATTATTCATTCATAATTATTAATTGATTCAAAAAACTTTAGAGGGTTATAGTTCTACTTTTTCTTCCTGTTATTGATTTCATCACGAATGGCAATGGCCCGGATATAATCTTCATTTTCCAGCACCTCGTTCAACAGGGCCTTCAGGTCTTCAAGTGTCATCGTTTTGAGATCTTCGTTTCCGGTGCTTTCTTCCACAGCAACTTCTTTTGGTTCTTTTGTTTTTTTCTTTTTTCCGGATGTTTCTTCCATCAGGATGCCTGCACTTTCCAGGATATTTTCGTAGGTATAAATGGGACAGCCGAACCGTACCGCCAGTGCCAGTGCATCCGAAGTCCGGGAATCTATTTCCACTGTATCTTTTTCCGAAGAACAAACCAGCTTTGAATAAAAAATCCCTTCCTGCAGATCGTTAATTATTATTTCATGAAGATCAAGATTAAAAGCGTTCATAAAGTTTTTCATCAGGTCGTGTGTGAGTGGACGGCTCGGCAGCATTTTTTCCAGCGCTACGGCAATAGCCTGTGCTTCAAAACCCCCAATGACAATCGGGAGACGGCGCAGGCCATTTACTTCTCCCATAACCACTGCATAAGAATGAGTTTGTGTTATGCTATGTGACAAGGCTACTATTTCCAGTTCAATTTTCTTCATAATTATCCCACGAAACTAAGGGTTTTTAGTAAAATAGACAGTTTGGCCGGCCAGATGAATTTAGTGTTTAAATTGATAAAATAAAAAAGGCCAACAGGAAACCTGTCAGCCATAAGTCGTTTTATTTTTATTGCAGTTAAGCCACCGCTTTCATTTTCTTTAATGCTTCAATCATTTTTGGTACTACTTCGAAAGCATCGCCTACAATACCATAATCTGCTGCTTTAAAGAAAGGGGCTTCGGGGTCTTTATTGATAACCACAATTACTTTACTTCTGTTCACTCCGGCCAGGTGCTGAATGGCGCCGGAAATGCCAATGGCAATATATAATCCCGGAGCAATAGCTGTACCGGTTTGTCCTACATGTTCATTATGCGGTCGCCAGTCAGCATCTGCCACCGGTCGGCTGCAGGCAGTGGCGGCATGTAATAATTTAGCCAGTTCTTCTATCATTCCCCAGTTTTCAGGTCCTTTCAGTCCACGACCTGCACTGACCACAATTTCTGCTTCAGTCAGGGGCACTTCGCCACTAGTTTTATTCAGTGCAATTACTTTTACTTTGGCAGCAGTTGCATTCATGTTCGTATCAATAATTTCTGCTGTTCCTTCACCGGCAATAGTCTGGTAAGCATTTGGATTCAGGGCAATGATCTTAATATCAGTATTAAGAGAAATATTGGCAAAAGCTTTTCCCGAAAAAACTGTTTTCTTTACAACAAAACCTTTGCTGGTATCTGGTAATGCAACGGCCCCGGTCACCAGGGCTGCTTTTAAATTAACCGAAAGCCGTGGGGCAAGGGCTTTTCCATCAACATTATTGGGAAATACAATCACCCTGGCGTCACATTGTTTAGCAACCTGTGCTATCAGTTTTGTATAAACCTGTGCATCAAAATGATTCAACGATTCATTATTTAAATGATGAATTTTTTTGACCCCATATTTTCCAAGTACTGCCAGTGAGTCAGCAGAAGAGCCTAAATAAATTCCTTCTGCAGAAGTTCCAAGCTGTTCGGCTACTTTTGAGGCATAGGTCATGGCTTCCAAAGAAGCTTTTTTTACATGACCATCGGTGGAATCAATAAATACCAGTACCATAAATGATTTTTTTATTGTCTTAAAATCTGCTGTTAAATTGCTTTTGCTTCCTCTTTCAATAACCGGATTAACTCATCCACATTATCCGGCGATACTAATTTTACACCAGCTTTTGCCGGTGGCAATTCAAAGCTGCTGACACTGGTTAAAGAATCAACTACCACAGGTTCCACTACTTTTAAGGGTTTAGTTCTGGCAGCCATGATACCTCTCATATTCGGTATCCGCTGTTCTGCCACTCCTTTCTGACAACTGACAACAACTGGCAATTCCACTTCACAAATTTCTTCGCCTCCTTCAATTTCTCTTGTTATTGTTGCTTTCGGTGCAGACAGGTCAAACTTAGTGGCTAAACAGACATAGGGGAGATCTAAAAGTTCAGAAACCATTCCTCCAATGGATGAACCATTATAGTCAATCGTTTCTTTCCCGGTAAAAATAATATCATAATTGCCCTGCCTTGCTATTTCTGCAATCTGCGAGGCAATAAAATAACTGTCGTGGTTTTCTGCATTTACCCGGATTGCTTCATCACCGCCAAGAGCCAGCGCTTTACGGATGATGGGATCAGCATCTGCAGGAGCTATAGTAATAAGATGGATGATCATGGACGGATCGGCTTCTTTCAGTTCAATAGCACGGACCAACGTGTACCATTCATCATAGGGATTAATGATCCACTGTACGCCATTGCTGTCGAATTTCGTGTTGTTATCGGTGAAGGCTATTTTTGCCGTGGTATCCGGTGTTTTGCTGATACAAACAAGAATTTTCATTTGTGTAGTTTAAATGAAACAAATTGGTTGTTTATGCAACCAAAGCAAAGATAGGGGGAGTAAATTAATAATTGATAATTATTAATTAATAATTTTTTACAAATGGACAGAATAAAAAAATTGAAAGAATTTCTTGAAAAGAATACGGCTGATAGTTTTATCATGCATGCATTGGCTCTTGAATATATCAGGCTGGGAAATGATGCAGAAGCAAGGCAGCTTTTTGAAACTGTTCTGGAAAATGAGCCAGGCTATATTGGCAGTTATTATCACCTGGCAAAACTACTTGAAAGAATTGGCGAGAATGAAAAGGCAATAAGCGTATATGAAAAAGGGATGGAAGAAGCAAAAAGATCAGGGGATCATCATTCTTTCAGTGAACTGAAAAGTGCTTACGAAGAATTAATTTTTTAAAATGAGTTTAGCAGATAAATTTAGAACTTATGTCAGGAATCGTCATCTTTTTTCAGTAAAAGATCATCTTCTTTTGGCTGTAAGCGGTGGGGTGGATTCAGTTGTACTTTGTGAATTATGCCGGCAGGCCGGGTTTCATTTTAATATTGCACATTGTAATTATCAATTAAGGGCAGAAGAAAGTGAAAGGGATGAAAAATTTGTAAGGCAGCTGGGAGAAAAGTACAAAGTGGAAGTTAAGGTTAAGAAATTTGATACAAAAAAGTATGCTGAGGAAAATAAACTGTCTCTCCAGGAAGCGGCAAGAAATTTAAGATACGAATGGTTTGAAGAATTGGTTGTTGCAAAATGGTCTTTTGAAAAAGAAACAGCTGCCCATGCTCTAAAATTTGTTCTTACAGCTCATCATGCCGGTGATAATG
>DATDPZ010000239.1:0-24225 GCA_035292525.1 Chitinophagaceae bacterium
GGCATCCCAGTTTTTTGCCATGGCATCCAGGTAGAATGAATAAGCATAGATCAGTCCGTTGGGTGCTTTGTCAATACAGGCATCCCATTTCTGCCTGTCAATGTGTTGATGCGTTAAATATATTATTTGATTGCCGGCGATCATCAGAAATCGAGCTCCCTGCTTATTTTTTTCAGGGTAAAATTTGATATGTCAATGTTAAAAGAAATTGTTTTGAAAAACCTGCCTTTCTTTTCTAATACAGATTGAATGTATTCTTTATAGACTGAACTATATACCAACGGCAAATAAATATTTATTGTATTGGAGAAAAAGGATAACTGCAGGCCGGCATCAAAAATAAAACGATCCAGGTTGGCATCCCGCTTCCATGCTTCTGCATAAGTACCGATATCTGCAAATAGTTTCAAAGGAATTTTTACAGGTAAAACGGAAAGCGGATTTATTCCTTCAGGTATCGTGGTACTAAAGTTTAAAGCGGCCAGCCAATCATCAGTTTTTCCCACTTTATCGGAATATAAGTCTGTCCTTACTTTAAATCCTCCATCACGGTTCATGATCTGCTGACTTGATGCACCTTGAAATTTATTTCTGCCAATAAAATAATCGCTGTAAGTGTAATCTTCATAGCCATTGGCGCCTGTCATATTCAGGTGGTAGCGGTCCGTGGTAAATTGTTTGGTAAAAGTTTTTGAACCCGGGTAAAAGAACTTGCCGGCAAAGAGTCTAACATCCAGACCGCCCCCTTTCGGATAATTGAAAAAATAATTACCGGTAAATCCAGTTCTCAGAAAATCTTTTCCCTGCTCAATATTCAGTTCAGCAGAATAGGGATAAAGCACCCTGTCGTTCCGGAGCACAAATTTTAATTGTTGTAAGGTTCGGTTTTCGTTACTGATGGATACCTGCTGTTGGATGACTGTGTCTGTTCCTGTAAATACAGAATCATAAGAAATCCTGAAAGATCCTTCATTTATAAAATAGGATTTCCATTGTATATATCTGCTGATGCTGCTACGGGGATTTTTTTCCTGCATGGTTAAGCGGAAGCCGGAAACAAGTTTTTTAAATCCGGCAATTGATTTTTTCCCATCAGCTTTCAAAAACTCATTACTGGAAAAAGAGGAAGCATTTACAAATAAATCAATCTTTCTGAAATTCTTCTCAGGAAAAAATGAGTAATTGAGTTTTCCGATACCGTTTATTTTTTTGGCCCCGGTAGAATACATTGGCGTAAAAATAAACTGGAAAGGGGAAGCAGGAAGCTTATAGTTTGTGATCAGACCACCAATCATTAATTTGTCGTAACTGTTGAGCCCGGCAATTGTCGAGAGCAGTAACCAGTCTTTTGACGGGTTATTAATGTAGGCCACATAAGAATCAGGAGAAACCGGGAAAACTGTTTTCCAGCCTTTTCTTTCCATGCCGGGTAATGTCCCTTTTTTTTCAAGTAAAGTAAACTCGTAAGTAAGATCCTGACTGCTGACTGTTTCAACTATTTTTTTAAAATCTTCGGGGTAGGGATGTTTAAATTTCCACTGCCGGTAATACTCCTGCATAGCTTTATCCAGTATCTCTTTACCAAGTTTTTGTTCCAGCAATTCCATCCAGGCACCGGTTTTGTAATAAGCAATCAGATTGTAGTTCATGCTGGTGAATCCTTCCCCACTTGTAATTACAGCCTGATCTTTTTTCCCTGCTGCTGCTGATTCAAACAATATCCTTTCAGCATTTTTAAGAGGGATATTGTTATTCCTGATTTTTATTTCTCCCTCATTTCCGTATTTCCATTCGCTGTAGCGGTTGTCGTAATATGTATTCACTCCTTCATCCATCCACGGATGCTTTCTTTCATTGGAAGCAAGAATACCATAAAACCAGTTGTGACTTACTTCATGCACAATGGTAAATTCGAGCAGTCTTTCATTGGCTTCAGGAGAAATTATAGTAATGGTTGGGTATTCCATACCGCCACCAAAACTTTGCGGTCCCTGCACGGCGCTGATGACATTGTATGGATATTCACCCACCCATTCACTCCGGGTTCTGGCAGCATCTTTGATAAATTGGATACTGTTTTTCCATGATGCTTTTTGAGAAGGAGTATAATAGGAATATACATCAATTATTTTACCGGATGAAAGTTGACAGGTATCATAATTTACAATGAAACGTTTATCAGCAAACCACGCAAAGTCGTGAACATTATTTTGTCTGAATTCAAGTCTTTTAATTTTTGCAGAAGAAACAGGAAATTCCTGTGTAATCGTTTGCACCTGCCCGGTTTTGGTTTTTACTTTTTCCTTCAGGGGTTCCCAGGTAAAAGATGATCTGTTTTTTATCCAGGTCAGTTCATCTTTGTTTTGTAATTCACCAGTGGCTGCCACTACATAATTTTCAGGAAGCGATATACGAACATCATAATTTCCAAATTCGCTGTAGAACTCTCCCTGGTCAAGATAAGGCATCGGATGCCATCCTTTATGATCATAAACTGCCGGCTTGGGATACCATTGCGTTACCTGGTAACTTTGTCCTTCATGTCCACCCCTTGAAAAATTGAAAGGAAGTTGTACATGAAAAGGAGTAGTGATATTTATTTTTTCACCCGGTGCAAGGGCTGTGGGTAAAATAAGTTTCAGGATATCAATATGCAGCGGGTGATCTTCCAAAGCGGCAGTAATATTATTTACTTTAAAATCCAACCGGTTGATATATCCCCTGTTTTCTTTCCCGGTAAAATAAAATTTGGTGCTGCCGTTTTCCAGGGCCTGGTCACTATAGGCTGTCTTATCATTTTTATAAGCATTGGGCCACAGGTGAAACCAGATGAATCTAAGTGTATCGGGAGAATTGTTTAAGTACTCAATCTTTTCAAACCCTTCGAGAGTATGTTCTTTATCATTTAATGAAACGTCTATGCTAAAGTTTACCTGCTGTTGCCAGTAAGGCAATTGGCAACAGGCAAAAGACAATAAGCAAAGAGAAATCGTGAAAAGAAAAAGTTTTTTCAATGGGATATACAGTTTCTCAAAAATATAAAACAAATAGCCAATTGCCAATTGTCAATTCTTTACTTCCCCTTACCCAAAAAAATTAACCTGAGTGTATGGATCATGATCTTGAAATCCAAAGCAAGGGAAATATTTTCAATATAAAGTAAATCGAATTTGCTGCGTTCAATGATCTCTTCCACATTTTCAGCGTAACCAAATTTCACCATGCCCCAGCTGCTCAAACCAGGCTTTACTTTCTGTAAATATTTAAAGTAGGGAAATTGGGCGACCACCTGGTCAAAATAAAATTTCCTTTCCGGTCTTGGTCCCACAAAGCTCATGTCTCCTTTGAGGATGTTCCAAAGTTGCGGCAGTTCGTCTAATCGCCATTTGCGCATTGTTTTACCCCATGCAGTAATCCGTTGATCATTTTCTGAAGACAAAGAAGGTCCTTCCTTTTCTGCATCTTCATGCATTGATCTGAATTTGTACAAAATAAATGGCCTGCCTTTATAACCAATTCTTTCCTGTTTGAAAAGTATGCTGCCAGCCGAAGAAAATTTAACCCTGATAGCCGTATAAAGCATTAATGGAGACAGAAGAATAAGTCCGGCTATAGCAAAAACAATGTCGATAAGCTTTTTAATATTCTGTTGCCATTCAGGCATCAGGCCTGTTTTCAAATCTATCAGCAAAGCTCCCAACACATTACTTGTTTTTACAGATCCGGAAATAATGTCCAGGGTATCTGGTAATATTTTTATATAAACATCTTTTTCACTTAATCGTTCAATAATATTTTCAATAAGCTGGTGCTCCGATTTTTCCAAAGCGATCACTACTTGCTTCATCTTATAATGATCTATCACATACTCCAATTGATGCAGGGTGCCAAGGAAGGGTAGTTTTTCTTCAATGAGTTTACCGTTTTCATGCAGGCTGATATAACCGGTGTAACGAAAGCCATCTGCAAGGAAACTTTTTTCTGTTTCTTTAAAAATTCTGAGAGCTATTTCATTACCACCAATCAATAATGTATTAAAAGAAATTTTGCCGGTTACCAATTGGCGTTTTGTCTTATTGATCAGGATCAGCCTTCCGGTAATTGTTAAAAAGAAATGAATGAACAGTAATGAAAAGAAAGCAGCATAGTAATAATGATAATCTTTATCCAGGTTTTGAAGATCATTAAGAATAATCGTGAAATAAAGAAAGATAGTTCCGATAAGACTGCAGATAAAAGTTATGGTAAATTCTCTCAGTCTTGATTTCCGGTAAAGTGATTTATAGGCGCCGGTCATCGTGTAAATGATCAGCCAGCCGGGAGGAATTAAAAATATACCCAACCAGAATTTACCGTCAATTGCCAGTCCATCTTCATCACTTACTTCCAGGCCCAGGTAGGCTTTTCGCAGAAAATAAATAATAGCCCATGATAGCGCCGCTGTTATAAAATCCGTAAAAGCATACCAGGCAATATGAATGGTCTTGTTTTCTTTCATCAGCGGGTGATAACATTAGAGCCAATCTTATGGAGAATCTGGTGAGCCACATCCATGGCCATTAATCCATCAATTTCAGAAACAATTGTCCTGGTATTATTTTCAATGGCAAATTTAAACGCCTCTAATTCTTTTTTGATAGCATTTACTTCCGGGATCTCCGGGTTACAAATTGCAATAGTTTTTTTGCCTTTTGCGGTTTCAATATCAAAGGTGAAAACATTGGTGCTGTCCGTTTCATCTTCTTTCAGCTTTATAATTTCAGATTTTTTATTCAGAAAATCAATACCGATATAAGCGTCTTTCTGAAAGAGGCGGATCTTTCTCATTTTCTTCATCGATATCCTGGAAGAAGTGAGATTGGCTACACATCCATTGGTAAATTCAATTCTTACGTTGGCAATATCAGGTGTATCTGTCATGACGGCTACCCCGCTGGCCGAAATATATTTCACATCGCTTTTCACAATGCTTAAAATAATATCAATGTCGTGAATCATCAGGTCCAGTATCACACTCACCTCAGTACCCCTGTGGTTGAATTGTGCCAGGCGATGAACTTCAATAAACATGGGGTTCATGTCAATGTCTTTTACAGCCAGGAAGGCAGGATTGAATCTTTCCACATGACCCACCTGGAATTTAATAGCAGATTCCTCAACCAGTTTTACCAACACCTGTGCTTCGGCCATCGTATTGGCTAAAGGCTTTTCCACAAAAACATGTTTGCCATTTTTAATTGCTTTTTCACAAAGTAAAAAATGCTGATCAGTGGGTGCTACAATATCAGCCGCATCAATTTCTTTTAAAAGAGATGCTGCGTCAGCAAATCTTTTGAGGTTGTATTTTGCAGATACTTCTATTGCATTGGCATCATCGGGGTCATAAAAACCAACCAATTCCACTGCCGGTATTTCCTTCCAGTTACTCAGGTGAAATTTGCCAAGATGTCCCACTCCAAAAATTCCAACTTTCAGCATTTTTTTATTTTATTGTCAAAGATAGCGAAGCATCCGGTGATGGAAATTGTATCGGTAATTTTATAAAATCAGGAAGAAAGAAGCCATCGTTTATATTACGAAAAGAAGAAAAACATTTTATCATAAGAGAGCAAAACCCTTATCTTTGCCAGCCAAAATCCCGATAAGTATCGGGAGGGGATGGATCGGTAGTTCAGCTGGTTAGAATGCCGCCCTGTCACGGCGGAGGTCGCGGGTTCGAATCCCGTCCGGTCCGCAGGAAGCTCTGAATATTTCGGAGCTTTTTTATTTAATGGAACATTATATCTATATCATACAAAGCCAGATGGACAATTCCTTTTACAAAGGATATTCAATGTCACCTGCCATGCGATTGCTTCAACATAACAATAAGGAATCAGCCTATACTTCCAAAAAAACACCCTGGCAATTGGTTTATGTAGAGCGATGCGGGAATAAAATGGAGGCGTTGAAAAGAGAAAAGGCGGTCAAAAAATATTCTCATGCACAAATAGAAATACTAATGCGGTCAGCGAAAAACGTAGTGCATTTATTTCTCAGTGAAGGGGAAAAAAACAAGAATGAATAGAATGCCGGCCTGTCATCCCAACCGAAGGTCGGGACGGGTTCGAATCCTCCCGACTGTGTCGGGACAAGCCGTCCGGTCCGCAGGAAGCTCAGAATATTTCGGAGCTTTTTTATTTTTAATCTAAATCAAGTTATTAGTAGTATGCAGGAGACAAAGTCAGAATGCAATCCTGCCCGGTAAAAGTTGTAATGCATAAAATTTTTTAAACTCAATATTCAAGAGGATGAACATTGTAATTGAGTAGAAGACTTTTTGTCTATAATTACCTATTACCCGGGAATTTAAATCAGATGAAAAAATCCCTTTCCTGAAATATGTATTTAAAAAAAGTTTAAAATTGGTGCATGGAAACTTACACCAAAGTATATTGCCGGGTAAATAAATTTTTTTAAAACTGTGCCCTAATCACATTCAATGCACCACCCGCTTTAAACCATTCGATCTGTGGTTCATTATAAGTATGGTTCACGGCAATCTCATCTTTGCTGCCATTTTTATGGTGGAGAACAACAGTCAAAGATTTACCGGGGGTGAAAGTAGTGAGCCCGATAATATCAATGCTGTCATCTTCCTGTACTTTGTCGTAATCTTCTTTGTTTGCAAATGTAAGTGCCAGCATACCCTGCTTTTTTAAATTGGTTTCGTGAATACGTGCAAAGCTGCGTACAAGAATGGCTCGTACCCCGAGATGTCTTGGCTCCATGGCCGCATGTTCTCTTGAACTTCCTTCACCATAGTTTTCATCGCCTATCACTATGCTTCCAATATTGGCTGCTTTGTAGGCCCTGGCTGTTGCAGGAACAGGTCCATATTCACCGGTTAATTGATTTTTTACATGATCTGTTTTCTCATTGTAAAAATTAATGGCACCAATGAGCATGTTGTTGGAAATATTATCCAGGTGTCCACGAAACTTTAACCATGGCCCGGCCATAGAGATATGGTCGGTAGTGCATTTGCCTTTGGCTTTTATTAAAAGTTTCAATCCTTTCAGATCAGTTCCTTCCCATGCTTTAAAAGGTTCAAGCAATTGCAATCGCCTTGAATCCGGCGCTACTTTTACTTCAATGCCACTGCCATCAGCAGCTGGCGCCTGGTAGCCGGCATCTTCCACAGCAAAACCTTTGGGCGGTAACTCAAAACCAGAAGGTTCTTTTAAAGACACTTCTTCCCCCTTATCATTTTTCAATTTATCTTTTAATGGATTAAATGAAATAGTACCGGCCATAGCTAAAGCAGTTACAATTTCCGGGCTGGCAACAAAAGCATGGGTACTGGCATTGCCATCATTTCGTTTTGCAAAATTTCTGTTGAAGGAAGTGATGATGGTGTTCTTTCTGTTCGGGTCATCAATATGCCTTGCCCACTGACCAATGCAGGGACCGCAGGCATTAGCCAGTACCACACCTCCGGCATCTTCAAATTCTTTTATAAAACCATCACGTTCTATGGTAAATCTTACCTGCTCACTTCCGGGAGTGATGGTAAAATCAGAAACTGTTTTTAATCCTTTACTCATGGCATCTTTTACAATGGATGCACTGCGGCTGATATCTTCATAAGAAGAATTAGTACAACTTCCAATCAAAGCCACTTCTAATTTTGCCGGCCAGCCATTTTTTTCAACAGCTTCTTTCATTTTTGAAATGGGTGTGGCAAGATCCGGTGTAAACGGACCGTTGATATATGGTTCCAGAGTATTCAAATTCAGTTCTAATAACTGATCATAATATTTTGCAGGATCATTATATACTTCTGCATCGGGTCTCAGGTCATTTTGAATTGCATCTGCAAGGGAGGCGACTTCTTCCCGACCTGTTGCTTTCAGGTAATCACTCATTTTATTATCATAGGCAAACAGTGAGCAGGTGGCTCCAATCTCTGCACCCATATTACATACAGTTCCTTTACCAGTTGCACTCATACTGTCTGCACCATCGCCAAAATATTCCACAATAGCACCGGTACCGCCTTTCACGGTCAATTGTCCGGCTACCCAAAGGATCACATCTTTGGCTGAGGTCCATCCACTCATTTTTCCAGTGAGTTTAACACCAATAATTTTTGGCATTTTCAATTCCCATGGCAACCCGGCCATTACATCTACTGCATCCGCACCTCCTACACCAATCGCAACCATTCCTAATCCACCGGCATTGGGAGTATGGCTATCTGTACCAATCATCATACCACCGGGAAATGCATAATTTTCCAGTACTACCTGGTGTATAATGCCAGCGCCGGGTTTCCAGAAACCAATACCATATTTATCAGAAATACTGGATAAAAAATCATAGACTTCCCTGTTTGTTTCAATGGCTATTTGTAAATCTTTTTTTGCACCAATTTTTGCCTGGATTAAATGATCACAATGTACCGTAGAGGGAACAGCAACAGTTTTTCTGCCAGCTGTCATAAATTGCAACAGGGCCATCTGGGCAGTTGCATCCTGCATGGCTACTCTGTCTGGTGCAAATTCTACATAATCTTTCCCGCGGGTAAAAGGTGTGGCTGGTAAATCTGTATATAAATGAGTGTACAATATTTTTTCTGTCATGGTCAATGGCTTACCTACAAGTTTGCGGGCAGCGGCTACTTTAGCTGGTAATTCAGTGTAAACTTTTTTGATGAGGTCGAGATCGAAAATCATGGTATTAATTTGAAGTTTGAGGTTTGAAGTTTAATTAAAGGTTCTTTTAGCTTAGAATCTTCCACTTCAAACCTGTAAGGGTTGCGAAAATACGAAAAACAGAAGTCTTTTTAATATGTCGTTTGGATGAATTGCTCAATTTTTTATAATTTAGGGCCATGAGCAATTTCAAAAACTTTGTAGAATGGAATGCTTTTGGTGTTTGTACAGCCATAGGCAGCCGGTTGGGAATTTCTACGGGTAAGATCCGACAGTTTTTTATTTATACATCTTTGCTGACGATGGGTTCGCCCATTATCATTTACCTGGTGCTGGCATTCTGGAGAAATATGCGGAAATATATCTGGGCAGCAAAACGGAATCCCTGGTATTATTTGTAACAAAACCTCATTTCAACATTCCATCAAAGCAGATGGACATCTGCCCCCGGCTTTTTCTTGTTGTAAAATTTTTATTGAATAGTTTTTCTGCAATAAATATTTACATTTTGTAAAAAAAATCCCTCAACCAGGTTTTCTGTTGATGCGGAGTTTCCCTTTCAGAAAGATTTAAAGGGGCTTCGCATAAATAACAGTCGTATTTCCCTCAAACAAATCATGAATCGAGTACAATTCTTTTAGCTGAATGCTTTTTAATTCTTCTGAAAAATTTTTGCGGCTGATAACAGCAGCTTCATTCTGGCTTAAATAGGTTCTTAATGAATCAAGATTTTTAAAAACTTGAACTCTTTCAGGTAAATAATAGGTAAACGACGGATGAAAAATCTGGTAAGCGACCACTTTATCATATTTCTTAACTGACTCAATTGTTTTTGTCAGGGGGTTTTGATTGTAAACCGCAGGGTAGAGCCAATTGAAAAATACCAGGTGAAAGAGAGTGTAAAATAAAAAACCGGAAATTGCCGCTTTGCGAAAATTATTTTTCAGCATAAAATAAAAAGAAATGAATGCCGACACCGTTAGTATCAATAAAAGCCCGGCCAGGTTTTCAAGTCCTTTTGTGTTTTCCTCATTTTTTAAAGCAATATAACCGGCAACGGGTAAGGCAATATTTATAAAAAGTAAAATGATAAAAGGATAAAGTTTTATTTTTGGTTTTTCTTCCTTCGAAGAAATTTTTTCGGATAATACCTTATTTATGTAATAACCTAGCAGCACCGCCACAAACGGATAACAGGGCATGGCATAATTAGGCAGCTTGGTGCCGCTGATGCTGTAAAACACAATAAATATTGCTATTACAGAAAAAGAAAGTTTTAAAAAAGAATTACTGAACCGGGTTTTAAAATTCTTAAGTGATTCACCAATAAATACCGATGCGGGTAACATACCCAGTAATACCACTACCGGGACAAGGATAAATAATCCGCCATGTCCTTCCATGGCTTCGGAAAAACGACCCAGGTTATGCTGCAGAAAAAAACCTTTGGTCCATTCACCATCGGTGGCTTTATGCACTAACCAGTACCAGGGCACTGCTACTGCCAGCATAATTATTCCTGCTACAAATATTTTCCAGGAAAAAATTTCTTTCCATCTTTTTTCCCAAATTAACCACAGTAGAATTGCTGCGCCGGGCAATGCAATAGCCACAGGCCCTTTGGCCAAAGTTCCTAATCCCATGCAGACAGCACATAGCAATAGCCAGTAAAATTTTTTTTCCCGGAAAAAAGCATAAGCAGTAAAAATGGAAGCCACATTAAAAAAAATCAGGTAGGGGTCGGGCACCGACATCCTGAATTCAAAAAGGAAATGAGAAGAAGCCAGCAGCACCAGCCCGGTAATAAATGCATGCTTTTCTGATGAATATTTTTTTACAAAAAAATATGTAAGCAGAATAGTGAACAGGCCGGATACGGCAGAAAAAAATCTGGCTCCCCATTCCGTAACGCCAAAAATTTCAAAACCTCCAAACATAAAGTAATAATGCAGGGGTGGTTTAAGTGTTCTCAATCCGCCATTGAACGTAGGTACGATCCAGTCGCCACGTTCAAACATTTCCCGGGCACATTCTGCATTCCGTACTTCATCGTAGATCCAGAGCGGGGTGTTGCCTAATCCGGGGAATAACAACAAAACCGATATGCCGGATAAAAACCAGAAATATTTTTTATGAAATTGTTGCACGGAATTCTTTTATTGGCCAAAGTTAATTGCTTCTGTTAACCCTTCGTTTCCCGGGAAGGAATGATTCAGGTAGGGCTTTTATCTTTTAAAGGATCATGATAAATAAAATAAACACCCCATACAGAAGATAACGCATTGGACAGGTAAAAAAGAATGCTGATGATGGGGGCAATATGAATATCCAATCCGAAATAACGGGCCCCTTCTACAAATACCAGTTCCCTGGTTCCCAATCCACCACCCAGTGAAATGGGAATAACGGTGATGACTGATGCCACCAGGAAAATAAAAATCCATTCGCTTTGGTGAAGCGGCAGGTGAAGTCCTTTTAAGATACAATACACACATACTACCTGGAAAACCTGTACCGCTATTCCCCAGAAGAAAGTAGGCCAGAAGCCAGGTATAAAATCTTTCAGGAAAAACCGAACGGCAATATAAAGTGCAATGATGGCAACAACCGATCCGGTAATTAAGATGCCATCATACAATTTATTATCCAGTACCATCACTCCATAGGCCGATAAAATAAGACCAAGTGCCAGTAAGCCACTGAAACGGTCCAGCAGTACTGCTGCGGTAATCTTTTTATAGGACACATCAAATTTTCTTGTAAGCAATACCACTTTATAAGCATCGCCACTGATAGCGCCGGGAAGAAATAAATTATAAAACATGCCCAGCCAATACAACCTGATGTTTTGTTTATTGGTCAGGTTAATATTTATATTTCTGAAATAAATGTTCAGCCGGAAAGTTGCCAGGAATTTTGAAAAAGCAAATGCAGTAATGGAGAAAAATAACCACCACCAATCGGCCTGCATCACAGCTGCCTTTGCTTTATCAATATCTATTTTGCGGGAAATATACCAGAAACAAACAACCGTCACGGCAATTTTCAGGAACAACTTCAGTAACTTGATGTTCGTTGATTCTTTTTTAACAGTTGCTTCTTCCATTTCTTTTTTCCTGTTCAGAAAAGGTTGGATAAATTTAGGCGATCTTTCAGTAAACCGGGTGCAAGTAAAATCAAAATGATGAATAAAAAAATTATCCTTCTGTTCGTATTGTTTCTGTTTTCCATTCAACACTTCGCCCAGGAAAAAACAGTGACAAAAGGAATGAAGATCACCCGGTCTGCCACTTTTAAAAAGCAATTATATAAACTGGATGCTCCTTTGAAAATGGAGGAGGCCCTCCTCATCATTGAAGGGGATAATATCACGGTGGATTTTAATAATTCAGTTTTGAGCGGAAGTAACAGTAAGAAAAATCCGGATGAGTTTTTTGGCGTCGCTATTTTAATTAAAGGAGGAAAGAACATCACTTTGAAAAACCTGAAGGCCAGAGGCTATAAAGTGGCATTGATGGCCCGGGATGTTTTACATCTTACGATCGAAAACTGCGATTTCAGTTATAATTTCCGGCAGCAGCTTAACAGCACCCAGGAAAAAGAAGATATTGCCGACTGGATGAGTTATCATCAGAATGAAAAAGATGAATGGCTGCGGTATGGCGCCGCCATTTACCTGCGTAATTGTGACTTCGCAATTGTAAAAAACACAAAGGTTACAGGCGGGCAAAACGCCCTGATGATGACAGAATGCAACAAGGGAAAAATTTATAACAACGACTTTTCATTTAACTCAGGTATCGGCGTAGGAATGTACCGGTGCAGTAACAATACTGTAGCTTATAACAGGATCAATTTTAATGTACGTGGCTACAGTCATGGCGTGTATAACAGGGGACAGGACAGTGCCGGCATCCTTGTTTATGAACAAAGCAATGGTAATTATTTTTATAAAAATTCTGCCACTCACAGCGGCGATGGATTTTTTTTGTGGGCCGGACAAACTACGATGGATAATGGTAAAGGCGGATGCAATGACAATGTATTGGCTGGGAATGATTTTTCTTATGCACCCACAAATGGAATAGAAGTCACCTTCAGCAGGAATGTAATTACCGGTAACCGGATATTTGAATGTGATCATGGTATCTGGGGTGGTTATAGTTATAATACGGTTATAGCAGGCAACCAATTCCGGAATAACCGGATTGGCATTGCGATTGAACATGGGCAGGAAAATGAAATCCATCATAATATTTTTTACCAGGATAAAGAAGCCATTCGTTTATTTGGCAGAAAAGAACAGCCGGCTGATTGGGGCTATTCAAAAAACCGGGATACCCGCAGCAGGGACTATATTATTACCAATAACAATTTTGTTGGAAATAAACTGGTGATGAGTGTGAATAGAACGGAGAACCTGCATGTGTTTGAAAATATATATTCTGGGTATTCTGATTTGTTTAAAACCGATTCAACTGTTATTTCTTTTGATACAACGTTTAATGAAATGATTACTGCAAAATATAATAATGATACGGCTGCATTCATTCCTGATCTGAAAACACCCAACGATCCTTTTAAAGGAAATGCGGTTTTGGCTGGCCGCAAAAACATTATGATGACAGCTTGGGGGCCTTATGATTTCAGGAGCCCGATCATCTGGAATACTAACCCAACAGATACCGGTTCCATTATGAAATTTGATTTGCTTGGGCCAAAAGGTAAATGGAAAATAAAAAGTTTCAGGGGAGTAAGAGATATTTCTGCTATGAGTGGTGAATTTCCAGAAACCATCACTGCTACTAAAATTACTGCTGATGTTACTGATATCTTAATTGAAGTGGAATACGTGGGAAGCAGCATTACAACCACTCTGGGGAAAACGATCAGGAAAGGAATGCCATCTGTTTTTATATTCAAAAAATTTTTTCAGCCGATAGATTTTCAGGTCAGGTGGTTTTCTTGTGATCTTGAAATGCATGATCCGGTCAAAACCGGGCAACTATTTCCCCCGAACGTAAAAATGAGGCCGGTAAAAACAGAGCAGACTCAAAAATTGGATTATGCCTGGTGGGGTGGTTTAAAAACAGAGGAAGGGACATTTAAAAATTTTATTACTGTTGCCAGTGGTACTTCAGAAATTGCAAAAGGGACTTATGAGTTAGGCGTCACATGGGATGATGCCGTAAGGGTGTACGTAGATGGCGATCTGGTTATTGATGAATGGAATCCTTCCTTATATAAATTTGATGAATCGCCACACAAAAAAGTAAGGTTGCAACTGGAAGGCCATCATACTTTCACTGTGGAGCATGTGGAGTTGGGAGGATTTGCTACGCTGAGTCTTAAATTAAAAAAAATTTACTAGCCAATTATTTACCGGCTGTTGGCATCATTCATCCTGATCTTTCTGCCCTTAAATTTTTTACCATCAATGGAACGGATCATTTTTGCTGCGGCACTTTTGTCCACTTCCACCCAACTATTCATTTCTTTCATGTCTATTCTTCCTAAAACATCTTTGTTCAGATCGCTCATATCTAAAATAAATTGTAAAAAACTTGCTTTATAGAATCCGTCTTTGGTACCCAGGTTTACAAACAATCTTTGAAAATCGCCATTGCCGCTGAATTTTCTGCCTTTGGTATCACGATAGGGAGTTCTTTCTCTGGATTCGCCATGACTCCTGCTTTCTCTTACAGGTTTATCTCTTCTCTCTTTTAAATTAAGGTCTTCTGAATGTTCATAATATTTCAGGAAACGGTCAAACTCCATGGCCGCTACTCTTTTCAACACTTCTTCTTTAGATACATCGGCAAATTTTTCCTGCAAGGCGGGCAGGTAAGTTTCATAATCACCATGACTGATATCGGTTAACATCAGTTTTTCCATAACTGAAAAAAATTGTTTCCGGCAAACATCTTTTCCGGAAGGAATATCCAGTTTATGAAAGGGCACTTGAACCAGTCTTTCAATTTGCCTGATCTTTCCAATCTCGCGGCTGTTTACAATGCTCATGCAGATTCCGGTTTTACCAGCACGACCCGTTCTGCCGCTTCGGTGTGTGTACACTTCCAAATCATCGGGTAATTCATAATTGATGACATGTGTGATGCCCTGTACATCGATACCTCTGGCTGCCACATCGGTAGCAATTAATATTTGCAATGTCTTATCCCGGAATTCTCCCATCACTTTGTCACGTTGCTGCTGGGTAAGGTCGCCGTGCAATGCATCAATATCATATCCTTCCCTGGTTAGTTTTTCAGAAATTTTTTGAGCATCAATTTTTGTTCTGGTAAAAATGATACCGTAAATACCCGGGTTAAAATCAATCAGGCGTTTTAATGTGTCATAACGATGCAGTGAGGAAGCAACATAAAACTGGTGATCAACCATTATATTAGCCGTATTCATTTTACCCACGGTAATCTCCACCGGTTCTTTCATATATTTTTTACTCACCTTTCTGATTTCCGGTGGCATGGTAGCGCTGAAGAGCCAGGTGCTTTCCCGTTGGGGAGTATTTTTAAGAATGAATTCTATATCTTCCTGGAATCCCATATTCAGCATTTCATCAGCTTCATCCAGTACAACATATTTTATTTTTTCCAGGTTTATGGCTTTTCGTTCTATCAGGTCAATTAATCTTCCCGGGGTGGCTACTATAATTTGTACACCTCTTCTTAATTCTCTTATCTGGGCTACAATGGAAGATCCTCCATAAACAGCCAGTACCTGCATGCCTGGAACAAATTTTTTAAATAATTCTATTTCTTTTACAATCTGCATACAAAGTTCTCTTGTAGGGCAAACAACAAGGGCCTGCGGATATTTATCTTTACTGTTTACAAGTTGTAATAAGGGTAAACCAAATGCGGCTGTTTTGCCGGTACCTGTCTGAGCCAGGCCTACCAAATCTTTTGTCCCGCTTAAAAGTACCGGTATTGTTTTTTGCTGAATGGGAGTGGGATTTTTAAATCCCAACGCATCTGTTGCCTGAACTAATTTTGGGTCCAAACCTAATTCCCCGAACGTCATCATATCGATTAAAATTTCGGCAAAGGTAATTTTATTACAGCCGAATAAAGGGTTTATTTATTTTTTTGAAGCATTCTTCTTCACAAATTCAGTTTAATAAGTTAATTTACCGGTTATGAAAACCCGGTTCATTTTTTTATGCTTTATTATTGTATCCCTGCAGGCTGTTGCACAAAAAAGATCGAACGCCGAAAAAGAATCTTTCATCCGAATGGGATTCAAAGGAGGTCTGAATCTGAATAAAATTGATGGCAGATCATTTAAGAATGAGTTTACATATAATTATTCGTTAGGTGCATTTTTACAAATAAACCCCGGTAAAAAATTCGGAATTCAGCCGGAAGTCAATTTTACTCAATCTTCAGCAGAGCAATCAAATGATATTACCGTTATTTACGATGATGTTTTTCTTGGAGGAAACCAGGTAAAAGCAAAGTTGAACTATCTTAAGCTGGCCGGGTTGCTTAATTTTGACGTTGGTCCATCCCAAAGAATAAAGTTACAGCTTGGCCCTCAATGGGGTATCCTTGTCAACCAGGCTGTGGATAGTTTAAAAAGACCTGAAGATGTTTTTAAAAAAGGAGAGTTTTCTATTTTAGGTGGACTCTTTATTCAGATGCCTTTTATTCATATTGGTTCACGGTATGAAATTGGCCTCACAAATATCAATGCAATAGACAATAAAGATCAGTGGAAATCACAGACCTGGCAGTTCTTTGTTGGGTTTACTTTTTAAGTTCTCCACAGGGTCAAAAAAATATTCTATAAAACTTTGCCCGGTAACAGTCATCCCCCTATCTTTGCGCTCCCAAATTCAAATGGGATAATTCATACATGTCGCAGAGAATCAGAATAAAATTACAGTCTTACGATCACAACCTGGTAGATAAATCTGCTGAGAAGATCGTAAAAACGGTTCGCAGTACCGGAGCGGTGGTCACAGGGCCCATTCCACTGCCTACCCGTAAAAAAATATTTACAGTGTTACGTTCGCCATTCGTAAACAAAAAGAGCCGTGAACAATTCCAACTGGCAACACATAAGCGTTTGCTGGATATTTACACCTCTTCAAGCCGTACAGTGGATGCACTCAGTAAATTGGATCTGCCAAGTGGAGTTGAAGTGGAAATTAAAGCTTAACAGCCCATTACAGCCTTCCCCAGGGGAAGGCGTTTGAGTCTTAAAGCACAAACAGTTCTTATAAAAACAAATTCTAATCATCTCTCAACTTTTTATTAAAAATATAAAGAGGAAAAGAGCTCTGATATTTAACTCTCTCATCTCCCCTTTAGGAGTTGGGGGTATAAAAACAAGCCATTCAGGGTTTGTTTACTGCTGGTACTTCTATCATCCACCGAAGCTTAAACATAGGTGGACGAAACAACAGAAAAGGTCAGTAGCAAACGGGGATTGACCCTTCGCTTTGCACAGGGTGACAATAGTCATCCATTGCAACGAAGAATGTCCCAATAATCCTGCAGGCACAAATTGAACAAAAAATGCAAGGTATTATTGGGAAAAAAATCGGGATGACCAGCATATTCGACCCCACAGGCAAACAAACTGCCTGCACTATCATCGAAGCTGGTCCTTGCGTGGTAACGCAGGTGAGAACCATTGAAAATGATGGTTATTCAGCGCTTCAGCTTTCTTTTGGCGATAAGAATGAGAAACATTCTAACCAGGCAGAAAAAAATCACTACGCTAAGGCTTCTACTTCTCCTAAGCGTTTCTCTAAAGAATTTCGAAATTATTCCCTTGAAAAAAATATTGGTGAGTCTATTACAGTTGACATTTTTACCGAAGGTGAAAATGTACAGGTAGTAGGTACCTCAAAAGGAAAAGGATTCCAGGGGGTGGTAAAACGCCATGGTTTCAGTGGGGTAGGTCAGCAATCTCACGGACAGCACGACAGGCAAAGAGCTCCGGGTTCACTGGGTAACTCTTCAGATGCCAGCCGGGTAATGAAGGGGATGCGCATGGGCGGTCGTATGGGTGGCGACAGAGTAAAAATGAAAGGTCTTAAAGTGGTAAAGATTTTTTCGGAAAAGAATTACATTTTAGTAAGCGGTTCGGTACCGGGTCACAACGGATCAATAGTTTTAATTCAGAAATAACTTTATTGACGCAATATGTTGCGTATCCAAAAAAGAAATAAGATGCAAGCAGACGTATTAGATATAAAAGGAAAAAAAACCGGCAGATCAGTAGAGTTACCCGAAGATATTTTCGGAGTAGAACCTAATGAGCATGTGGTTTACCTGGCAGTGAAACAATACCTGGCTGCTCAGCGGCAGGGAACACATAAAGTGAAAACCCGTGCCGAGGTAAAAGGATCCAGCCGCAAACTGCACCGGCAAAAAGGTACTGGCGGAAGCCGTAAAGGCAATATCCGTAATCCCTTATACAAAGGGGGTGGTACCGTGTTTGGTCCCAAGCCACATGGTTATGACATTAAACTGAATCGTAAAGTAAAAGATCTGGCTAAGATGTCTGCTCTTTCTTCCAAAGCAAAAGAGAATTCAATTTTTGTGGTTGAAGACATAACATTGGAAACTCCAAAGACTAAAAATTTCACTGAATTTCTGGGTTATCTGAAAGTAAACGGCAGGAAGACTTTATTTGTAATGCCGGAATATAATGATAATGTGTATCTGAGTTTACGCAATATACCGGCAGTAACCGGCACATTATTAAGTGATATTAATACTTATGATGTTGTAAATGCCGATGTATTGATCATGACAGAAGCAGCTGCAAAAATTTTTTCTGAAATAGAAACTGAAACGGAAGCTTAAGATAAAATATTAAAAAAAAATTGCGATGAATGCAGGGTATCCATCGCTTAAAATAATAAAAAAAAATTGCGATGAAACTTTCTGACGTACTGATAAAACCGATCTTAAGTGAAAAGGCAAACAGCCAGCAGGAAAAACTGCGTCGCTATGCTTTCCGGGTTGCCAAAAAAGCAAACAAGCTGGAAATTAAAAAAGCAGTGGAAGATTTTTACGGGGTTACCGTGGTTAATGTAAATACAGTAGTAGCACCTGCAAAAAGTAAAACCCGTTATACAAAAGCCGGATTTATCCCCGGGCAAAAGTCTTCTTACAAAAAAGCTTTTGTTACAATAGGTGATGGCGAAACAATTGATATGTATTCAAACATTTAAGATAAAAAGTACTGGGTACTTGGTACTCAGCATTGAATTAATAGAAAGTTTAAACTTAAAAATTGTCTAAGTACTGAGTACTGGATACTAATATCTGAACTATGGCACTAAAAAAATTCAAACCGGTAACAGCAGGAACCAGATGGCGGATCGGTAATGCTTTTGCAGAGGTGACAACCAATGTTCCCGAAAAGAGCCTGGTGGAAACACAAAAAAGAAGTGGTGGCCGTAACTCATCCGGTCGTATGACCATGCGTTATATTGGGGGTGGTCACAAAAAGAAATACAGAATAATTGATTTTAAAAGAAATAAAAAAGACGTAGAAGCAACAGTCAAAACAATTGAATACGATCCTAACCGTACCTCTTTTATTGCACTGCTTGAATATTCTGATGGAGAAAAGAGATATATCCTGGCACCGCAGGGGCTGGCTGTTGATATGAAAATTATCAGTGGTGATGATGTTGCTCCGGAAATTGGAAATGCGCTGATGATGAAAAATATGCCACTCGGTACCATGGTGCATAATATTGAAATGCAACCGGGTCAGGGTGGAAAAATTGCAAGAAGCGCAGGATCATCGGCACAACTTACCAATAAAGAAGAAAGATATGCTGTATTGAAAATGCCAAGTGGCGAATTGAGAAAAGTGCTGATAAATTGTTATGCAACAGTGGGTGTGGTAGGAAACAGTGATCATGCCCTGCAAAGCATGGGTAAGGCTGGCCGCAACAGGTGGAGAGGAATTCGTCCGCGTACCAGAGGAGTTGCCATGAATCCCGTAGATCATCCAATGGGTGGTGGAGAAGGTAAAGCTTCAGGTGGTCACCCCAGAAGCCGCACTGGTAAATATGCAAAGGGTCAAAAGACCAGAACCAGAGGAAAAGGAAGTGATAAATTAATCATTCAAAGAAACGACGGTAAAAAACTGGCAAAATAAAAATAACTGGTTACAATTTCCATATCAGGTTTTAAAAAGACGATGGGAATTTGTGATCTTAAACCTGGAATTAAATAATTATGGCTCGTTCAATTAAAAAAGGTCCTTATGTTGCTTCACATCTTGAAAACAAGGTGTTAGCTATCAATGAAGGCAAATCAAAAAAAAGTGTTATCAAAACATGGAGCAGGCGTTCCACCATCACACCGGATTTTGTAGGTCACACTTTTGCAGTGCATAATGGAAATAAGTTTATACCAGTTTATGTTACTGAGTTCATGGTAGGACATAAGTTAGGTGAATTTGCACCCACCCGTCAATTCCGGGGACACTCAAGTAAGAAAGTAGAATAATAAAACGAATAAAGAAAAAAGAAAAAATGGAAGCAGTAGCAAAACTCAGAAATTATCCCACTTCACCACGCAAAATGCGTTTACTGGCAGATCTTATCAGGGGGTTGAAGGTGGATAAGGCATTGACGATACTGGAACATAGTCCCAAGCATCCGGCTGTACCCATGCGTAAGCTGGTACTTAGTGCTATCAATAACTGGAAACAAAAAAATGAAGGTGGAGATGAAGGCGATTTGCTGGTAAAAATCATCATGGTTGATGGCGGCCGGACATTGAAACGGATGCGTCCTGCTCCACAGGGTCGTGGATACCGTGTACGTAAAAGAAGTAACCATGTAACCCTGATCGTGGATACACATAAAACAAAAGTTGCAACTGCACCGGTAGTAAAAGAAACCGTTACTGAGGTAACTGATGTAGCACCTGAAAAGGCTGTAAAGAAAACCGCAGCAAAGAAAACAACAACAAAAAAAGTGGCTGCTAAGAAGACAACAACAAAGAAAACTAAATAACGAAATCAAATCACAAAAAACAAATTCCAAAATTAGTTTGGTGCTTGAAATTTGAGATTTTGAACTTAAAATAAAAATATGGGTCAAAAAGCAAATCCGATTGGTAACAGATTAGGCATCATCCGTGGATGGGAGTCCAACTGGTATGGCAGCAAAAAAGATTATGCCGGCAAACTGATTGAAGATCAGAAAATCAGAACATATCTCAATGCCCGTATCAACAAAGGTGGAATTTCAAAAATTGTTATTGAAAGAACACTCGGCAAACTGATCATTACTATTCATACATCCAAACCGGGTATTATTATTGGTAAAGGTGGTGGAGAAGTTGACCGGATTAAAGAAGAATTGAAAAAACTTACGAATAAAGAAGATGTACAGATTAATATCCTGGAGATCCGTCGCCCCGAACTGGATGCCATGATTGTAGCAGATACCATTGCCCGGCAGATTGAAAACCGGATAAATTATAAACGAGCTATTAAAATGTCCATCGCTTCTGCACTTCGTATGGGTGCTGAAGGAATAAAAGTGAAAGTGGGTGGTCGTCTTGGTGGTGCAGAGATTGCCCGTTCTGAAGAAATCAAACAAGGCCGTGTACCACTGCACACTTTTCGTATGGATATTGATTATGCAAACGTTTTTGCACTTACTGTTTATGGCAAAATCGGAATCAAAGTATGGATCTGTAAAGGAGAGGTGTTAGCGAAGAGAGATTTGAATCCAAATTTTGTTGGCGGTAAAAATGAAGCTGGTGACAGAAGAGAGAGAAGAGATTTTGAGAGAAGAGATGACAGAAGGGATGACCGCAGAGGCGGCGGTGGAGATAGAAGAGGTGGTGGCAGAACTGGCGGCGGTGGCGGCAGAACTGGTTCACCAAGAGAAAAAAGAAGTTAATTGTATTGAGTGAGTATACAGTACTGGGTAGAAAGACAAAAAAATAACTGTCTGTATTCTGAATACTTAGTACTAAAAATTAAATAAAGATGTTACAACCGAAAAGATCAAAACACCGGAAGATGCAGAAGGGTCGCATGAAAGGCGAATCTAAAAGAGGTACCACTATTGCCTTCGGATCATATGGACTAAAAGCATTAGATCAGCATTGGATTACTGATCGCCAGATTGAAGCTGCCCGTCAGGCTCTCACCCGTGAAATGAAACGGGAAGGGAATGTATGGATCCGCATTTTTCCTGATAAACCCATCACCCGTAAACCAGCTGAAGTAAGGATGGGTAAAGGTAAGGGCAACCTGGAATTCTGGGCTGCGGTAGTAAAACCAGGTCGTATCATGTTCGAAGTGGATGGTGTAACGGAGAAAGTAGCTAAAGCCTCTTTGGCTCTGGCGGCTGGAAAACTTCCCATTAAAACGAAGTTCGTTACCCGCAGAGACTTAGTAAATCAATAATTGAATTAAACTGACAGACCATGTCTAAAAAAGTAGATTTTTTAAAAAGTATACAGGGCCTGAACGAGGCAGATTTGAAAGCCCGGATTCAGGAAGATGAAATGCGGTTGAAGAAATTAAAGTTTGCTCATTCTATTTCTCCTTTGGAGAACCCGGTGAGCATCCGCGGCCTTCGCCGGGACGTTTCAAGATTGAAAACTGAATTGAAGAAAAAAATTGCAGGAGTATAAAAGCTGTCATCCATAAGCCGTTAGCTTTTGGTAACAACAGAAAAATAAGAACAAAAATTTGCTGGACGCCGGCTATCGGCCAACAGCTAAAAGTTAAAACCTAAATGACAATGGTTGAAAGAAATTTACGTAAAACAAAAACGGGTGTTGTCACCAGCAATAAAATGACAAAGACCATCACCGTTGCTGTGGAAAGAAAAGTAAAACACCCCATTTATGGAAAGTTTGTAAAAAAAACTTCTAAGTTTCATGCCCATGATGAAAAGAATGAGTGCAGTATTGGAGATATGGTTAAAATAATGGAAAGCCGTCCATTGAGTAAAACAAAGCGTTGGAGATTGGTGGAAGTAGTAGAGAAAGTGAAGTAAGAAAAAGCTGCTGGCTATTAGCTGGCAAAAGAAACAGATTAATCAAATTTGCTGGAGGCTGCTAGCAGCTACCAGCCAAAAGCTAAAAGCTAATAAGATGATTCAGCAAGAAAGCCGGTTGAATGTGGCAGATAACAGCGGTGCAAAAGAAGTTTTATGTATCCGGGTATTGGGTAATAGCGGACAGCGTTATGCCAGAATAGGAGATACTATTGTTGTCACCGTAAAAGATGCAATGCCCGCAGGCGGTATT
Source organism: Chitinophagaceae bacterium (assembly GCA_035292525.1). Lineage (GTDB taxonomy): Bacteria > Bacteroidota > Bacteroidia > Chitinophagales > Chitinophagaceae > VBAS01. Next base: position 22,976 of record DATDPZ010000239.1, read on the forward strand.
AAAAAAGGAACGGTTACAAAAGCAGTAATTGTAAGAACCACCAATAAGCTGCGTCGTAAAGATGGTTCGTACATCCGCTTTGATGATAATGCAGTGGTGTTACTGAATCCTTCCGATGAGCCGAGAGGTACCCGTATTTTCGGGCCGGTGGCCAGGGAATTAAGAGACAAGGGCTACATGAAAATTATTTCGCTGGCGCCGGAAGTATTATAAACTGAAGTCAGAGCAAAAAAGGAAGGTGAGTCATGGTTTACCGGAAAATAAATGCAGGACTGACAAAAAAATAAATCTCAACAGAGATAAAGAATAAAAAAATGAAAAAAAGATTCAAACCAAAGTTTAACATCAGAAAAGGAGATAACGTAGTTGTTATTTCCGGAGATGATAAAGACAGTACTAAACCCAGGATCGTCAAAAAGGTAATTTTTGAAGATAGTAAGGTAATCGTAGAAGGGGTGAATATCATTACAAAACACACCAAACCCTCTGCCCAGAATACCAAAGGTGGAATCATAAAAATGGAAGCACCGATCCACATCAGCAATGTGATGCTTTGGGATGCCAAAGCAAAATCCGGTGCTAAAGTGACAAGAGAAAGAAGCAATGGAAAAACTTTTCGTGTATCTAAAAAGTCAGGCGAGAAAATATAACACTGACAGTAAAAACTGAATTATGAGTACAAAAACATATACACCGAGATTAGCGGTGAAGTACAAAGAAGAAGTGGTACCGGCATTGGTAAAAAAGTTTGCTTATACCAGTATGATGCAGGCGCCGAAGCTTGAAAAAATTTGTTTGAACCGTGGCGTAAATGGTGCGGTGAATGACAAAAAGCTGGTTGATATTTCTGTGGAAGAGTTAACTACCATCAGTGGTCAGAAAGCTGTATCCACGATGTCGAAAAAAGACATCTCTAATTTTAAATTACGTAAAGCAATGCCTATTGGCGCCAGAGTTACTTTACGGGGTGTAAAGATGTTTGAATTCCTCGACAGGTTTATTTCAGTTGCTTTGCCCCGGGTACGGGATTTCAAAGGTGTAAATGAAAAATCATTTGACGGCCGTGGTAATTACACAATTGGTGTAACTGAACAGATCATTTTCCCGGAAATTGATATTGATAAAGTGAACCGCATTACGGGTCTTGATATCACCTTTGTTACAACAGCAAAAACAGATGAAGAAGCTTTTGAGTTGTTGAAAGAATTAGGAATGCCTTTTAGTAATGTAAAAAAATAGACATCATTAAA
>DATDPZ010000240.1:0-2848 GCA_035292525.1 Chitinophagaceae bacterium
CTTATTTTGTTTACATAATACATGAGTTGATGACTATACGGATGAAAAAATTTTTACATCATAAGAAATTTAATACCCTGACATTGGTAAGCATGTTGCTTCCTGTAGTCTTTTTTATGATTTATTTGCTGACATCCTGTAACAGGCATAAAAAACCGGCAGGGAAAGAGATAGTGAATACGGCCGAACAAATGGATCCGAAAGTAAAAGAGTTAATTAAAATTTCACTCAGCTATACAATTTCAAATAATGGGCAGTTAAATGATTCCACCAGGTTGACCGAAGATTCAACCTTGAATTTTTTATATACGCAAAATGAGTTTGTCCCTTTTTGGTGTTCGGCTGAAAAATGGAAACCGCAGGCGGATTCATTATTTAAGTTTATTGCACAGGCCAAACTATATGGTCTGTTCCCCTCAGATTATCATTTCAGCCAATTGAAAAAGATATGGAATATGATATTGGCTGATAGCATAACCAGAGATATAAAAAGCGATGCAGCGCTCTGGACAAGGGCAGAACTGATGTTGAGCGATGCTTTAGTAACAATTTTCAAGCACTTAAAACTGGGCCGGTTGCCAAGTGATAGTATTACACTTCGCAGGGACCCTGTAGTGAGTAAAGAATTCATTAAATTAAAATTCAACGAAATTAGGGATGGGGGATCTTTGGTTTCAGTTATCGAATCACTTGAACCAACACATAAAGGTTACCATGAACTGAAAGCCGGCATAAAAAATTTTCTTGAAAAAGCCGATTTTAGCCAGGTATCTACTATAAAATACCCTGATAAGAATCAGGAAAATCTGAAAGCTTCTGTTGTAAAAAGACTTTTTGAATCAGGTTATATAGACTCAACTACTATCGCCCTTGATTCAATAGAATTGTCAAAAATTTTATTGAAATTCCAGAAAGAAAGAAGATTGACTCCCGATGGTAAGATCGGGCCACAGACTATAAGGGAATTGAATTCATCCGATAGAGAGAAATTCATCCGTATTGCAATTACAATGGACAGGTATAAAATGTTGCCGGAAGAAATGCCCGAAATATATATATGGGTGAATATTCCTTCCTATTCCATGGGGCTTTACAACAGGAAATCATTGATTGTTTCAGGCAGGATTGTCGTTGGCAGGCCCCAAACCAGAACTCCCGTACTCACCAGTTCGATATATGAAATGGTCACTTATCCGCAATGGACCATTCCACAAAGCATCATCGTAAAAGAGATTTTACCGTCTTTAAAAAAAGATCCGGGGTACCTGGCCCGGAAAGGATATAGTTTATTTGACAGTAAAGGTGAAGAAACAGACCCGTTCAGCGTAGATTGGTCAAAATACAACAAAGGGATTCCTTTCCGGGTTATTCAAGGAAGTGGTGATGCAAATGCATTAGGCGTACTTAAATTTAATTTTTATAACAAATATGCAGTTTATCTGCACGACACGAACCAACGGTTTTATTTTGGTTTAGATTCAAGGGCATTGAGCCATGGTTGTGTCAGGGTACAGGAATGGCAAAAAGTGGCTTTTTTTATTATGGAGAATGAAATGAATTATTCTATGAAGAACAAAAAAAGGTACGTGCCAGTTGATTCTTTAAAACATTGGTTAAAGGTTAAGGAAAAGCATATAATATCTTTAAATGACCGGATTCCTGTGTACATCAGGTATTATACCTGTGAAGGGTTGAATGGCCGGGTGGTTTTTTATGAAGATATTTATAATGAAGACCGGGATTTGGAAGAATTTTTATTTAAGACCAAATATATTTTAATTTGAAAATTTTATTTTTCATATTGATAATGGTCAACCTGGAACCTGTCTTTGGGCAGGAATCGAATGAAGATTCAGAAGCTAAACCGGTTGTATATTACGGTACTGCCAGCTATTATTCTTACAAATTCCATGGTAAAAAGACGGCCAGTGGGGAAATCTTCAGCCAGGACAAACTTACTGCCGCCTCCAATGTCTTTCCTTTAGGTACCTGGATAAAGGTGACCAACCTCCGAAATGGCCGGTCAGTGATTGTGAAAGTGAACGACCGGATGCACGGCAAAATGAAGCGGGTTGTGGATCTTAGCTATTCTGCAGCACAGAAACTTAATTTTATCAGGTCGGGCCTGGCAAAAGTGAAAGTAGAAGTGTTAAGAAATAAAAACTCCGGAAATTAAGCGGGTATCAAATGAATATTTTATTTTTCGGTATTAGACATACCCATTATTTTTGTCGAACAACCAAACTAAGCATTATGAAGAAATTATTGCTTTCATTATCAGCCTTCTTATTTTCAGCAACTTTAATTTTTGGCCAGGATGATAACATTCGCCAGGCTGAATTAGGGATTAGTTTTAATTTATATGATTTAAAAACAGCCCAGCGAATCCGCACTACTTCACTGAGTTCAGTGCTTTCCAACAAGCAAGTGGCAAAACTCCGTGATATGTCGCCTGGATTGGGGGTTCATTATTTTAAGGGTCTGAAAAAGCATATCGATTTTGCAGGAAATTTTTCTGTTGCATTTATTAATTATCCGATAGCTAACAGACCTAATCAGGGTAACGACCGGCTTTTACTGACACTTGACGCCACTTCCCAGTTTAAACTGACTTCTGAAGATTATTGGTTACAGCCATTTGTTTCTGCTGGTATCGGCGGTCATAAATACAGCAGTTATTGGGGAGCCTATATTCCTTTAGGAGTTGGTATGAATATAGATTTATTTAATGAATCTAAATTGTTTTTTAATTCCCAGTACAGGGTTCCGGTTACTACCGGTTCATCCAATTATCATTTTTTCCATGCTATAGGAATAACAGGGGTTATTGGAAAAAGAAAAGAACCAA
>DATDPZ010000241.1:0-5365 GCA_035292525.1 Chitinophagaceae bacterium
TGCTTACAGCCGGTAAAAATAAATACCGAACTGATGATTAAAAAAAAGGTCTTCATATTTGCTTTTATAATTATAAACTGATTGGCAATATAACCCGAACCTGCTCCCAGGCAGCCACCAGGTTAAATCCTGTTGTTGATTTTTCAAAAATCATGGACAGGGCATCTATAGCTTCTTCTGTTTTTTCCACAGGTACTTCAAAACGAACAAGGTCTTTTTGGGGGTCATATTTAAAGGCACCCCATACATCAGTATCCTTATTCACAATAAAGGTCCAGCTATTTTCATTGACCAGTGCATAAAGGGTATAGCGTCCTTTCAAAACTTTCTTTCCTCCGATTTTTACGTCGTCGAAAAATTCTATTTCAGTAGCTTCATTAGCGCCAAACCGCCAGACTTTTCCATATTCAACCAGCTCTCCGAAAACTTTTCTTCCTTGTTTTGTTGGCCGGCTGTAAATCACACGGGCTACCGGCGGTTCTGAAACCTTGTTCTGAATTTTTAAAATAGGATAATTATTTGGGAAATAACAAACATCCATTGAAGACCTGTCCAATTCCGGCAGTTTACCATTGGATTGGCCAATGCCCGGTAAATAAAATGTTGCCAGGAACAGGGTTAAAACAAATTTATACATAGTTAAAATTTATATGAACAAAAATAGCGGATTCGGTTTCAAGATGAATTTTATGTATTAATGGTGTGCTTCATTCCATGAATTTATAAAATTTACTGAAAGATTTTTTACCGCCGGGAAAAAATCCCTGTAAGCGGTTTCTATCAGCAGGTAGTGTTCAATAAATAAACGGTAGGCGGTTTCACTATCTTTCATGTACATAGAACGGCGTACCAGGCCTCCCAGGCTTTTTTCAATACCCCGGCGGTAACGATAATTATAAAGCCAGTTCTGATTTTTCATATAGGGAAACAGGTTCCTGAATTTTTCAGGGAACATATCCGTATGATGACTTAGAATATGATAAGTATGGCTTGTAAAATCATCCAGTTTTTTTTCAGTAAACTCGTTTTCATCGTTGGCAAGGAAGTGATCAAAGAGTACATCAATGATGGCCCCGCAATAAAGCCGGTAAGCAGGCCTGAAGATTTCTTTGATTTTTCTGGTGGCGGAATGTTCATCTGTAAACCGGTCAATTTCCCTGTGGAGCAAAATGCCGGCCTGGATACTCTCAGGGTAATCAAATTTCTTTTTTCCCTTTACATAATCACTGATCATATTGCCCACCAGTATTTCAGGATGATCAAATGAAAGATAAGCATGGGCAAGGTAGTTCATGGCTTAAAGGTATAATTGGAAGCAGTATAAAAGGGAAAGCGGACCTGGTATTTAAATTATGTTATAAAAACTTTCACATTTATAAAAAAAAATGCGGGTTGATAAAAGGAAATACAGAGTGCCTGGCGGTTATTATTAAGGATACAATTTTATTTGTTCAGGTTTTATTCACCTGCTTTAACATTAGCACCCGGAAATCATAATTTGCTTGACTCAGGCTGTAACCCGGAATAACTTTGAAACGTATAATAAAAGAAAATCTGAAATCAACTATTAAATATTTAAAATTGACGGTCATGAAAAAAATAATTTTAATACTGGGTTTGATGCTGGCAGTCAGTATCAGCAGCGTATATGCCAATGGGAAAAAAGTTTCACCGGTTGTTCTGGAATCTTTCAACAAAGAATTTGCGTCCGCTCAGGAAGTGAGCTGGCAGGAAGGGATTGGTTATTACAAGGCGGCTTTCTCCTTCAACGGGCAAAATATGTTTGCCTATTTTTCGAAGCAGGGAGAGTTGTTAAGTATAGCACGGTACATCAGTTTACTTCAACTTCCTATTCATTTATTCAGTGATCTGAAGAAAGATTACAGCGATTCATGGATCACCAACCTGTTTGAAGTAAATAAAAAGGAGGGTACTCATTACTATGTAACCCTTGAAAATGCCGATACCATACTTTCACTTTTATCTTCCAACGGGAGTGAGTGGAAAACTTACAGTAAAAAAAAGAAACTTTAAACTTAAGATCAGTTTTGGTGTGTGGTAATAACAGAGGCCCTGGCATTAGCCGGGGTTTCTACATTTGCATATATTCTCCCATAAAAAAATTAGTTTTGCCATTCTTTACATTAAAGACTCCCAAAACATTCAGGGAACTGATAGGGAAATAAAACTACCAACACATGAATAGAGGTCCTGTTTCAAAATTTATTGAGCACCATTACCGTCATTTCAATGCAGCAGCATTGATGGATGCAGCCAAAGGTTATGAAAAACATTTACAGGAAGGTGGAAAAATGATGATCACACTGGCCGGCGCTATGAGTACAGCAGAGCTTGGTATTTCACTGGCCGAAATCATCAGGCAGGGAAAAGTGGATATTATCAGTTGTACCGGCGCCAACCTGGAAGAAGATGTGATGAACCTGGTGGCACACTCACATTATAAAAGAGTGCCCAATTATCGCGACCTGACTCCGCAAGATGAGTGGGAACTACTGGAAAATCATTTCAACCGGGTAACCGATACCTGTATTCCAGAGGAAGAAGCTTTCCGTCGTTTACAAAAACATTTAGTGCAGCAATGGAAGGATGCAGAAGCAATGGGAGAACGTTATTTTCCACATGAGTTTTTATATAAAACAGTTATAAGCGGAGAGCTGCAACAATATTATGAGATCGATCCCAAAGACAGTTGGATCATTGCCGCTGCAGATAAAAATATTCCGATCGTGGTGCCGGGTTGGGAAGACAGCACCACCGGAAATATTTTTGCCAGCTACGTAATAAAAGGGGAATTAAAAGCAAGTACAGTAAAAAGTGGAATTGAATACATGGTGTGGCTGACAGACTGGTACCGTAATAATTCTTCCGGCAAAGGCGTTGGCTTTTTCCAGATTGGTGGTGGTATAGCCGGCGATTTCCCCATTTGTGTTGTACCGATGATGTACCAGGATCTGGAATGGCATGATGTGCCTTTCTGGAGTTATTTCTGCCAGATCAGCGATTCCACTACTTCTTACGGATCTTACAGCGGCGCAATACCCAATGAAAAAATAACCTGGGGAAAATTAGATATCCATACGCCTAAGTATATCATCGAAAGTGATGCCACCATTGTTGCGCCTTTAATCTTCGCATGGCTTTTGGGTTGGTAATTAATTATAGGTAAGTAAACAGTGGTGATGTCCTGATAAATCTTTGCTTGCCCTGTTTATTTTTTGAAAACCCTCGTTAATTAAAAAAATAAACGGCTCTTGATGGAGCCGTTTTCTTATATAGGGAAAGGTAGGGATTTGTTTCCGGGTTTATGCCGGTGCTTCATTGAATAAGGATATTACCAGCAGGAAGATTTAATCAATAGCAAGGTCAAAAATGTTTATTTGAATTTTATATTACTATTTCAGGATCTGTCAAACCAATAACCGGAAAATAGACTGGAGAGTTGGCAGAAAGTTTAACATGAATAAAAAAATCGATAGTAATGCTGGTTTTTTCCCGGAATATTTTATCAGGAAAATTTTAATTCTCTTCTGATCAATTCAGCTTCTTTTGAGGAGGGCAGGGTGAAACTCAGTAAAGAAATGATAAATAATTTATGAATGGCACCTTCTACCAAAAGATCATCTGCTTTATTAAGGAACAATTCGATTGCGGAGAAAGACACACAAAGTATAAGTGCAATGATCAATGCAACAAAGGGTCTTTTCTTACTGTAGAAACCCAGTAATACCAGTATAATTGCAAATGCCAGGTATAAAAGAAAGTTAGTGGAAGTAAATAAAGTATTTGTCATCATCCAGAAAACCAATGCTCCTAATAGAACAGCAAAGGCACTTATAAAAAGTGCATTCCGGGTCTTTTTCAATCGTTTTGTCAGTTGTTTATTCTCCTGTAAACGATAAATGGCTGAATAGTCAATATCATTTTCATTATTTCCCTTTTTGGAATAAAGGTCGGATGAAATTTTGTTCATTACAGGCTGTCATTTTTAAAATATAAACAAGGTAAAAAATAAATTTTAATCCCGGTTTAATATTGAGCTTAAAAGGCACGTTGGGGTTCAAGCGGCTGATCTCTTTTCAGCATTTCATCACGGTTGGCCATTTCAACAGCAGTATAAAATACAAGCTTCGCTCTTTTTTCCATTAAGCTATAGTTGATTTTATCCGGCGTGTCAGTTGGGCGATGATAATCCGGGTGTACCCCGTTAAAATAGAAAATGACAGGAACGCCTTTTTCTGCAAAATTGTAATGATCGCTGCGGTAATAAAACCTGTTTGTATCTGCCGGATCATTATATTTTCTGTCCAGTTTCAACTTTGAATAAGTCCCGTTTACAGCATCTGTGATGGGGGCCAGGTCCGAGCTCAATTTATTGTCACCAATTACATAAACATAGTTAGTGGAGTCTTTATCCTTCATATACTCATTTCCTATCCGGCCAATCATATCAATATTCAGGTTCACAGTAGTTTTATACAAAGGGTAAACCGGGTTATTAGCATAATATTCAGAACCCCATAATCCATGCTCTTCTCCGCTTACTGTCATAAATAAAATACTTCTGCGTGGGCTTTTGCCTGCAGCTTTTGCTTTTGCAAAAGCTTCTGCCAGTTCCAATACACTTACAGTGCCGCTTCCGTCATCATCGGCTCCATAATATATTGTTGTATCATTTCTTTTTCCAACGTGATCGTAGTGCGCCGTAATGATGATGTATTCGTCTTTCTTATCTGTTCCTTCTACCAGCCCGAGTACATTGCTCACATTTGTTGTAATGGTTGATTTACTGTAAGCAAGATCCAAATCAGCTTTATAAGTTTTTGCAAATTCTTTGTTCTCTTTTATTTTGTCAAAGATCCCTTTCCCGTCTTCTCCCATTATGGAAGCCGCCAATTTTTCAGAAATAAAAAAAGAAACAGGGTTAACGCTTGCCGGATACCTGTTCATACTCCACCGGCTTTGCTGACTACCGGCTGTCCTGGGAAAATTTTTTGAAACAATCAATACAGCTGCTGCACCTTTCTTTGAAGCAGCATTTATTTTATTGTTTGTTCCAGCCGGGTTTTGGAAGCCCTGTTGTGAGGGTTTATAATCAGCAGGAGATCCCTCCAGGATGATCACTGCTTTACCCCGAACCTCCAGATCTTTGTATGCATCAACATTAGCATCTGTAATTCCATAGCCCGCAAACACAACTTCAGAAAAAGGAATTTCAGCAGTATAATTATTGCCGGGAAAATAATCTTTCAGCAATTCAAAATTTGTTCCGTTTATTTTAATAGAACTTTGGGTAACAGAGTCACGGTAAAGAGGATAATACTGACGATAGCTGTCGCCATTGCCC
>DATDPZ010000242.1:0-11762 GCA_035292525.1 Chitinophagaceae bacterium
TTTGCATCAGCGTTGATCATACGCCTGTTTGTTTTATCCTGTAGCTTGTTTGCTTTGATGTAAACCCACATTTTTTTCACCACTTCAGTACGCGGCAATGGTTTGCTGCCTACCACTTCAGCTAATGCTGCGCTGGGTGTAAGTGGTCTCATAAATGCTGCTGATGGTTTACGGGCAGATTTTTTCTTAGCAACTTTTTTTACTGGTTTTTTCGCTGCTTTTTTTGCTGCAGGTTTCTTGGCTGCCTTCTTTGCAATTTTCTTTGCCATTGTGTTTTAATTTTTAGATTTTTAATGGATGTTCAGTTCTTAGCAGTATCAAATATAGATTATTTGATTACATAAGGGAAAATCAATTTATTTTTCTTTTACCCACCCCCCATTATTGTTGGTAAGTTGTTGATGAAGGAAATACTTGCCCTACCCTGTTTTCACCCAAATTCAGGAGGATTTACATATTTTCATTTTATGAATTTACTTGGAAATATCGTCTGGCTCATCTTCGGAGGCTTTATGGCCGCCTTGGGATATTTCGTTGGAGGCTTTCTGCTTTGCCTTACGATTGTGGGTATTCCCTGGGGCCTGCAATGCTTTAAAATAGGGATACTGGTTCTATGGCCATTTGGTCAAAAAGTGGTCAATGATAGTAGCAATACAGGCTGCCTTTCTGTTTTCTGCAATATCATCTGGCTTCTGTTTGGAGGCTGGTATACGGCTTTGGTGCATATCGTAATGGGCATTATCCTTTTTATTACGATCATTGGAATCCCCTGGTCCCGTCAGCATTTTAAGCTGGTAGAAATATCATTGATGCCATTTGGCAAAAGAATTGTTCCTGCATGATATTTCTCCACATCTCCGGGCTCAATCTAACCCTATAAATATTAAACACTTGAAGGTCTCATAAACAGATCAGATCCGGGTTTTGTTTTTTTCCTAAATTGTCACTATCTTTTTGCTCTATTAAACCTTAACATGAAGTTCTCTCTTAATAAATATTGTATAATTTATTCTATCCTGTTTTTTTCCTGCAACAGGCACCTGGATAATAATGATAATAATAATCCCCAGGGATATGCCGATTCACAAATGGTGGGAACATGGAAAATTACCGGCTATTCTTCCAGCCAGCCTTATGACTGGAATAATGATGGAAGAGTGGAATCCAACATTTATAATACCTGGACGGCCTGTCAGAAAGATAATCTCTACCAGTTTTCTGCAGACAAAACAGGACTGTTAAAATTAGATTGTTCGAATACAGTACAGGCCAGCTGGCAAATTGTTAATACACTTTACCTGGTTTATATTCCTGCCGGTCAATCCCCGGACACAGAAAAAATAATATCCATGACGTCTGCAGAATTTAAAACTTCAAGGGACCTTACAGTTTCTACAGGTCAAAACATTACAGTAACAAAAATCTGGACCAGACAATAGTTTATATTTGAATTATTTTAATTATTTATGCAAAGACTGAAACCGGAAGTAGATATTGTAAAAGATGTACTGGAAGCTGTTTTAGAAGCACAGCCTTTATCTTCCTTTACACAAAGCCTGTACCACCAATACCAGGAAAGAGGTGGTTTAAGTAAAAAACAATTACAGGGTTTATTCAGCAAAGCCAAAAAAATAAATACCATTTCGTCCGGTAAAATGGCTACCCTGGAAGCAATAATTTTACACAAACATTCAAAACATAAATCATCCTTACCTCTTAACACACCACTTTATCCTAAAAATGAAGAAGCCTCAAAAAAGATTGAATCTATACTGATCAACTATCCCCTGCACAAAAGAATTCTGTTTCTGAAATCAAAAATTGACAATAACGAAGTAATAACGACAGCTGAATTAGCGGAGTTAGATAAATTTTATAAACTGCTTATCAAAGACAAATAGTTTTATCAGAAAAAATTATTTACTCAACTTACGGGCCTCATCTTTGATATAACCATTCTCCAGGTATTTATAAAGGTTTTTCCCGGGGCAGGTAGTTTTCGAAGAATAATCTTTATGTGATGCAAGCGTTTCTATGGGCAACTTATATTTTTTACTGCAATAACTGATCAGCTTTATTAATGAACTTAACTGTGGCTCCGTCACCTCTTGTTCTTCCAGGTTGCCCAGGCAGGAAATCAGTAAATGCCCGGTAGGATCATATTCGGTGGCCGTTTCTCCCACTGTAAATACATCTCTCCCTTCATAAATGCTGCCATCCGGCGCTATTAAAAAATGGTAAGGAATATCCACCCAGTTCCTGTCGGGTCCCATGCCCCACACCTGGATTCGTTTAATCTTTTCTGCTGCATTGTCTGTCAGCAAAAGTTTGGTTCCTTCATGATGAATGGTGATCCGGACAGGAATATGAGTTTTGTATGGCCTGGGTTCATTAGCCTGCCAGTCTATCCTTGGAATAATACGGACAGGGTTTTCTATTCTTGTTTTAAGTACGGAAGTACAATTTAAAAAAACAGAAAAAATAAATATACCGGCAACCAGGTGATAAAGTTTCATCAGCTCAAATTAAATAATTTAAGATTACCATCATTAAAAAAAACCTCACAGCTGGAAATATAAATGCTGTGAGGTACTAAACTGTTTCATTTGAAATTGTCATTTTATCCCAATCACCTGACGGGAATGACAGCTTTAATTTCTGATGCTTACCATAAGTGTATGGGGGTTAAAAAAAACTGAGGAAGCTAGAAGTTGTAATACCCCCGGCAGATCAGTATTATTTTTTTGCCGTACTCCTGTTATCTGTTACAATAGAAGCCAGCACATGACCCCTGGGCATTTCGGCTGAAGAATAGAAAATACGAAGGGCTGTATTTTCTTTTTCAAGACCCAGGATGTCTTTCACTTTGCAGGTCATTGTGGCGTTATTGTCTGAAAAATTCCATTGCTTCAGCACTTTGCCTTTTTGATCTTTTATGGCCAATGTTCTGTCTTTCCCCGTTGTACCGCAATGACTGTAACTGATTCGCAATTCATCATTGTAGTTACGCTGGTTTAGTTCTATGGACTTAATCGTTTTATCACCATAGAGATATTGCTTCACAATCAGTTTATCATTCAGGTGAATGGTAAAACTATCTCCACCCCACGGAATATTAAAAGAAAATAATGCAACACTGGTTGCCAAAAGGAAACAGGTTGCCATAAAAAATTTACGATTGATCTTTTTCATAAAAAGCTTTTTTGAGGTTAAAAATTGAAAATGTATTTTCAACATTTACTTTTACTACACAAAGAAAGAATGCAATTGAATCTGCAACCGTATATTTTGACAAAATGCCTGTTTTAACTGACCTTCTGCACAAACAGGAACGATTTTTATAAAATAAACCAATTAATTTAAAAAGATTGCCGGGCATCAAATCCCAGTACAATTCTTCTTTTTTTCATAATTTCAAATTAAAATCATTGTTTCACCGGAATGAAAACCAAAGCAACCAATGATCCGATAGAGAAATTTTTAGCAGCATCCCGGATAAAGTTAAAAGACTGGATGCGTTCACTATTATTGAAATAATGAAAAAAACTACAAAGCAGGAACCCAAAATGTGGGGTAGTAATATGGTGGGTTTCAGATCCTACCATTAAAAATACGAAAGTGGCCGTGAAGGTGACTGGCCCGTGAGAGGTTTCTCTCCCGGATACAGGCTTTCTCCCTTTACTTTTGTGCCGGGTTTCAGGAAATGAGTAGTTTATTTAAAAAACCGGAGGATATTAATATGGCTGTTTTTTTAAAAAAAATAAAAACTAACAATACTGAGATTAAAAAACAGTACAAATAAAAAAGCAAACAGCATGAAAATTATATTACCTGTATTTTTAATCATAACAATAAGTTGTAATACAAAAGAAGATGCTGCAGAAAAAAAGCTGGATGCAATTTTTGAATCAACTTTTAAATCCAATGAACCAGGTGGCGCTGTATTGATTGCAAAAGACGGGAAAATTATTTACCGGAAAGGATTTGGAATTGCTGAAACAAAAACAAAAGAAAAGATTACAGAACATACGTTGTTTAATCTTGGATCTGTCAGTAAAACATTTGTGGCCTACGGTATTTTACTTCTGGCCAGAGAAAACAAACTCTCCCTGGATGATGATCTTTATAAATACTTTCCCGATTTTAAAGACTCATCACTGGCAAAAAAAGTAAAAATCATTCACCTGCTTACACATAGTTCCGGGCTGCCGGATATAAGAAATGTAACGGAAGACAGTGTTTTCTATCTCACAGCAAAAGATGAAGAGAATTGGGCGCCGGTAAAGCAGGCATCATCTCTTGAATTTGAACCCGGTAAAAAATTCAATTATTCCAATCCTGCTTTCAATGGCCTGGCCCTGATCATTGAAAAAGTGAGTGGAACTAAATGGCAGGATTTTGTTCAACAAAATATTTTAACTCCTTCGGGTATGAAAACTTCTACTATTACCAATGGGCCACACCCGGATAATGGAGTGGCACATGGCTATTTATTTGACGGGAAAAAGTATTTGGAAAAAGATTATGGTGAAGAGCCCACTTTTGCAGCATCCGGCAACGGAGGTGTTTGGAGCAGTGTAGAAGAACTCTGGAATTATGAACAAGCCATTCAAAAAAATCTATTCCTCGACAGTAACTGGATAACAAAATCCAGAACTCCCGTTTTTTTCCCAAACTGGAAAGACAGCCTCCCTCCTGAAGTTGGGTTGAGCTGGTTTATAGCTGAAACTGAAAATGAAAAAATGATTGGCCATACCGGTTCTCAGGGAGGCTTCCGTTCAGATTATATCTGGCTTCCCGGGAAAAATATTTTTTACGTCATTCTTTGCAATACTCCTAAACCACTCAGCCAATTAAGAAAATCTGTATTAGATATATTAGCGAAAGTTGAGTAAACCAGGAATAAACAGGATGTAGAATATCTTCGTCTTTTAGCAGTATAAAAAATACAGATTTTCATTTCTACAGTATATAAAATAACTCTGATGAAAGACAGAACAATTAATTAATCCACTGTTTTGATCAGTGAATTGCTTTAACCTCAATTGCCCTGCTTCTTGCTGTAGTATCCTTCCTGCAATCTTTTAACTGTTTCATCACAACACTTACACATGAAGTACTATTGGAACGGGGGGTGATGATTCGTTTATTTTGTATAAGATCCTGACCGGTAAAAATCCTATGACACAACAGATGACTTAACAAAGAAAGATTGAAAAACCATACCTGTGAAAACGTACCCAAATCCAATGTCCCTGTCCTTAAAATTCAAGACCTGCCCTATGAAAACTATTTTTTAATCCCTGAATTTTATTTTTATGAAAATATCTAATGAAGCAGCTGTAAGTGTAACAGATGAAAAAACACTTTTTATAAACCCTCTTATCAAACATCTGATCAGCGCTATTCATTATTGCAGTATTGCAAAAGGGATACTAATCATTAATGACGTAAGCCCTGATCTGAAGTCGGGAAGCGATGTAAATACCCTTACCCTTGTTTTAGGCAATCTCATCAAAGATGCAATCAGCTACAGTGAAAATGATTGCATTCGTATCAGTTCAACTGATTCAGGTGAAATCATTATCAGTTCCAAAAAAAGTAACCTTGGCAGGAACCGGTCTTTTCTGGCCAGTATTGACTCTCTCCAGTTAATTGCTCAAAGATCAGGCTCGCCGGTCTCTATATCAGGTTCATTTACAAATGGAACAGAAATATTTGTACGCTTTAACAAAAATGCTGTATAATCTTTCAGAATAAAAGACAAACTTGCAGTCAATAACTTTTTCTCATTTTTTGTTTCCGGGAGGAGGGTAAGTGAAACCTGTTTAGGTTTCACTTTTTATTTCCATTAACTTTATTTCATAATAGTTAAAGCATGGAAACTTATGGCAAGCTGCTGAATATTACAGTTCCCTTTTTCCTGTTTTTCTTTTTGATAGAAAAACTGGTAGCCTCCAAAATAAACCTGCACGTCATTCGTGGTTTAGATAGTGTATCCAGCTTCAGCAGCGGTATTACCAATGTAGTTAAGGATGTACTTGGTATTGGACTGGCCATTATATCCTATAGCTGGCTTTTAAGTAAAATTGCCATTTTCAAGGTGGATGCCACCGTTATCACTTATGTGATTGCATTTATTGTTATTGATTTCCAGGGATACTGGGTACATCGCTGCTGTCATAAAATAAATTTTTTCTGGAACTATCACATCATCCATCACAGCAGCGAAGAATTCAATCTGTCCTGTGCTTTAAGACAATCCATTTCCAACTTTATTAATTTCTTTACTTTTTTATTGATCCCGGCTGCTTTGCTGGGTGTGCCGGAAAAAGTGATTGCAATCGTTGCCCCGCTTCACCTTTTTCTGCAATACTGGTATCATACCCAACTTATCAATAAAATGGGATTTCTTGAAAAGATCATTGTCACGCCATCGCACCACCGGGTACACCATGCTATCAACAAAGAATACATGGATAAAAACTTTTCCCAGATTTTTATTTTTTGGGATAAACTTTTTGGCACTTTTCAAAAAGAACTGGATAGGGTAAAACCTGTTTATGGAGTTACCCGGCCGGTCAGAACCTGGAACCCTGTCAAAATAAATTTTATTCATTTATGGTTATTAATGAAAGATGCATGGAGGACCAATAGCTGGAAAGACAAACTCCGCATCTGGGTGAAGCCAACCGGCTGGCGGCCGGAAGATGTAAAAGAAAAATACCCGGTGTATTATATCAATGATCTTTCCGATTATCAAAAATTTGATACCCGGGCCACAAAAGCATTTATCGCCTGGAGCTGGTCGCAGATGTTTTTTAATTATTTTCTGCTGGTCTATTTTTTTGCTTTCATTGCCCGTATCGGAACACCCCATATATTTTATTACGGAGCTTTTGTCTTTATCTCCATTTATGCATATACGGAACTGATGGATGGCAACCGGAATGCTTTGTATATGGAAATTTTTAAATCAGCCATCGGTCTTGCTGCCATTTATTATTATGGCGACTGGTTTTTCTCTTCTCAACACTGGCCATGGTATCATTATGTAGTGGCATCCTACATGGTTTTTTCTGTTATTGCCGTCGGATATTTTGTTTTATATGAAATGAAAAAATCGGGCAACCAAAACCCGGTACCTGAATATTCAAATACCTGATTATATAGAAAATGATCAATAAATAAGCTAAAAGCAATTTTCAGAAAATATTTAAGTTCACTTCCTGAGTCACTGCCCTTAAAGCAAAAAAATATGTGTAAATTGTTTCAGGACAAAGCAACCCTGTTTGTTTAGTCAACGATTATTTAACGAAACATAATATCACTTGCTGACAGCCCCGGAACTGACCCAACATTTAAAAGGATGTGTTCGGAATAGCAGGGAGAGCCAGGAAATCATCTATCGCTCTTTCTACGGATATGCTTTGTCTATTTGTGAACGTTATGCCGGAAACCAGGATGATGCCCGGGATATATTGAATGAAGGTTTTCTGAAAATATTCAGGGAAATACATAAATATCAGCCAGCCTATGCCGATGTAATGGCTTCATTTAAGGGATGGCTTAGAAAGATCATGGTGTATACATCGATAGATCATTACAGGAAAAATAAAAAGCATTTAAACAATATCCAAACCGATCCGACTTTGTTACAGATCGCAGCACCATATGAATCCGCGATTGAAAAAATGACTTATGATGAAATAATAAGAGCTATCCGGCTTTTATCGCCTGCCTACCGTGCTGTTTTCAACCTCTTTGTCATTGAAGGGCTGAGTCATCTTGAAATTTCTAAAAAACTGGGTATAGCAGAAGGCACTTCCAAATCTAATCTTTCCAAAGCAAGAATACATTTACAAAAAATTTTATTGAACCAAAATCAAATTGAATATTCAAGAAATGTTGTCTGAAAATTTTGATAAAAAAATAAAAGACCTTTTAGAACAGGAAAATCCCGTTTTTGAGGACGCACCCTGGCATAACATGCAGGCTTTACTTGATAGGTATATGCCTCAGAAAAAAGATAACCGGCGAAGCCTGATCATCTTTCTTTTCCTGTTCATGTTATTGGGTGGTGGTACTTTTCTGATGATGAAAGATAATAAACCCGGAAAAGAGAATACAACAACTTCAAACCATTTAACCGGAACGAATAACAAGACAGGAAACCAGCCGCTGAATTCAACAACCGCTGTCAATTCAGAAAATAAAATACCCCTGATTATGGAGAAAACTAATTCCATTTCTCCATCAATAAATTTTCCGCTAACTAAAAAAAGAAATATACTAACCGGGAAAAAAATTACCGAACCAGCAGTTAATTCAAAACCGTCTATTCCTGAAATAAATACATCGGAAAAACAACCAGAAGATAAATTCACACAAAAAACCGATCAGGTAAATGAAATTTCAGTGATCAGTCCAAATAAAATTGAAAACAATTTTAACACCCGGCAAGAACCTGCCGGGACTAAGGAAACCAGTCAACCTGCGTTAGAGAATTTAAATGAAAACAAACAACTTCCGGAAACCAATAAAGCTACTTCTAAAAAGAAGACGTCATTTTTAAGTAACATCAGATTTAACTTATCGGCGGGACCAGACATCAGCTCAGTAGGTAATAATATTGGTAAGGTAAAAATGATGCTGGGTACAGGACTGGGATATAAAATATCTGACCGGCTTTCCATCCGCTCCGGAATATTTGTTGGCAGAAAAATATACACAACCAATCCTGATGATTATAACCCGCCATCAAATTTCTGGGCATACTATCCGGATTTAAAATCTATTGATGCCGATTGTAAAGTGCTGGAGATTCCTTTACTTCTTGATTTTCATTTTGGATCATTAAAAAAACAAAATTGGTTTATCTCGGCAGGAGCTTCCAGTTTATTTATGAAAAAAGAAGCTTACAATTATTATTTTAAACCTACAAACAGCCTGCAATACGTTTATTATACCCGTACTTACGAGAATAAAAACAAACATTATTTTTCCATACTCAATTTATCAGGTGGATATACAAGAAAAATAAACCCTGTATTGACTTTGCAAGCTGAACCTTATATGAAAATTGCATTGGAAGGTGTAGGATATGGAAAAGTAAAGCTGAACAGTGCGGGTCTTTTACTGACAGCTAGTTTACAGCCATTCCAATCCAAAAAATAAACCAGGGCTAAAAACAAACTCTCAAATAAAAATTACTGTACATTAATTTTAAACCCAGGCAACTATTTCGTTTCAACATACGTTAAAATGTGCATGCAAGTTTTTCTGCAATCAAAATTTTTTTTTCTCACTGCTTTCATTAGCCTGGTTCTCCTTAATTCCTGTGGCAGCAAAGGGGGAAGTAGTGGCGGCGGCACTCCGCCTAATCCCTGCAGTGGCGTTACGATTACAGTAAGCGGAACAGTAACCAATGCCACTGCACCCGGAGCTACCAATGGCGCCATTTCCACAGCAGCAAGCGGTGGTTCGGGATTTACTTTCAGCATTAATAGCGGAGCATTTCAATCTTCGGGAAATTTTACAGGACTTGCAGCCGGCTCTTATACCATCACAGCAAAAGATAGCCGTGGTTGTACCGGATCTAATTCATTTACGGTAGCAAGCAATGATCCCTGTACATCTTCTACATTTACGGTTAGCGGCACTTCCATTCCGGCCACTCCATGCTTATCAACACCCAATGGCTCTATCACCATTACTACATCGGACGGAGGAACAGGATTTACTTATAATATTAATGGCGGAGCATTTCAGTCTTCTCCAACTTTCAATACACTTGCACCTAATACTTATACCGTGGGTGCAAAAGAAACCGGGGGTTGTGTAAAAACAACCAGCATTACTGTTACGGCAACCGCGGCTGGCCCTTTATTTTCTGCTGTCAGAACCATTTTACTTGCCAATTGTGCTATATCGGGTTGTCATATTGGTTCTACCCCGACCGGTGGAATTAATTATACACAGGACTGCGAGATTGTGGTAAACAAAGACAGAATAAAAGTCAGGGCTGTAGATAATTTTGGAGTTGGTCAGCAAATGCCGCCACCACCATCTTCAGGATTAAGCCAGGCAGACAGAAATGCAATTGTAAACTGGATAAATGCAGGCGGTTTGTATTCAAACTAAAAAAACTATGAAAATATTATATAAAAAAGACCCTTCAGTTGGGTCTTTTTGGTTTAGATGATCTGTTTTAATTTTTCCACCACCTGATCTATTTCTTTTTTTGTATTGTATTTGCTGAAGGAGAATCTCACGGCTACCAGGTTGGGATTATTTTTTATGGCACGGATGACATGTGAGCCTGTGTCTGCCCCGCTGCTGCAGGCACTTCCGCCCGATGCACAAATATTGCTGATATCAAGATTAAATAAAATCATTTCTGATTTTTCTGATTTCGGGAAAGAAACATTCAGGATGGTATAAAGACATTTGCCTTCTGTATCACCATTCAGTTCCACTCTGGAGATATTTTTTTGCAATTGCTGAATCATATATGATTTAAGCGATTGCACATAAACAATATCCTTTTCAAAATTATTCATGGCAATCTCCAATGCTTTTGCAAAGCCAATGATGCCATAAATATTTTCTGTGCCAGCCCTCATATTTCTTTCCTGGCCACCGCCAAAAATTAATGGATGAACTTTTATATTATCGTTTACATATAAAATTCCGCAACCTTTGGGCCCATGAAATTTATGCCCGGAAGCAGAAATGAAATGTACCGGGGTATTTCTCAGATCCAGCGGGTAATGGCCTACTGTCTGCACACAATCCGAATGAAAAATGGCATTATACTTCTTGCAAATAGTTCCCGCTGCATTTATATCCAGCAAATTCCCGATCTCGTTATTGGCATGCATCAGGGAAACCAAACATCTTTCTTTCTTAGCAGCCAGTTGAGCTTCCAGGTCTTCCAGGTCAATATGACCATTGGTTAATAGTTTCACAAAACTCCTCGTCACTTCTTCACCACAGGCATAATGCTCAACTGTATGCAACACTGCATGATGTTCTACCGGAGAGGAGATGATATGCTTGCAACCCAGATCTCTAATAGCAGATAAAATTGCCGTGTTATTACTTTCCGTGCCGCCACTTGTAAAAAATATTTCTCCCGGATGGGCATTCAACAGTTTTGCCACAGATTTCCTGGCATTTTCAATGGCCATCCTCGTTTCACGGCCATAAGAATAAATAGATGACGGATTGCCAAAATGCGTCGTCATATAAGGCATCATCGCATCCAGCACTTCTTTGTCAAGAGAGGTTGTGGCAGCATTGTCTAAATAAATCCTGTTCATTCAATTATCCTTAAACAAAATATTTGTAATTAAAAATTGATGCAAATATAATTATTCGTGCCAGAGTGAGTAGTTAATTGTAAACAGTAAGGAAAATGACAGAATCTGATCTGCTATTCTATTTCTGTCTCTTCGGGGTCTTCCTTTTTCCCTGTTAAGTAACATTGTCCACGAGGGGTTTGCCGTGTGCTGGCATTGTGTTTTGCTGCAACCCCTCGCTTTTAATACTCTTCAAACTTACAATTTTCTGAAATCACCATGCCCTTGTTCTCCTTAGATTATCAGTATATCAATACCATAAGATCCTATGATTTTTATTTCTCTGTTCTCCTTAGCAAAACGAAGCATAACATCCTATAATTTTTATTTTGATTACTGTTTCGATGAACTGAAGACTAAGGAGAACAGAGCCTGACATCATCGCCATCACTTTTCCAT
>DATDPZ010000243.1:0-2337 GCA_035292525.1 Chitinophagaceae bacterium
CTTCTCCGGCCATGCCATTATCATTTGTTTTTGCATGCAGAATATGGCGGACGATTGCCACTTTTCCACTGATGCTGATGGTTTGCTCTGACAGGTCTATTGTTACAAAGTCAGATTTGCCGCTAACCAGTTTTTCAACAAATTCTTTTTTATCATCAATATGTCCCCCGCTATGTCCATAGCTCAGTTTCTGTTCCGTTAATTTTTCCAGTGTCGTTTTATCTCCATCCATCATTGCTTTTCGTAATTGTTCTGTAGCATTTGCCACGTCTGTTTGCGGGTTTGATTGTGCAGAAGAAATCAGCAAACTGAAAACTGTAATAAGTAAGGTGAATACTGTTTTTTTCATATCCGTATTTTTTAAAATCGTTTTGCCATTGGCACCAGGTCAGTTAATTCAGAAATTTTTACCGGCCTTTTTAATTGAATGCTTTTCCTGGCGGCTATACCAATCAGGATGGACATGGCCCCTTCTCTTGTTCCGGCCATTACCTGGTGCGGATTGTCTGTTTTATCAACAAACATTCTTCGTTGCATGCGGATATCTCCGCCACCATGCCCGCCTTTTATCCTGGGTGTAGTGAAAATCTCATAGTCCTTTTGAAAATTATCCATCACCAGAATCTCTCTTACTTCGCCTGGTATGGCATCATCGGCATTACTCATTTCAACAGCATGTCGTTTGGATTGGTCTTCCGGCATTTTCTGCAGGTAGGGTATATCTTCCCAGGTTTCTATTCTGCCATTCATTCCATTGAATGCAATCTGCCAGCCTTCATAAGGAGAATAAGTGGTAAGAGAATAATTTACCGTGACTCCGTTGGCATAAATGATCTGGGCACTCATTTTATCATAAATATCAATTTCGTTATCCCATACACAACCATCTCTTACATAACCATCATGTTGTTCATTTTTTACATAGAGGTCAACCAATCGCTGATCCTTTGTTATATCCCAATAGAATTTACACTTGTCTTTAAATTCACAACTCCGGCAGGTCTTTCCCCTGAAAGAATTATTTTTTCCATAGTGTTCAAGACTTCCATAAGCACTTACTTCCACCGGCTCACTGTTGAGCCACCAGTTAAGTAAATCAAAATGATGGGTGGCTTTATGCACCCAGAGCGAACCACCTTTTGCCATGCGGCCATGCCAGCGACGGAAATAATCGGCCCCGTGATACACATTCAGGTACCAGTTGAAATCAACTGAAGTAATTTTCCCCACTCTTTCTTTTGCCAGTAATTCTTTTAACTGCATAGCATGAACACTGTGCCGGTAATTAAACGCCACGATTACTTTTTTCCTTGTTCTTTTCTCTGCATCCAGTATTCTTTTACATTTTACTTCATCTGTCGTCATTGGTTTTTCAGTGATAACATGACTGCCTGCTTCCAGGGCCTTAACTATAAATTCATCGTGGGTGGAATCAACCGTTGTAACGATAACGTAATCCGGTCTTGTTTTTTGCAGCATCTCATCAAAGCTGGTGAAGGTTGGACAGTTGGTTTGATAAAGCTTTTTTGCATAGGCCAGCCGGCCGGGATTGATATCGGAGAGACCAACGAATTCAACCAGTTCACCAAAACTGGTCAGCATATTTTTTCCCCAGAAACTGGTGCCCCGGTGACCGGTTCCTACCTGGGCCAGTTTTATTTTAGCTCCTGCAGGAATGGCAAAGGTTTCAAACGGATGCAACATTAAAGAAGCTCCGGCTGCTGCTGTATATCCAAGAAATTTGCGTCGTTCCATAATTTATTTTTTAAAAAATTTAATCAATTGACTGGTTCAACTCTGAACCAATCTATATCTGCAAATCCGGCGTCATTGGTAATATTCTTTCCTGAAAAAAACATTCCGATTTTTGCTCCAACCCATTTTCCGGGTTTTGCCGTAAAAGAATTACCAGCACTACTGAAATTTTTTCCGTCTTCACTAAAAGAAAATTCACAAACAGCACCCGACTTGATTTTTATTCTTAAATAAATTGTTGAATGGCTAAACTTTTGAATGGTTGTTTCTGATTCTACCCCTCCTTTATCTGCATTGAAACATTGATTGAATGAGATGAAATTTCCTTCCATTCTTTTTTGAAGGGAAAGAAATGCATAGTCGCTGCCCTGAATGATGAAACCAAACTGTTCCTGTTCATGCCGGGGTTTAAAATCCAGTTTAACTGTTGCAGAAAATTCTTCAGCCGGAAATTTCTGAGCAAGAATGTCTGGAAGATCCCAAGCTGATTTAACTGAATCGTTTTTATATGCAGAAAACATCCGGAGATAACCTTGTGATGTAGTAAAAGCCCAGCCTTGCTTTGGATTCGCCTGCCATTGC
>DATDPZ010000244.1:0-4995 GCA_035292525.1 Chitinophagaceae bacterium
CTGTAAATGAAAACGAAGTGGGGCTTTTTGGAATGTTCATTGCAGACCGGGCTGATGAAAAAAGAATTCCCAAATTAATAAATTCGTTACGGGAAAAAAATATCTGGGTAGTGCCCACGCAGGCATTGGCTGAAAGATGGTTTACTCCGGATAAAGATGCAGATGCTTTCAGCAAAGAACCAGAGATGATTTATATGAATGATGTTACAATGAAGGCATGGATCACAAATAAAAATAATCTCAGGAATAATCCACTGAACGACCCAGCAGCCATGCGGAATTTTATTCAATTAAGAAGAAAACTGATTTTGGAATGTCAACGAAACGGAGTAGGATTATTATTGGGTTCCGATGGCCCGCAGGTTTTTAATGTTCCGGGATTTTCAGTACATCATGAATTAAAATACTTGGTGGATGCAGGGCTCAGCCCTTTTGAAGCTTTGCAATCCGGAACAGTGAATGTGGCAAAATTTTATAATAAGAAGGACATGGGTATGATCAAAACAGGATTTGTTTCTGATATGATACTGCTTGACGGGAATCCATTAGAGAATATTGAGAACACAAAAAAAATTGAAGGCGATATGCTGGGTCATCTCTGGCTATCGAAAGAATATATTGATCAGGAGTTAAAAAAACTGGAGAAGCCAAAACCTTTTTAATCTTCATTCAACAGCTTATCCACTGTTGCATAAAATTCTTTTTTGAATGCTTCAAAATGTTTCCCGGTTCCGGGGCCATAAAACACTCCTTTAATTTTTCTCACTTCGCCTTTTTTATCAATGAAAATAGTAGTGGGAAAAGAACGGATTGGGGTCAGTTGTGGTAAGGTTTTTTCCGTTTTTTCATCGTCAGAAGAAGTGCCACCCGTGATCAGGATGGGGTATTGTACATTAAATAGTTTCTCAAATTTTTTCAGACTTTTCAAAGAACGTTCTACATTGGTATCATATTCATATGCCAGGCCGATTACTTCCACACCCCTGTTTTTATTTTCATTATAATAGTCACTTAAAAATTTTGTTTCATCCATACAGTTGGGGCACCAGCTTCCCAGGATCTGAACTACGACTACTTTATTTTTAAAACGATTGTCGTTGATGGATACCGGCTTTCCATTGAGATCATTAAATGTGAAATTCAACCGTGTCTCACCTTCTTTCAACATGGTTGGCCTTTCCTGGTCTGGTGTAGTGATCTCCTCGTTCTTCTCTGCTACCCATGTTTCCACTCCGGCAAAACCGGAATAGAAAACCCCACCGGAAATTTTATTTTCATTATTAATTTTTGCATAAAAAGTATATGCATGTGCTCCGTCAAAAGTTGATAGCTTCAGGGAATCTCCGGTGACCACTCCATCCAGGTAACGATAATCGCCGGAAGGAGTCAGAAAAGTTCCTTTAAGTTGATTTCCCTTCTGTTGAAATTCAGCTACCGCTTTTCTCAGGGTTCCATTACTCCGTGTAATGTCCACATCCCAACTGCCGGAAATATTATGTGCTGCTTTTCCAAGATTTGTTTCAAAGCGAAAATTCCGGTTGGGAGTTGCATAAAAATTCCAGTGTTGAGTGACGCCGGCTGTACCTTTTATCCAGGTCCCCTGCAGGCTGCCGTCTTTATTTATTTTTGTGCGGAATGATGATTCAAATGCAGGCATTTCGAAATGAACAGAATCTCCGATAAAATACACCGGGTGAATCCTTAGCTTTTCTTCATCATTAATTATATAAAAAACAACTTCACCTTTTTCTCTTTTAGTCTCAATGATAAAGATCACTTCCTGTTTATCCTGTCTTACAAGATGTGCTCTCCAGTTTTCCGGAAGATTCATTTGAGCATACACAGGCACTACGACCTGGGATAAAGAAAAAAATATAAAAAAGCTGATAAGTAATTTTAAATTCATAACTGCAAGATCGCTAAAAATAAGAGAAGGGTTGTCAAAATAATGACATGAAAATCGTAATACCCTGTTAACAAAAAAGAAAATAATAAGTTCAAATTTCCCGCTTATTTTTTCAGGTTATCCAGCATATCAGCTGTCATAGCAGAAAGATCATATACTTCTTTCCAGCCCCAGTCGTTTCTTGCAATAGAATCATCAATGCTCTGGGGCCAGCTATCGGCAATAGCCTGCCGGTAATCCTGTTTATAAAAAATGCTGAAACCCGGAATGTGTTTTTTGATTTCTGCAGCAATATCTTCAGGAGAAAAGCTCATGGCAGAAATATTATATGAAGTACGGATGGAAATTTTTTCAGCCGGTGCTTCCATCAATTCCAGGGTGGCTCGGATGGCATCGGGCATATACATCATGGGTAAATAAGTGTCCTCTTTTAAAAAACATTCATACTTTTTTTCTTCCAGTGCTTCGTGAAAAATTTCCACTGCGTAATCGGTGGTACCGCCACCGGGAGAAGATTTATATGAAATAAGACCGGGGTATCTGAGACTTCGCACATCCACACCGTATTTCATATAAAAATAATTGCACCAGAATTCTCCGGCATACTTACTGATCCCATACACGGTAGTGGGTTCAATGATGGTTTGCTGCGGGCAATTTTTTTTGGGGGATGTAGGGCCAAATACAGCAATGGAACTGGGCCAGTAAACTTTATGAAGTTTTTCTTCCTTTGCAATATCCAGTACATTGATCAATCCCTGCATATTCAGGTTCCAGGCCAGGTGCGGATTTTTTTCGCCGGTAGCAGATAAGATAGCAGCCAGGTGATATACCTGTGTAATCCCCTGCCGGATTACCTGCACATGCAGCATTTCCTTATTCATCACATCCATACTAACATAAGGACCTGTGCCGGCAAGCAGTTCATTCTGTTCGCGGAGATCAGAGGCAAGAACATTAGCTTCGCCATAGATCTTTCTTAATGCCAAGGTTAATTCTACTCCTATCTGGCCTGAGGAACCGATAACCAGTATTTTTTCTTTTACCATAATCTGTATTAAAAAACAAATGTCAGATTCCAAATCCCAAATTCCAAATTCAATCTGGTTTAAAAACAATCTTACCTTTGCCCCCATGGAAAAAATGCTGAAAGACTTATTCAAAAATCAATCCTACGACGAAAACAACTTCTTCCTGATAGCAGGACCCTGTGTGGTGGAAAGTGAAGAGCTGATCATGGAAGTTGCTGAAAAAGTTTTTTCTGTTTGTAAAAACCTGGGCATTCCTTTTATCTTTAAAGCATCTTACCGTAAGGCCAACCGTAGCAGTGGATATTCTTTCACCGGGTTGGGTGATGAACTTGCATTAGGGATGATCTCTAAAGTGAAAAAGAAATTTTCTTTACCGGCAGTTACAGATATTCATGCAAAAGATGAGGCCGTACTGGCTGCACAGCATGTGGATATTTTACAGATCCCTGCTTTCCTTTGCAGGCAGACTGATCTGCTGGAAGCAGCAGCCAAAACAAATGCAATAGTGAATATAAAAAAAGGGCAGTTTGTAAGTGGAGAAGCTATGAAATTTGCTGTAGATAAAATCCGTCATGCAGGTAACAACAGGATCATGCTAACTGAAAGAGGTAACACTTTTGGCTACCAGGACCTGTTGGTGGATATGAGAAATATTCCTGTTATGCGGGGACATGGTGTATCCGTAGTAATGGATGTGACCCATTCATTGCAGCAACCTAATCAGGCCAGTGGGGTTACAGGAGGAAATCCTCAAATGATCAGTACCATCGCAAAAGCTGCTATTGCTGCAGGAGCGGATGGTTTGTTTATAGAAACACATCCAGATCCTTCGGTTGCAAAAAGCGATGGAGCCAATATGCTGAAGCTGGAACTGTTACAACCCCTTTTGGAGAAACTGGTGAAGATCAGGAAAGCAGTTATCTGAAAAAAGCCATCCTGGATCGGGATAGCTTTTAAATTTTCATAGAAATTTTTTTTACTGATGGAGTACAGTAGTGTCCACTATAGTTACTTTATTTGTTATAACTACAATATTATTCCGGATAGAATCCATGTAACTAAGATCAGATGGATCATAATGAAGATTATAACTGCCGGCGGCCAGTCCTTTGATCAAATAGCCTCCGTTTGTTCCGGTAAAAGTACTTGCAATGGTATCTGGTCCCTGCACAGCATATACTGCTGTCTGAAAACTGTTAGGCATCACTACTCCTTTAATACTTCCGCCTGCAGCCTGTAATACTGTTCTGATTACTGGCTTAAGCATGTATTTGTTATTCCCGGTTTTGTGAATGGATTTTGAAACATCAAAATCCAATAGCAAAGTATAGAGAATACCATTTTCTACATCCTGCTGAATGTTCAATTTTAATCCGCTTTGCTGTGCACTGGGTGTTTCCAGTTTTATCAATTGAGTAGTTCCTTCCACTTTTACAAAGTTTTCGGTACCTAACACTAATCGTAACTGGTGTATTTTTCCGGACGGGATTTCGGCATCAGCCAACAAAGTATCATTATCATTAATAAGCGTAAGTAAATCATAAACGCCGGCATTTACACCGGCCAGGCTTTGCCATCCATTTACTGAATCGCCGGTTACATTTATTTTTACATCTTTCACA
The DNA here is from genome assembly GCA_035292525.1 of Chitinophagaceae bacterium. Lineage (GTDB taxonomy): Bacteria > Bacteroidota > Bacteroidia > Chitinophagales > Chitinophagaceae > VBAS01. The sequence continues at coordinate 4,560 of DATDPZ010000244.1, forward strand.
TCAATATAAACTGCTTCAAAATCGCCGGGTGCATCCGTCAGATATACCTGGAGCCTTGCTTTATTTTTTTCCGAACCGGAAAATCCTTTCTGACAGGCTACAATTACAATTGAAAGAGCTGATATCATCAGGACGAGGTAAATTGATAACTTTTTCATAATAAATAATTGTTTAATAATTAGTTTAATCTAAAAAGAACAGGGTTAGCAAAAGCGTCTTTAATCCGAATTTTGAATTTGAACAACCATAGGATTCCAAAAACAATGCCAGTTCTTTTTTATATTTTTTATTTAATAAAAGAGGCTGTCTCAAAAGCAATGAATTTAGTAACACAACGTTCACGAAGTATTACACAAAGAACACAACGTGTTGAAAATAAATTCCAAATTCTTTGTGCCCGTCGTGCTTTCTTTGTGTTCTTAGTGTTACTTCAGAC
>DATDPZ010000245.1:0-2983 GCA_035292525.1 Chitinophagaceae bacterium
TAGTAAAGGATGAAATTTTATTACTTCGTTGACCTCGTCCCATTCCAGCATCGGTATATCCAACCGGTCCCTGCTTTGTTCGGCACGAATGCCCGTTACCCAGATTTTATTCCCCTTCAATGCCCTTTGTAAAGGTTCTACTTTACGGATATGGCAGCATTGCTTCCGGTTCTCCACTGATCCATAAAAACTATTTGGCCCTTTTTCACTGACAAATTCCTCCAGCGATTTAGCATCAGGATAATAAGCAGAAATTGTGAGGTTATATTTTTCCAGCGACCTGTTCCAGGTAGTATAGGTTTCTTTAAACAGCCGTCCCGTGTCCAGTGTAAATATTTTTATTGGCAACTGGTTCCTGGCAATGATATGAGTAATCGCCTGGTCTTCCAGGCCAAAGCTGGTAGAAAAAACAACCTGGCCCGGAAAACGTTCAGCAAGATATTGTAACTGCTCTGCGATTTCTTTACCTGTCAACTCTTTTTGTAATTCATCTATCAAAACAATCATGCGGTTTCCTTATTTTAAAATCTTTTTACTTCATCTCTGACAAAGCTAGAAACGTTTATTTATAAATTTGGTTGCGGGGTGTACCGCAGGTAGGGCTTTACAATTTTTAATCCTTTCTGGAATTTCTTCTGTGCATCTTCCGTTGAAACCGATAAAGCAACAATTACATCTTCTCCATGGTTCCAGTCGGCCGGAGTAGCCACACTGAAACCTGCTGTAAGCTGTAATGATTCCAATACCCTTAACACTTCATGAAAATTTCTTCCGGTTGTTTGCGGGTAAGTGATCATCAGTTTTACTTTTTTATCGGGGCCAATGATAAATAAAGAACGGACGGTCACCGTTTCCGATACATTGGGATGAATCATATCATAGAGTAAAGACACTTCTTTGTTCTCGTCGGCGATAATGGGAAAATCAACTGAGCAGTTTTGTGTTTCATTGATATCCTTTCGCCATCCAAAATGTTTTTCCAACGGGTCCACACTCACTGCAAGCACTTTGGTATTCCGCTTTTCAAATTCTTGTTTCAGTAATGCGGTCTTACCCAACTCCGTTGTGCATACCGGAGTATAATCAGCAGGATGAGAAAAAAGAATACCCCAGCCATTGCCCAGGTATTCGTAAAAATCAATTTCACCTTCGGTGGTTTGCGCTTTAAAATTTGGCGCAAGGTCTCCTAATCGTAGTGCCATAAAATTAATTTTAAAAGTGAGGGACGAAGATAACCCAAATACATTGGCCTACCAAAGGAGTAGACTTATTTGGGGAAAAAATATCAGGGAATATCAAGCAGGTCAACAAGTGTTCGTTTTTCAAGAATACTTAAAGTGGCGTCTCTTACTTCAATCATCATGTCATGAAGGGCGCAATTTTTTTCATCGCAGTTTTTGCAACGTTCATAAAAATAAAGGCTTACACAGGGCAGCAGGGCAATCGGGCCATTTACTTCACGGATAATGTCGGCCACTCTCACATTCCCGGGTTTCTTAATTAAAAAATATCCGCCGCCTTTCCCCTTTTTACTATCCAGGACACCAATGCCTTTCAGTTCCAATAAAATATTTTCAAGAAACTTCAACGGAATCTTTTTCTTTTTGGCAATCTCTGAAATCAGCACAGGACCTTTATTATACTTTTCAGTCAGGTAGGAAAGTGCTTTTAAAGCGTATTGTGAACGTTTGGACAGCATCTGCTAAAACAATTGAATGGTGTAGTGAATTTTTGAATGCTTTTGCAACATGGCCGATACGCCACAATATTTACCCAGCGACAGCTCTACCGCTTTCTTCACTTTGTCTTCGTTTTCTTTTGCTGTTTTTACTTTGTAAACAATATGAATATCCTTAAAAACTTTTGGGTTTATTTCTGTTTGCGTAGTCTCTACCTCTATTTCCAGTGCAGAAAATTTTACTCTCATTTTAGATAACACATCCACCACATCAATTCCCGAACAGCCGGCAAGACCTGACAGTAATAATGATTTGGGGCCATTTCCCTTCAGCTTGCTTCCATCTATTTGAATGGCGTTATGATCCTGGTAACTGGTAAACTGATGTTCTTTTTTCCAAACCGTTCTGGTTTTCATATATGGTGCTTTTGATTCTGTAAAATGGTTTCCTTCGTCCAGTTTATTTGTTTTTCAAAGTTATGTTTTCGTTCACTACAATTTTTTTTATTACAAATTTTACAGGAAAACGGCAGGCAGCCGTCTGTGTGCACAAATAGTTCAATGGCATCGCCAAATTCTTTTCGTATCAATAAACTTAATGCATCCACCTCCCGGTGGGCTTCATGTATATTCAGGAACCAGGGCACGGTAAGATGACAATCCAGGTGAATCAATGAACCATATTTTATTACCCGGAGGTTGTGCAGATCTACCCAGTTTTCCCTTCTGTTTATATTCAGCACTTGCACCATTTTACCCAGTAACTCAATATCGGCTTCATCCATAATGCCTGCAATGGATTTTCTTAAAATTTTGTAACCGGTATAACTTATAAAAATTCCAAATACAATAGCCACAGCACTATCTATCCATTTCATACCGGTAAACAAAATGAGAAATAAACCCAGTATAATTCCCAGGGTTGAATAGCTGTCAGATTGTAAATGCCTGCCACTGGCAACAAGGGCCACCGAGTTGCTGCTTTTTCCCTTCTTTACAGCCATGAACCCCATGACAAAATTTACAACTGCAGTAGCAGCTACCAGGATAATTCCGTAATCAATTTTATTTATTTCTACCGGAAAGATTAAATGCTGTACTGCTTTATAAATGATGATGGCCCCGGCAGATACAATCAGGGTGCCTTCAATAGCAGCTGAGAGGAACTCTGCTTTACCATGCCCATAAGGATGGTCTGTATCTCTTGGTTTGGCAGCAATATACAAACTATATAAACCGATAAAGCCAGCGGCTACATTGACTATGCTTTCCAATGCATCCGTAAGAATAGAAACTGAATGTGTA
>DATDPZ010000246.1:0-10043 GCA_035292525.1 Chitinophagaceae bacterium
CAATAGTTGTATAGTTCGATCGTTGGTCAACTGCGGATTAACTGCTCTGTTCGGCATGGGAAGAGAATACTTATAATTTCTTTTTTAAATCGTTGGATAATCCGGTAGAAAAAGTTTTACCATAAGTTTAAACCACCATTACCATGTAAATCCAGGAAAAACAAAGTAAAAAATACTCCACCATGTTCCTTCATTACTCATATATAATTTAAACGGCCCCTCAATGTGTACAGTTTCGCCGTTTTCTAATATGGCGTCGTAATGAACACCGCCTTCTGCATGACCCATTCCACTGGCCTTTGTATCATCCCACTGAAACGAAATTTCACCTATTGCATATTTAGCATTGGTGAATGATGAATAAGAATTAAAAACATTATTTATTTTTTTAAGTACCTCTGCTTTTGGTATAATTCTGCCATCGCTTAAAATAAAAGGATCGTTCAGCTCCCAGCTATCCCGATAGACTATCGGCACAAAAGAAACTGCCTTATTCCTGTGTTTCCCTTACACCCGGTTATAAACTATTTCAATGTCCAAATACCAGTTCCCTCACCTTAATCACTGGTAAGACCAGTTAGAAAAAATCAGTAATCATCATTCAAAGCAAACACCGGCTTACGGTACATCCACTGGCCGCCGGTAAAATCCGGAAACTCCACAGTTTCATTTCCCAATTCTATGGATTGTTCACTTAAAGGTGTGATAGCACTCCATGCTGCGGCATCATACACATCCATTTGAGTGGTTGTATTTCGTTTGGCAGATTCAATGAAGGAATGGATGACATAAAAATCCATACCGCCATGTCCTGAACCCGTTGCTTCTTTGCTCCAGCGGGCCCATAATGGATGATCGTATTTGTTCAGCCATTCATTGGCCTGATCCCACTGATGTGCTTTGGCAGATTTTCCTTCAATATAAATTCCATTGTTTACATCCATCCAGATGCCGGTTGTTCCCTGCACCCTGAATCCTAATGAATAGGGCCTTGGTAAATTAGTATCATGCTGTAATAAAATGGTTTCTCCATTGGCACATTTGATGGAAGTAGTAACCACATCACCCAGTTTAAAATTAATTTTTGCATTAGGATGATCGGGTCCACAGGTTTTTACCACATGATTATGCAGTCCTCTTGCTTTGGTAGAAAAAGAACAAAGATTTAAAAAGCGGTTTCCCCTGTTGATATTTATATAATGGGCAATGGGCCCGATGCCATGCGTGGGATACAAATCACCATTCCTGTGTATGGAATGAAGGGTTCTCCATTTCGCTTCTGTCCAGCCTTTCTCACCCATTTCACAACCGCCGCCGTAAGCTTTTGTACCGTCATTGAATTTTACTTCCCGCAGGTCGTGCTGATAGCCTCCCTGCAGGTGAATCATTTCTCCAAACAATCCCTGCCTTACCATATTTAAAACAGCCATCACATCCCGCCGGTAACAAACATTTTCCAGCATCATGACATGGGCTTTGTTTTTCTCTGCAGCTTTTACCACATCCCAATGATCCTGCAAAGTAATTCCGATTACAACTTCGGAACCAACATATTTAATGCCTGCTTCAATCGAGCCAATGATCATTTCCTTATGCCATTCCCAGGGCGTGGCAATCACTACCGCATCCATTCCTTTTATCTCCAGCATTTTTTTCCATGCATAGGGATCGCCGGAAAATACCTGCGGCATCTTCTTCCCGCTTTTGGTTATCATTTCTTTTGACCTTGCCAGCATCCGGTTGTCAATATCACAAATAGCAACTACTTCCACATCTGTCCTTCTCAATAATAGTTCCAGGTGGTTTTGCCCTCTTAATCCTACGCCGATGATGGCCACCTTCACCTGTTTGTCTGCAAACCCCGCAAAAAGTTTTACAGATGGTAAAATGGCAAACGATGCTGCTGCCATTCCGCCTTTTGTGATGAATTCTTTTCTTTCCATAAATTCTGTTTTAAAGATTTTAATTGTCTTTAGTTATCAATAAAAATCAACACCTGCTTATGAAAGGAAAACTACAGTATTTTAAAATAATGATTCTGCTGCAACCTGTATATTTTTTAATAAACAGCATTAGCGGGTATTCACTAACACAGTTTTCTTAAAAAACAGATAACATTCTGCTAACAGAAAATTCCTATAAATCGGTAATGGGTTTGTATTGAGGTACCAGCATTTTCATTACTGACCATGCCAGCAGGTAAGCAATGGCACAAAAAACAAACATAATGGTATAGCCCGTTTCAATATGTCCGAGTGCTTTGTAATGATCGAACAGGGCGCCGCCTGCTTTGGTAATCAGAACACCACCAATGCCGCCGGCCATGCCACCAATTCCTACAACAGAAGCAATGGCTTTATTGGGAAACATATCCGATACTGTGGTAAAAATATTTGCACTCCATGCCTGGTGTGCCGATGCGCCGATGCCAATAAGAATAACAGGAAACCAGTAACTGATCGTTCCTAAATATTGTGCAGCCAGTACAACCAGCGGAATCATAGCGATCAGTAACATGGCTTTCATGCGGCCATCATAGGGTTTGTATCCTTTCTTAATAAAATACATGGGAAACCAGCCACCGCCGATGCTGCCAAACATGGTCATGCTATATAGTGCGGCCAGCGGAAGCATCACGGCCGTACCGCTGATTCCATACTGATCGTTCAGGTAGGCCGGCAACCAGAATAGAAAAAACCACCAAACCCCGTCGGTCATAAATTTTCCAAAGGTGAAGGCCCAGGTTTGTTTGTAGGTTAATAATTTCAGCCAGCGTACTTTTTCTTTTGTTTGAGGAATATTTCCTTCCACATCACTTTTAATATATTCCAATTCTGCAGCCGACATTCTTTTTTGTTCATCCGGTTTTTCATAATATGCTAACCAGAAAAACAACCAGAGAAATCCTACGCCACCGATGATGACAAAGGCAGATTCCCATCCCCAGTTTTTAGCAATCCATGGTACGGTAAGCGGAGCCAGTATAGCGCCTACATTACTGCCTGAATTAAAAATGCCGGTGGCAAATGATCTTTCTTTCTTGGGGAAATATTCCGCAGTGGCTTTGATGGCAGCGGGAAAATTTCCTGATTCACCAAAACCCAAAATGGCTCTTGAAAACATAAATCCCATTACAGAAATGGGCACGGTGGCAATACCAATCCAGCCAAGTACAGCTGCAATTCCTTCACCAATGGGAATGGCCAGTGCGTGAATAACGGCACCAATGGACCAGATAGTGATAGCCCAGGCAAATCCTTTTTTGGTACCCAGCTTATCAATAAACCTTCCGGCAAATAACATGGAGATGGCATAGGTAAACTGGAAGACAGAAGCAATGTCTGCATACTGGCTGTTGCTCCATCCGAATTTTGCCTCCAGCATTGGTTTCAGTAAACTAAGTACCTGGCGGTCGAGATAATTAACAGTGGTGGCAAAAAATAAGAGAGCACAAATCGTCCAGCGGTATTTTCCTATGGCAGCTTTCATATTGTTTATTTTTTTATGGATTGAATTAATTCCAAAACCTCCCGGGTCATTTTCTCTATACCTGAATAATCTTTTGCTTCCATTAATTTTTTACTGATCAGTTTACTGCCCATTCCTACTGCAGATACACCGGCCTTAAACCAACCTTCGATATTTTCTTTGGTGGTATCTACTCCGCCAGTGGGCATAAATAAAAGTTTAGGAAAAATTTCTTTTATTCCGCCAAGAAATTCAGGCCCCAGTATATTACCTGGAAAAAGTTTGATAAACTTAATGCCGCTGTTTTCTGCCGCAATGATTTCAGTCGGCGTCATGCAGCCCGGTGCATAAAACACATCATTTGTTTTTGCATACTTTGCCACCTTTTTTACAAAACCGGGGCTCACTAAAAAATCAGCGCTGGCTTCCATGTAATCTTCTGCTTGTTTTAAGTTTTTAATAGTACCAACACCTAACAATAAACCAGGCATTTCACTGTTTCTTACAGCAACCAATTTTTTAAAATTATTCAGGGCCGCTTCACCACGATTGGTATATTCTACTGCTTTGATACCTGCCCGGTAAATGGATTTTAAAACTTCGATGCTCACCGTTTCGTCTGCATTAAAATATAATGGAAGGATTCCCTGCTGCACAATGGCATCTGAAATTTGTTGTGATTTGCTCATGGATGTTTTTTTGAATTTTTATATTTTAACTTTTATCACCAGTTTTTTAATTTGTCCCTCTCCAATCATGGGTGCATGTACATCTTCCGGAAAAAAAATGACAAACTGTTCATCCGTTAACTGAAAGTACATATCCGGCTCATCGCTGAAAAACCTGACATCTTTTTCCGCATTGTATTCACCATTCGGATGTTTACATTTTTCCCGGGGCTTCCATCCGATTGTTTCATGGCCGTTAATACAAAGTTGTATGTCGATATTTTTATCATGACATTCAAATTTTGCAAGGCTTACTTCTTTTGTTTTAGCAGGTGCTTTACTAAAAATAACTTTCAAACCTTCTGCAATATCTGATTTACCGTCCGCAGCATTTACCAGATCTGTTTGTTGAATATATTCAAATGTTTTTTCAAACAGCGGATGTGCTGAAAAATATTTCGAAGCATTTTGTATTGTATCAATAATCATTATTATTCCTTTTAACGTTGTACACGACCACTACCATCTCCTTTCATCAAATCTTTCACGTCACTCAGAGTAGCATGATTCAAATCTCCCGGAATAGTGTGCTTCAATGCTGACGCGGCCACGCCAAATTCTGCCGCTTCATTCATGGGCATTCCTGTAACCAAACCGTAAATCAATCCGCTGGCAAAGGAATCACCACTGCCTACACGGTCAACAATCCGTACGTTGTATTTTTTTGTATGGTAAAAATCTGTTCCGTCGTATAGTAAAGCACTCCAGCCATTGTCACTGGCACTATGGCTTTCCCTTAAGGATGAAGCGATATATTTAAACCCGAATTTTTCTTTCATCTGTCTGAATACATCCTTAAACCCATCAAGGTTTAATTCGCCTTTTGTTACATCGGTATTTTTTGCTTTGAAGCCCAGGCACAGATCAGCATCTTCTTCATTCCCGATACAAACATCTACATTTTCGCACAGCTTTGTCATGATCACTCTTGCTTTTTCTTTGGTCCATAATTTCTTCCTGAAGTTCAGATCAATACTTGTAGTGATACCTTTTGCTTTTGCAGCTTTCAATGCTGCTTCAGTCAATGCAGCTGCTTTATCACTCAGTGCAGGAGTAATACCTGTTGTATGAAACCAGGAAGCTCCTTCCAGTATTTTATCAAAATCAAATTCTGAAATATCAACATCGGCAATAGAAGCATGTGCCCTGTCATATACTACCTGCGATGCCCGCATGGAAGCACCGGTTTCTAAAAAATAAATACCCAGTCTTTCGCCGCCCCTTGCTATAAATTGTGTGTCCACACCATAGCGGCGCAAATGATTGATAGCTGATTGCCCGATGGGATTGTCTGGCACTTTAGTTACAAAGGTTCCGTTCAAACCATAGTTACATAAAGCCGCTGCTACGTTGGCTTCACCACCACCGTATGTAATATCAAATGTATCGGCCTGAACAAAGCGTTTAAAATCGGGAGTGGATAAACGGAGCATGATTTCTCCAAGAGTTACTACTTTTTTTGACATGGTTGATTATTTTTTAATTGGAACGCTGATGACGCCGATGAAGCGGATTAGCGCAGATTTTTGTTTATGTTTTGAAATATTTTTCTTTTGAATTGTGGTTTCTTTCCAAAATTCAATAACAAGCCTATTTCTTTTTCTGTTGCTTTCAGGTAATTTAATAACTGGTGTTCATGTTCTTCGATAATTCCCTCTGCAGCTTTTAATTCTACTATCACTAAATCTTCAATTAATAAATCTGCAAAATATTCTCCCACTTCTTCGCCATCATAATGAACTTTGATATGTTGCTGTTTTACTACTTGTAAACCCAGTTTTCTCAATTCAATAAAAAGGGCATTTTCATATACTTTTTCTAAAAAACCATAGCCAAGAACATTATACACTGTATAAAAAGCTTTTAATATTTTATCGGTTGTCTCTTTGTGTAATAGTTCCATAAAATTTATTTTAGTTATTAATAAACAGATTTATGGTACTGATCTCATTTTAAATTATCCGTTTCATCTGCACAATCCGCGTCATCGGCGTTCCCATTACATTAGCGAAGCTACCGGTGCAGGATCCATATCTGTAAACACCTGGTTTTCTCCTGCCATACCCCAGATAAATCCATAATTTGAAGTTCCGCATCCGTAATGCACAGACCAGGGTGCAGAAATGACTGCTTCCTGGTTGGCCACCACCAGGTGTCTTGTTTCCTGTGGCTGACCCATGAAATGAAAGACCCGATGTGATTCCGGCACATCAAAATAAAAATATACTTCCATTCTTCTTGTATGCGTATGTGGTGGAACAGAATTCCATACACTGCCATTTTCCAACACCGTCAATCCCATTACCAACTGGCAACTTTTTATACCCTCCGGGTGAATATATTTATAGATAGTTCTTTTATTGGAAGTGGATACATCGCCCAATATGACGGGTGAGGCTTTTTCTTTTTTCATTAACCTGTTGCTGTATGTACGATGAGCCGGGCACGATAACATATATAATAAAGCCGGATCATTTTTACTTTTACTTTTAAAGCTTACCTTTTTTGTTCCTTTGCCCAGGTAAATGCAATCCAGTTTATTGATAAAAAAATTTTTCCCCTCCGCAATTATCACAGCAGTTCCTCCCACATTTATAATTCCCATTTCTCTTCTTTCCAGAAAATACGCTGCTTTCAGTTCCGGATGGTTGGGAAGCTGAATTGTTTTATTAACCGGCTTTATGCTGCCAATGATCATCCTGTCATAATGAGAATAGACCATGTTCACATTGTCATCCTGCATCAGGTTTTGTAACAGGAAATTTTCACGGAGTTGTTCCGTATTCATTTGTTTTGTTTCCTGTGGACTGTTTTGAAAACGTATTTCCATAAATTAAATTTTTGCTGATGTTGTACTTGCTTCTTCAATATGCTGCCAGTTGAAATAATTTTTCGCATTATTAAAACAAATATCCTGAATAATTTTCCCGGTCCATTCTATATCACCGGGTAATTCGCCCTGCTCTATTTCTTCTCCAAATAAATTACAAAGCAAGCGGCGGAAATATTCATGCCGGGGAAAAGACAAAAAACTCCGGCTGTCTGTAAGCATACCAATAAAACGGCTGAGCAGACCCATGTTGCTAAGCGTATTAATCTGTTTGGTCATGCCGTCTTTCTGATCCAAAAACCACCAGGAAGAGCCCCACTGAATTTTCCCGGCAATACTGCCATCATTGAAGTTGCCTATCATGGTTGCAAATAATTCATTGTCGGCAGGGTTCAGGTTATAGAGAATTGTTTTTGCCAGTGTATTATTTTTATCCAGGCGGTTCAGAAATTTTGACAATGCTCTTGCCTGTGGAAAATCGCCGACGCTATCCCAACCGGTATCGGGACCCAATTGTTGCAGCATACGGCTGTTGTTATTTCTTAAAGCACCCAGGTGATATTGCTGCACAAATCCTTTTTCCCAATCCCATTCTGCAAAATTTACCAGCATCGCAGATTTGAATTTTTTGTTTTCTTCCAATGATAAAGAACCGCCGGAACGTATTTTGGCAAAAATGCCGGCTATCTCAGTAGAAGTATAATCTTCTGCATAAATTTCTTCAAGCCCATGATCGCTTACGCTGCAATGATTGGCTACAAAACAGGCATGACGTTTTTTTAATGCTGCGATATAATCATTATAAGTGCTGATGGAAATATCTGCAGCTTTTTCCAATCCGGTCAGGTAATTATTGAATGCTGCGCTATCATCCACATTCATAGATTTATCGGGACGGAAAGCAGGCAATACTTTTGTGGACCAGCAATCTTTTTCAATTTGCTGATGAAAGGCAAGATGATCAACCGGGTCATCGGTGGTGCAAATAAGTTTCACTTTCATTTTTTCCAGTAAGCCTCTTACGCTGAATTCTTTTGTTTGCAATTTTGCAGCACACTCATCGTAGATAGTTTTTGCACTGTCTGCATTCAATACCTCATGAATATCAAAATAGCGTTGCAGTTCCAGGTGTGTCCAGTGATAAAGCGGATTCCTTAATGTGTATGGAACTGTAGCAGCCCATGCCCTGAATTTTTCCCAATCCGATTTATTTCCGGTGATATAAGCTTCTTCCACCCCATTGGTTCTCATAGCCCGCCATTTATAATGATCGCCATTCAGCCATACCTGCGTAAGGTTGTCAAAATTTTTATTCTCTGCTATTTCCTGTGGCGGCAGGTGATTATGATAATCAATGATGGGCATGTCTTTAGCATACTCATAGTACAATTGTTTTGCTGTTGTATTATTCAGCAGAAAATTTTCGTTGAGAAATTGTTTCATACAACTTGTTTTATAAAATATTTATTTGCCCGGTTAAATTGCTACTGACTGCTTTTTTTGCGCCTGCCGCCGCCAGGCAATAACATTTTTCTGGTTTATTAATTCTATACATCAATAATCTACAGGCTCACTCCCCGTTTCCACGGAATAAAATCATCCTGGTTCAGCTGCACTGCTTTTGGTATTACTTCACCGCTGGCAGCTTTAATACAATACTCCAGAATTTCTTCACCCATCTGTTCAATTGTTTTTTCTCCTTCAATCACGGGTCCGCAATCTATATCTATAATATCATTCATTCTTTTAGTCAGGTTACTGTTGGTAGAAACTTTTATCGTAGGGCAAACAGGATTTCCTGTTGGCGTACCTAACCCGGTTGTAAATAAAATCAAGGTTGCTCCGCTGGCTGCTTTCCCGGTGGTTGCTTCCACATCATTTCCCGGCGTGCAAACCAAACTTAATCCGGGCCTGGTAGCAATTTCTGTATAATCTAAAACATCAACCACTGGCGAAGTGCCTCCTTTTTTTGCAGCACCTGCACTTTTCATGGCATCCGTTATCAACCCGTCTTTTATATTGCCGGGAGATGGATTCATAGAAAAACTGGATCCGGCATTGGTCACCAGTTCATCAAAACGATGCATCAGGTGAATAAATTTTTTTGCCGTTTCTTCTTTTACTGAACGGTCAATCAACTCCTGCTCTACCCCGCAGAGTTCAGGAAATTCTGCTAATAGTATTTTGCCACCCAATGCAACGACCAGATCAGAACAATAACCAACTGAAGGGTTGGCAGAGATACCGCTGAAGCCATCACTGCCACCGCATTTAACCCCGATACATAATTTATCTAATGTTGCAGGTTTTCTTTCCAGCATGTTTATCTGCATCAGTCCTTCAAAAGTTTTTCTAATGGCTTCTGAAATTAGTTGCTCTTCACTTTGTGATTGCTGCTGTTCGAAAATATAAAACGGTTTATCAAACACCGGATTCAGTTTTTTCAAATCATCTTTAAAATCCTGTACCTGTAAATTCTGACAACCCAGACTTAATACTGTAACGCCTCCTACATTCGGATGATTGGCATAGGCTGCTAATAATTTACTGAGTATAGCTGCGTCCTGCCTGATACCACCGCAACCACCCTGGTGATTGAGGAATTTTATGCCTTCAACATTCGGGAAGGGCCTCACCCTGGCTTTTTCCGATGCAGAAGGAGGAGTAAATGAAATGCCCGAAACAGCGATCCCGTTTTTATATGCTTCTGCTAATTGTTTGGTGTATTGCTTGTATTTATCTGTAACGGCATAACCCAATTCGTTATGCAATGCTTCACGAATCACATCCAGATTTCTGTTTTCACAAAATACAGTGGGAATAAACAACCAGTAATTTGCAGTGCCCACTCTTCCGTCGCTTCTGTGATAGCCATTGAAGGTTCTGTTTTTGAATTTTGAAACATCGGGAGCCTGCCATTCAAATCTGGCATTCCGGTAAGCATAGGGTTCGGCGGCATGTTTACTGTTTTCTGTGGTCATGCGGCTTGTTTTGGAAATACGGGTTTGTACTTTACC
>DATDPZ010000247.1:0-7762 GCA_035292525.1 Chitinophagaceae bacterium
GAACAATTTATCCTGTTAATGAACTGGATGAAAGAAGCCGGATATGAACATTATGAAATTTCAAATTTTTCCAAACCTGGATTCAGAAGCCGGCACAATTCTTCTTACTGGTCTATAGGACCCGGTGGGCAGGGGAAAAAATACCTGGGATTGGGGCCATCTGCCCACTCTTTTAACGGATCCAGCCGGCAATGGAATGTAGCCAATAACAATAAATATATAGCTGCTCTCCGGAATAATGAATTGCCATTTGAAAAAGAAATACTGACTCCCACTCAGCAATTGAATGAGTATATCATGACTTCACTCAGAACGATGGAGGGAGTGAATCTTAAAAAAGTTTCTGAAGCTGCGGGCTTTGAGTTAAAAGCTGCTAGCAGGAAATTTATTGACAGTGGTAAATTGGTTTTAAAAGATGAAAGTCTGATACTAACCAATGAAGGTAAACTACTGGCAGATGGAATAGCAGCAGCACTTTTTTTTTAATTCATAGAAGTTAGTCTGAATTAAAGATTAGGATTCAATTATTCAACCTGTGAACTATTGTACGGTAAACTTGTTTTTTCAAACCAGTACTTCTTCAATTTGTTTAAACCCTGCTGCAGGAGAAAGCTGTTCCCAGAGAATTTTATAGACCGTTTCTGCAATGGGCATTTCTGCTTTTATATTTTTATTAATCAGGTTGATACATTTTGAGGCATTATAACCTTCGGCCACCATGTTCAATTCCAGCTGAGCTGCTTTCACTGAATACCCTTTGCCTATCATATTTCCGAAAGACCGGTTGCGGCTATAAAGCGAATAACAGGTTACCAGCAAATCGCCCAGGTAAACAGAAGCTGCATAGTTTGCTCTTTTTTTATGTGTTACCGGGTCTTCACCATCATGTACACCCACTTCTATATGATGAATCCCAACCTCACGAAGAAAAGCTGCCATTTCATCTGCACAGTTAGCGATCAGCACACTTAAAAAATTATCCCCGTAATCCAATCCATAGGCAATACCTGCACCCATTGCATAAATATTTTTCAGGACAGCAGCAAACTGTACACCATACACATCATCATTTACTATCGTGTTCAGGTAATCTGTTTTGAAATGAGAAGCAATCACCATTGCGGCCTCTTCATCGGCACCTGAAAAAGTGAGGTAAGATAATTTTTCGGCAGCCACTTCTTCTGCATGGCAGGGGCCCATGATGGTAAAATAATCATTGATCGCTACATTAAATTCTTTATAGAGGTAATCGTTTAAAAGTATATTGTCTTCAGGCAGGATCCCTTTCACCGCTGAAATGATTTTTTTCCCGGTAAATGCATTTTTGGAAAGTGATTTCAGCGTATCTGTCACGTATGCTGATGGCACAGCAATGACCAGTATTTCTGAAGCAGACACAACTTTTGAAAGATCTGTGCTTATATGAAGCATTGCCGTGTTTAAAAAAGCAGAATGGAGATAATTGGGATTATGACCCCGTTTAAGGATATGATCCAGCATGGACTCCGACCTGACCAGCCAGTTAACTGGATGATGATTATCCGTAAGAATTTTTGTAAGTGCTGTTGCCCAACTGCCACTGCCAATGATGCCAAATTGCATATTGAATCTTTATTGGCGAATGTAAAGAAAAGCTATTAGTTTTTGCCATCAGCTGTTAGCTAAGTAATAAAAGCCAATGGTTAACCACCTTTCTATTTCTCAAACAGCTTGTCTTTGGGTACCACTTTTACTGTTGATCCATCCTTCAGAGTTTTGCTGATAGCATTGAATGGACCTGTTACCACCTCATCCCCTTCATTCAACCCGCTTCTGATTTCTATATAATTAATGTCCTGGATATCTGTTGTCACCACCACTCTTTTTACTTTGCCGTCTTTCTGCAGCACAAAAACTATTTCCTCCAGCTCATTTGTGTCTACAGTAGCATTCTCATCCGTTTCTTCTCCGGAATCCATCTTTTTCTTTTCTTCCTTCTTTTTATCAGCTATGGTTTTATCGCTGCCAATTACTCTTGTTGTTACTGCATTAATGGGTACTGCCAGTACGTTTTCATGCCTCTTGGTTTTTATATCTGCACTGGCATTCATACCGGGGCGAAAAGGAAATTTTTTGGGTCTTTCCGGATCTATCAGGTCCTGGTATGAACTTTTATCCAGTCTTATCCTTACTTCATATTGTGTTACATCTGTACTGGTCATGGCCTGTACTCCGCCACCACCTTTTACACTGCTGGCAATCTGAGTTACCACTCCTTTAAACTTACGGTTATTATAAGCATCCACTTCCACATCGGCGCTGTCCCCAACATTCATTTTCACTACATCATTTTCGCCTACATCTACTCTTACTTCCAGCACACTCATATCCGCTACCCGCATCATTTCGGTGCCAATATTGAAACTGTTGCCAGCCACTCTTTCGCCTTTTTTTACACCCAGCGAAGAAACCACCCCATCCATTGGGGCAATCAGCGTTGTTCTGCCAAGGTTTTTGTTGGCCGAGCTTAATCCTGTCTGCGCCGTTTGTACGCCTGCCTGCAGGCTTCTGATAGTTTGTGTACCCGCATTATAATTGGCCTGTGCAGATCTGTAAGTGGTTTCAAAATTTTCGAGTTCGGCTTTGGAGATCACTTTATCATCGTACAATTTTTTATTACGTTCATAAGTTTGCCTTGCCATGTCAAGATTTGCTTTCAGGGCTTCCAGGCCGGCTTCACTGTTAGCCACGGTTGCCACGGATTGATTTACCCGGGAGGCAGCTTCATCTCTTTGCAGTGCATAGATATCGGCAAATATTCTTGCCAGCACCTGTCCTCTTTTTACACTGTCACCCTCCTCCACATTCAGCTCTACCACTTCACCTGAAATATCCGGGCTTATTCTTACTTCCACTTCCGGATAGATCTTTCCACTGGCATTCACGGATTCAATAATGGTTCGCTTAGTAGTTTTTTCTGTTGACACTTTGGTGCCGGCATCATCGTTACCCGCTACCATTTTAAAAACAACCAGTACAATGATCAAAGCCAGTAGTCCGAATAATATCCACTTTGTTTTTTTACTCATAAAATTTAATTAGCAAATTTGAATATTTGCCAACGTGGAAAAGAAAGCCCGATCTTTCAATTTGCACAATGGCACATTGGTATATTATAATTTAAGTCCCTGCCCCTTATAAAACTCCAGCAACTTCATTTTAAATACATAATCATATTGCGAATACAAAGCCTGTATTCTTGCTCTCAGCATATTATTCTGGCTGCTGATCAGCTCAAATGTTGATAACAGGTTCTGATCATATCTTTTCTGTGCAAAATCAAATGACCTGGCTGCGGTCTCTACACTTTTTTTATCTGCATTAAATTTCTGAATGGCCGCCGTGGCATCATTATAGGCTCTGTAAATATTCTGTTTCAGTGTTTGATTATCCTGTTCTCTTGTCAGTTCCCATTGATTCAACATTAACCTGGATCTTTCCAGGTTACTGCGGGCTGAAGCGCCGTTGAAGATCGGAACCGTTAATCCGATTCCAATATTCTGGCTGAAATTATTATTCATTTGTCTGCCAAACGGTATGGCCCTGGTTCCCACTTCTACATACCCCGGAGCAAATACATCATAACTGGTAGCGCCTACATTTACAAAAGCACCGGTTGCTTTTGGTGAGCCGGCAGCATACTCGGGAATTTTTATATTTACATAGTTACTGCTTAAGCCGCCAAAAGCCGAAAGGCGGGGATAGAGTTGTCCTTTTGCAGCATCCAAAGACTTTCTTGCCGACAGAAGACGAAGGTCGATTACTTTTTGCTGTGGAAGATTGGCCAGCGCTAATACAAAAACAGCTTCCGGTTGCAGCTCACCCAGATTATCAACAGGAATTTTATCTACAGAGGGTGATTCAATATCAAATGGAGTTCCCGCATCCAGGTTCAGTACCGCCTTTAGTTGTAATAAAAACTGAAGGATAGAAGTTTCTGCCGAAACCAGGTTTGAACTGTCCCTGCTTAACTGAGCTTCTAATTCTGCTGCACTTAATTCAGGCAACACTCCGGCAACTACTCTTTTCCTGGTATTAATCAGCTGTTCAACTGTAGTTTCCACCTGCACTTTTGCAAGGTTTGCCTGTTCTCTTGCCAGTAAAATCTGTAAATAGGCCACCGCCACATTTAAAGCAATATCATCCTGCACTTTTTTTACCAGGGCCTTATCAGCTTCATTGGTCAGCCTGTTTGCTTCAATAGTATTTTTTTGGGTAAACCAATTAAATATAGTGACACCGCTTTGAAGACTGAATCCGGCATTTAGAAAATTATTATCCTCCAGTACACCCGTAGTGGGGTTTTCCGAACGCCCCAACCTGAAACTGCTGCTGCTGCTAAAATTAAGCGAAGGGTTTTGTGCAGATTTGCTTTGGTTGTACGTTATTTCAGAAAAACGGGTTTGCAGGTCCGATTGTCTTACAGAAATATTATTTTTTATAGCATACTCTACGCAGCGGCGCAAGTCCCATTTATCCTGCGACAAAGCAGGTACTGTAATCATTAAAATTGAAAGAAAATAAAATACTTTTTTTAGCATGATACAAAAATAGTGGTATTGATTTCCCGAAGGACTGATTTTTGACAAACGGGAACATGTAATTACATCAGGTTTTCCAATGCCTGTGAAAGGTCTTTTATCAGGTAATCCGGTTCTTCCAATCCCACATAAAGCCTGACATAACGATGCTCACGATTTGCAGAATCAAAATCGGTTGGCTTTATACCGGCGCATTTTGGTATCACCAGGCTTTCGTGGCCACCCCAGCTTACAGCCATTAAAATATGCTGAAGGCTTTCGCAAAATTTAACTACCTCCTCTCTGGTTTGTACTTTCAGTACAAGCGTCATCAATCCACAGACCCCGGTCATTTGTTGTGTAGCAAGATCGTATTGAGGAAAGGATTTATCAAAAGGAAAGATCACTGATTCTATTTTTGGATGCTGTTTTAAAAATTGAAGTACTTCAATTGTGGTTTTTGAAATTCTATCCAGTCTTGCCGGCAATGTTCTCAATCCACGGATCAGCAACCAGGCATTGAAGGGCTGGATGCCGCTTCCGATGTTCAGGTATTCGCTTTCAAAAATTTTTTTTATCATTTTATGAGAGCCGCTCAGCACCCCGCCCAGCGTATCGCTATGCCCGCTGATATATTTGGTAGCAGTTTGCATGGCGAGATCTATTCCCATCTCCATTACATTTTGATAAATGGGTGTGCAATAGCTGTTGTCAATAAATGTTACGATCCCTTTTGATTTTGCCAGTGTGGCAACCGCTTTAATATCCTGCAAGGCAAAATCCCAGCTGTTCGGGCTTTCCAGGTAAAATAAGGTGGTGCTGGTTTGAATGGCCGCCTGCCAGTTTTCAATTTTAGTTCCGTCAATATACGTTGTCTTTACACCAAACCTTGGCAATACCACATCAAACATTCTTTGCGCCCATGTGTAGGGAGCTTTTACCGAAACTATATGATCTCCTGATTTTATATTGGCAAAGATGCCGGCAAAGATAGCCGCAGCGCCGCTGTTAAACACCAGGCAATCTTCCGCCCCATCCAATGCTGCTAATTTTTTCCGGAGAATCTCTACTGTTGGGTTTAAACCACGGCTGTATAAATATCCTCCCATCTCATTTTCAAATGCCTTATCTAAATCAGTTACTTTTTTAAAAGCAAAATTGCTGGTTTGTGAAATGGGTGGTGCAATGGCATTAAAATAGTTTTCCCTGTCTTCTGCCAGCTCGTTGATGATAAAACTGAGTTCTTCTTTTTTTAAGGAAGACATAAATTATTTTTTATTTTTCTTTAACCGCTGCACCGCAAAGAAAAGTATAAAGAACAACAAAAAAACTGATAACCCGATGATGGCGTATTCCGGATGCTGAATGGCGATCACCGTACCTACAAATAAATAAGTGAGGATAAAAATGACGGGCAACAGCGGGTAAAGTTTCATGGAAAAAATTCCTGTTCCATCCAGGTGCTTTGTTCTTTTTCTCAATACAAAAATGGTTGCGGCAGAGGTGGCCATACCGATGGAGTCAAGAAAAATAGTAAAGCTTAAAATTTTATCAAATGTATCTGCAAAAAATAAAACAATGATACAGGCAGCGGCAAAAACAGTCAGGCTCACCGTCAGCACACCTTTCTTCTTGTCTTTTTTCATAAAAGAAGAGGGCAGAATACCATCTTCGCTCATGGCATACATCACTCTTGGATTACTTAATAAAAGAACATTTACATAAGCCAGCACGGCTACAAATAATAAACCGGAGGCAGCAATTTTCCCCGTAGCGCCAAACATTTTCTCTGCCATGATAGCGGCTATGCCGGTTGTTTCTTTTAATTCATTAAAACCGATCACCCGGTAATAAGCATAACTGGTGAGCAGGTAAAGAGAAACGATGATCAGGATACCGATAAAAATTCCTTTGGGTATATTTTTCCTCGGATTTTCAATATCCTCTCCAAAGTTTATAGTTTGCTGGTAACCCCCGTAAGTAAATGAAGTAGCTTTTAAGGCAATACCAAAAGATAAAAGAATAGCGCCGGTATCTACCGTATCCAGATCTACCGAAGCCTGCGGTGCATTATTATAAATACCCGGAAAGAATAAAGAGGAGATCAATACCAGCAGCATGCCGATTTTTATAATCATCAGTACATTCTGCGTATGGGAACTCATCCTCAAGCCCATCAGGTTCACGCCATAAAAAAGTATAATAGCTCCCATGGCAATTAATGCTTTTATAAAATCCGTTGCGCCGGTGCCAAAAATCAAAGGGCTGATGTACTCACTTCCTATCAGTGCAACACCCGATAAGGATGCTGCATTGGAAATAAGTATACTGCAGTTGATGGCAAATGCCACGGATGGATGATAGGCATATGAAAATATTTTATAATAGCCACCGGTAACCGGGTAGCGGCTACCAATCTCCGCATAAGTGAGTGCTCCGCAAAAAGCAACAAGTCCCCCTACAATCCAGGCGGCAAAGAAGAGTGTAGGTGTCAGGGCTGCATTGGCAGCATCCTTTGAGGTTCGGAAAATTCCCATACCGATTACCAGTCCCACTACGATCATGGTAATTGAAAACAGATTCAGTTTATTCGACTTCATGCAGGGAAGATAAAGAATATTGGGTTTAACTTTACCAGCCGGATTATGAAACAACTGCTATTTACATTTTTCATTATTATAAACGCCTTCCGTCTCTGTGCCCAGCAAACAGATACCGCACAGCTACTGGAAGAGGTAACGGTTCGTTCCTTTGAACAAAACCGGAAACTGAAGCAGGTACCTGCTGCAATTGTAACTGTCAATAAAACCCAGCTGTCCCGTAATCTGAACACTTCCATCCTCCCGGCACTGAACAGCAACCCGGGTATCCGGATGGAGGAAAGATCGCCGGGAAGTTACCGTTTGAATATCCGCGGAAGTTCGCTGCGATCTCCATTCGGCGTTCGTAATGTAAAAACATATTATAATGATATTCCTTACACCGACCCGGGGGGCAACACGTATCTGAATCAACTGGGTTTTTATAATATTCAATCGCTTGAAATTATCAAAGGACCCGGCAGTAGTTTGTATGGTGCAGGTACCGGTGGCGTATTATTATTAAAAACTGATCAAACTGACTGGCATCCCGGCCTCACATTTAATTACAGCGCCGGAAGTTTTGTTTTAAACAACCTGAACACGAACCTGCGCTTAGGTACC
>DATDPZ010000248.1:0-7943 GCA_035292525.1 Chitinophagaceae bacterium
AATAGCAATCATCCGGGCAGCAAGAGAAGGATTATTGGCAACCTGGCGTTCCATTACCTCATTGGCAGCACATTTACGATCCTGGCCATAAACTGTATTTACCTGCCAAAAGGAAAAAAAGAAAAGGAAGGAAAGTAGTAGTTTATATTTCATAAGTATAAGTTTAGTTTCAAAGAATACATAAACTTACAATATTTTCAGGGGCAATCCTTAGTAAAATCTAATTAATTCCCCGTACGGTAGTTTCTTTGCTGATTTTCAATATCAAACCCTGTAAAACTTTTCCCGGGCCCGATTCTGTAAATCTTGAAGCACCAGCATAAATCATGGCCTGCACACTTTGTGTCCAGCGAACCGGAGAGGTTAATTGAGCAATCAGGTTTTGTTTTATTTCATCTTTATCCATCACTGCTCTGGCAGATACATTTTGATAAACAGCACAGGTAGGTGAATGAAATTTAGTGGCTACAATAGCAGCCTGCAATTCTTCTCTGGCCGGTTCCATAAGAGGTGAATGAAAAGCGCCACCCACCGGAAGTACCAGTGCTCTTTTTGCTCCTGCTGCTTTCATTCTTTCGCAGGCAATTTCTATTCCTTTTATACTCCCACTGATCACTACCTGGCCTGGACAATTATAATTAGCTGCCACCACCACTTCCCCGGTTTCTTTTTGTATCTCTTCACAAATGGATTCCACTTTATCGTCAGCCAGATTTAAAATAGCTGCCATGGTTGATGGATTCAATTCACATGCTTTTTGCATAGCTGTTGCACGAACTGACACCAACCTTAATGCATCATCAAAGCTTAGCGTGCCGTTTGCCACTAATGCAGAAAATTCTCCTAATGAATGACCCGCTACCATATCGGGTTTAGCGCTTCCAATTGTTCTGTAAGCAACAATTGAATGCAGAAAAATGGCAGGTTGGGTAACTCTGGTTTGCTTCAGGTCTTCTTCACTTCCATTGAACATGATATCGGATAATCTGAAGCCAAGGATTTCATTTGCCTGTTCAAATAATTTTTTGGCGAAAATACTATTGTCGTAGTGATCCCTTCCCATCCCTGGAAACTGTGAACCCTGTCCTGGAAATACAAATGCATGCTTCATATAGATAAGTTTTGCCCTGTGCAACAAAAAAAGGTTTGAACTGGCAAACCATCAAACCTTTACCGGAGTGCAAATATATTGGTTTATGCCAAATCAGCGCTGATGAGTTTTAAAAATTCGCTTCGTGTAGAATCCTTTTGAAATTCGCCATCAAATGCCGAAGTGGTGGTGGAAGAATTTTGTTTTTGTACCCCCCGCATCATCATACACAAATGTTTTGCTTCTATAACCACCGCCACCCCAAGCGGATTTAATGTTTCTTTTATGGCATCTTTTATCTGGATGGTCAATCTTTCCTGAACCTGTAAGCGGCGGGCAAATACATCTACTACCCGGGCCAGTTTGCTCAAGCCGGTAATCCATCCGTTGGGTATATAAGCAATATGTGCTTTGCCGATAAAGGGCAGCATATGATGCTCACACATGCTATAGATTTCAATATTCTTCACCACGATCATCTCACTTACTTCTTCATGAAATTTTGCAGAATTGATAATCGCATGTGCATCTAAATGATAACCCTGTGTCATGTACTGCATTGCTTTGGCCATCCGTTCCGGTGTACTTTTCAATCCTTCCCTTTCCGGATCTGCATCCAGCAATTTTATTATATCCGCATAGCTTTGAACCAGGCTGTTTGTGATATTATCTTCGTAATGTTCTACTTTTTTATAAGCCATAATTTGTAATTAAAAATTTCAAAATTCAAATAACAAATTCCAATTATCATTTTTGTCTTTTGCCTATTGCCTTTAACCTTTAACCATTCTCTACCCCACCGGGTATTCCACAAAATTCCTTGGTGTTTCATAGAGCCGCAACTGGAGTTCCTTTTTTTTATCAATATGCGGCCGCAAAAGATCGTAAATTACTACTACTATATTTTCTGCAGTTGGGTTAAGGTTTTTAAACTCTTCTGTATCCAGGTTAAGATTTTTATGATCAAACCTGGACATAATTTCCTGGCGAATAAGATCGCTAAGCAATTTCAAATCCATGACATAGCCGGTTTTTTTGTCTGGCTTGCCTGTTACTTTCACGATAAGTTCGTAATTATGCCCGTGATAATTGGGCAAGGCACATTTACCAAATACTTCCTTATTCTTTGCGTCATCCCAATGCGGATTGAATAAGCGGTGTGCCGCATTAAACTGTTCTTTCCGGAATACTGAAACTTTCTTACTCATTTACTGAAATTACAAATTAAAAAATCTATCACTATACTATCGTCAGCCAGATGACAATTGCTTATGGTCAGTAAACAAACCGGGCTGCAAATTATTTTTCCCCGAAATACTCCACATAAATTTTTGAAGTCTCCACCAGTTTCAGGCAATGAAGTTGTACTGATGCCGGCAGCTGAGGTTCCAGTTCTTTCCAAATACCCATGACCAGGTTTTCTATGGAGCAAAGTTTTCCTTTCATAAAATCCACATCCATGTTCAGGTTCCGGTGATCCAGCTTTTCAATAACATGATCATGTACAAGTGATCCCAGTTTTTTTGCATCAAAAATAAACCCGGTATCAGGATCAGGCCGGCCTTTAACGGTGACGAATAATTCAAAGTTGTGCCCATGCCAGTTTTCATTGGCACATTTTCCAAAAATTTCTTCATTTTTTTCCCTGCTCCATTGTGGATTATACAGCTTGTGTGCTGCGTTGAAATGTTCGACCCTTGTTAAGTAAACCATGCTTTACTCTTTTAAATTTCTCACAGCATCGGGCGGAGAAATGAATGAAACCAGCCTTTTGGCAGGCAGGCGCAAAGGTAGGGTTTATCAGTTTTGTCAGCGATACCCGATATTTGCTAAAATGGGAAAAAACATTCTTCTTGTTGCCGCTACAGCAAAGGAAATAGCTCCTTTCATTGATTTTATCAGAAAGGATGAAAAACAATTCAGGCAAAAAAATATTGATATCCTGATATCGGGGATTGGTTTAACTGCCACCGCTTACCATCTTACAAAACAAATTCAGCTAAAAAAATATCAACTGGCTATCCAGGCTGGTGTGGCAGGAAGTTTTGAAAAAGGAATACAGCCGGGTTCAGTAGTGGCAGTAAAACAAGATACAATAGCTGACCAGAGTGTGGTGGAATTAAAAAAACTGAAAACTGTTTTTCACCTGAACCTGGTTCCTGCTGATCAGTTTCCTTTTCAAAATGGCTGGTTAAAAAATTCAGACCCTGCACTTTTAAAATCAACCGGGCTGAAACTGGTGAGGGGTATATCGGTAAACCAGATCAGTACGGATACCAAGATGATAAACTTCTTCAGAGAAAAGTTTACTCCTGTTACAGAATCTATGGAAGGAGCTGCCTTTCACTATGTATGCCTGGCGGAAAAAATTCCCTTTATCCAATTAAGAAGTATTTCAAATTTTATAGGAGAAAGAAATAAAAAAAACTGGGATATGATGGCATCAATTCAAAACCTAAATAAAACGGTAATTGGTTTAATTAAAAATTATTAATTCCTTTCATGAAATTTACTCTTGGATACAGCCCCTGCCCCAATGACACTTTCATCTTTGATGCACTGGTGAATAATAAAATAGACCGGGAAGGTTTGGAATTTGATGTTATCCTGGAAGATGTGGAAACACTGAACCAATGGGCATTTGAAGGAAGGCTGGATATAACAAAACTGAGTTACCCCGCATTTTTTCAAAACCCGGATAAATATATTTTACTGGATAGCGGCGCTGCATCAGGCAAAGGCGTTGGTCCTGTTTTAATTGCCAAAGAAAAAATAAACAATAAAAATTTAAAAGATTACTCCGTTGCAATTCCCGGTGTAAATACAACTGCTAACCTCCTTTTAAATTTTGCCTACCCCGAAATAAATAAAAAAGTACCGATGCTGTTTTCTGAAATTGAAGAAGCGGTATTATCCGGTAAAACTGACCTGGGCGTTATTATTCATGAAAACCGTTTTACTTACCGGCAAAAAGGATTACATAAAGTAACAGACCTGGGAGAAGCTTGGTCCGATAAGACTTCTTTGGGGGAGGGAAAAATGAAATTGCCAGTACCTTTGGGGGGAATTGTTGTAAGAAGATCTCTTGATCTATTACTAAGTAAGAAAACAGAAAGCCTGATCAGAAAAAGTATTGAATTTGCTTTTTCAAATCTGCCGTTAATTCCCAACTATGTTAAAAACCATGCACAGGAAATGAATGAAGAAGTGATGAGACAACATATTGATCTGTATGTAAACAATTTTTCGGTTCAGCTTGGAGAAGCTGGGAAAAAAGCCATCTTAACTTTGTATAAGCTCTTTAAAAGCCAGCAACCATCAACTGGCAGTTTCCATTCATCAAGCCAGTTATTCCTCATATAAAATCAGGTTACTGAGCAAGGGAAATTTAATGTTCCTTTGAA
Source organism: Chitinophagaceae bacterium (assembly GCA_035292525.1). GTDB lineage: Bacteria > Bacteroidota > Bacteroidia > Chitinophagales > Chitinophagaceae > VBAS01. Next base: position 4,495 of record DATDPZ010000248.1, read on the forward strand.
TTAACTGTTTAATGTTTGTCTTTCTGTTAACACACATATTACGATACAGAAACGTTATTTGTACTTTAAATTTTGAAACCGCAACCATTTTTATGAAAAAATATTTTTCCTGCATTATTATTTCCTTTCTTTTTTTTTCTTCAAATGCTCAAAATAATGAGGCCCTGTCACCCCGTCTTAAAGTGTTTATTGACTGCAACAATACCAGGTGTGATATGAATTTCATCCGGACCGAAATAAATATTATTGATTTTTACCTGGACAGGCTGGCTGCCGACCTGCATATTTTAATTACAGATCAGCGTACAGGAAGCGGAGGACGTCAATACCAAATGCTTTTTTTGGGATTAAACAGATTTAAGAATATGGCCGACACTGTTCTTTTCAGCACAGAACCTGATTTAACTCAATTTGAGTCAAGGGATATTTTTATAAAACACCTGAAACTGGGGATGGTGCCTTTTCTTTCAAAGGCAGGGCAGGTAAAAAATATAACCATTGATTTTAAAAAAACCGATACTGCTCAATCGGGATCTGAAATCAGGTTGGAAAAAGATCCCTGGAATTACTGGGTTTACCGAACCAATGTTTCAGGGAATATCAATGGCGAATCCGTTTATAAAAGCACCCGGCTTAGCAGTTCAGTTTCCGCACAACGAACCACTGAAAAACTAAAAGTTGATTTTGAATTAAGTGGCAGCAAGAATAATTCCCGGTATGAATTTGTAGATGACAATGGTATTTTAGAAAAAGTTACGGTTAAAAATAATAATTACCGGTTTGAACACTCTGTCGTTTTTAGTTTAACCAATAAACTAAGCTATGGATATGAAGTGGAATATAGCAGCAGCACTTTTTCTAATATGAGAGGAAGAATGTCTGCAAGAACCGCTATTGAATATAATTTTTATCCTTATTCGGAAGTGAACAGCCGCTACCTTGCCGTTCATTACGGACTTTCTGCCCGTAGAAATAAATATTATGATACCACTATCTATAATAAAGTGAAAGAAACACTGTATAGTCATTTCGCCAACCTGCAAATGTCTTACACAAAAAAATGGGGTGGACTTTTTGGAGGCATTGAATACAACAATTACCTGCACGACTGGAAACTGAATAACCTGGAAATTAATTTTGGAACCAATGTCAGAATCACGGGCGGCCTTTCTTTCAATATTCATGCAAATTATAATCTGGTTCATGACCAGGTTTACCTGCCTAAGGGAGGAGCTACAGAACAGGAGATATTAACCCGACGCCGGCAATTGCAAACAAATTTTCAATATTATTTTGGTTTTGGGCTCAGTTACCGGTTTGGTTCTAATCTCAACAACTTTATCAATCCAAGATTTAACGGACCGAATTAGAATTTTTCAAACCGAAAAAGTGTTCATCAACTTTTGAAAAAGTTTTTGAGACAGTCCGCAGGAATATTTCTTATTTCTGAATTGACTTACCCAGCGAATTGTTTTTATAGCATTGGTCAGAAAAACTTCATCTGCTTGTTCCAATTCATCAGCGGTCAGAATTTTTTCTGTTATTTGAAAACCCAGCGCATCTTCATTCTCCAATAAATATTTTCTCATGACGCCGGCAATACCCCCTTCCGTTAACGGAGGTGTAAAGAGGATCCCTTCTTTTATCCAAAATACATTGGAAATAGTGGCATCACAGATTCTGCCATATTGATTCAATAACAGGCAATCGTTCCATTTATTTTCTTTGGCATACCGGGCCGCCATTACATAAATAAGAAAATCAGCTGATTTGAGATTCGAAAAAACAGTACAGCTTTTTGCTGCTTCCTGGTAAAGGCCGGTGACCAGCCCGTTTTCATTTAATGAATTATTTTCCGGTGACAAGGGCCAGCATTCAAGCAGGTACTGAAACTTATCATCTCCATCAAATAATCCCCCATGGCCCCGGGATACAGAAAGCCTGACTCTTGCCAGGTTTTCACAATTATTTTTCCTGCATAATTGCTTTATTTCTTCCTCAATATTTTTTTGTGTGAAAGATCGTGGGTTAATTATTTTTAAAACCTGCAGCCCAGTTTCCAGTCTTTCAAAATGAAAATCCACCAATTGAACCCGGCCGTTTAACCATTTCATCGTTTCAAAAAGCCCGTCAGCAAAACGGTAACTATGGTTATCGGCAAACAATACCGGTTCGGAAGCGGAAACTGTTTTGCCATTTATATTGATATATAAACTCTTGTTCATTACTTAATGAATAATACTCATGAAACCGCAAAGTAATACGGAAATAAAACTAATTGCTACAAAAATTTTTATGCAGCAGCGGATCAGGCTGGCGTACCACTTTTTTCTGCAATTGACCCAATCATAATTGTAAACATGATTGTTGTGTTTTTCCTCATCGGAGTGCTTCTTATCACTTTTTATATTTTCAGAATGGTTTTGCTTTTGCTCTGTCTTCTGTGCTTCATGGCTGTTAAAATCCTGTTGGCTCTTCTGGTTTGAAGAACCGTTCGCAGCCATTCCCAGATGAGTGCTGATTTTTGTTTTTTTAATCTCAGTTATCATTTCACTGGAATTCAATGGCGCCAGGGAAAGAACAATCATTAAGGTGGTAGTAAGGCTGCTGCGGAGGGCTTTTTGAGGTTTCATGTTGTTTGATTTTATACCCCAAATTTTGCCCCACACAAAGCCCGAAAACAAGGTAGGATGTACTCAAAAAAAAGATTGAGAAGATGTACTTTGGATGAACAGGTTATTAAGCGTACCAGGCCGTACAACAGCAGCCACGTAGAAATATAGTAAAAGCTGAACGCCAGCTGCGTAGAAACTCCTTTTTAAAAAAATACGTAGTTATACGCTGGTTTTTTATGATGCTGTGATTGAAATTTGTTTTTAAATAAATACTTTTAATATGACTTTCCCCGCCTGTAAAGAAAACTCCCTTCCGGATTTTTTAACCATTAAAAATTAAAATTATGGCACAGAAAATTATCATCCCTGCACATAAGATCCTGATTTCCGATCTTAAAAAATCTATTAAAAATGGTAAATTCAATAAGATATATTTTCAATGTGCTCTTAAAGAAATAAGAATGACCGGTAACCACCGGGAAGCAGTTTTTGGTATTATTGCCTATGCGGGCAAACGAAATGCTTTGCAAAAATGGAAAGTGGGCAATAAAGTGGATTGTGTGATTGATAACAGTGTTCCGGCAAAAGAATTTATTCTTAGTAACTATGCACATCCTGTTGGGTTTGGAAATAATGAATTGTACGAATTTAATTTTACCCAAAAAGAAAAAAAAGCAAAGAAAACGGATAAGAAGAAAGTAAAGCAGGACCTTCTTATGGAAAAAATAAAAAAGCTGATAAAGGATCCGCAAAAATCAAAAACATCTTATCTCACTTTAAAAGCAAAAATCAGTGCTAACCCGCATGCCACTTATGATGTTTCCCTTGATGGAA
>DATDPZ010000249.1:0-9527 GCA_035292525.1 Chitinophagaceae bacterium
GAAGAACAAAATAAGGCAAAAGAATCCGGCGCTTTGACTTTGTTACTAGGCAAAAACAACGTAGTTTATTATTATGAAGGGCAATTGCTTCCGGATGCTTCTAATTTTGAAACAACCACTTTTAAAGGTATCCGCGAAATAATTATTAATAAAAAGAAAGCCGTACAGGATACCCATCAGCATGATTCAAGTTGTGAAGAAATCTGGAAGAAATATAATGGGGATAAAAACTCATGCCGCGACAAAGATCTTGTAATTGTAATAAAACCGGATGACGAGGCCACATTTAAGAACACGGTGGATATCCTTGATGAAATGACCATCAATGAGGTAAAGCGATTTGCCATGGTGGAACTGTTTCCTATAGAAAAGGAGTTGATACAAAAGACTGATGTCAATTAGTAAATTATCATTGATTCCCTATGGAATAATTTAATTCTTTATCTCTGAATTTTAAATGATTTTAAAATGGACGTAAATAAAATATTAACCAGCGATCTTCTTGATCTTTTATTTGAAGATAGAAATAAAGCTTATGGTGCGTATGAATTGCGAAAATCATACAATAAAAGAATGACAATTGCACTGCTTTGTATGGTAGCAGTGGCTTTACTGGGAGTGGGCGGTTCTTTACTGGCTGGTGAATTAAAAAAGAAAGCAGGAAAAATTGAAGCCCGGGAAGTGGTACTTACTGAGATAAAACAGGAGGAAGAAAAGAAAATTGAACCACCACCGCCACCGCCACCAAAACAGGAACCGCCAAAAGTGGAAATGACAAAATTCACCCCACCAAAGATTGTGAAGGATGAAGAAGTAAAGAAAGAGGATATTCCACCAGAACAAGAAAAATTGGAGGACACTAAGATTGCAGTTATCAGCCAGGAAGGAATTAAAGATTTGAACCTGGCGCCGGCGATCATTGATGAAGGGAAAAAAATAATCGAAGAGAAGAAAGAAGATGATGAAAACAAGATTTTTGAAAAAGTAGAAGTGGAAGCTAGTTTTAAAGGGGGCGAAAGAGAATGGCGTAAATTCCTGGAAAGAAACCTTGATGCAAATACTCCTGTTGATAACGGGGCCCGTGAAGGTTCCTATACAGTGGTTGTACAGTTTGTAGTTGATAAAGAGGGAAAGATTAGTGATGTAAAAGCCGTTACAAACCATGGGTACGGTATGGAGGAAGAAGCAGTGAAAGTTATCCGGAAAGGACCAAACTGGGTGCCGGCTGTTCAAAACGGAAGAAATGTAAAAGCTTACAGAAGACAGCCCATTACCTTTGTAGTTTCTGAGGAATAATTTCTATCAATAAATAATAATAAATCCTCCTCAATACAGGGGGATTTTTTCTTTTGTCTAAAGGACTCCTTTGGAGTTGACTTATGAATGGTAAACTTTCCGGTTGGGATGATACAATTGTTGCTCTGGCTACAGCGCCGGGTGTAGCTGCAATCGGGGTTATCAGGTTAAGTGGGGAAAAAGCGATTCAAATTGCCAATGCATTGTTTCCTTCTAAAGATCTGTTGAAGGAGAATTCTCATACACTTCATGTAGGGTTACTTAAAGATGAAGATCATTTGCTGGATGAAGTGGTAGTATCATTATTTAAAAATCCTAAAAGTTATACTGGTGAAGATATCGTTGAGATCGGTGCACACGGTTCATCCTTCATACATCAGCAGATTATTGATGCGTGTATAAAAAGAGGAGCCAGGCTAGCCAGGCCGGGGGAATTTACACAAAGGGCTTTCTTAAAAGGTAAATTAGATCTTATACAGGCAGAAGCTGTAGCAGATCTTATTGCTTCAAACACTGCTGCATCACATCATACAGCATTAAAAAATATTCGAGGCGGGTTTTCTGACAAATTAAAAGAACTCAGAGTGCAAATGATAACATTTTCTGCATTAATAGAACTGGAACTTGATTTCAGCCAGGAAGATGTAGAGTTTGCTGATCGTACAAAATTCTATGATTTGATAAATCAATTAACCCAATTAACTGATAAACTAATAAACTCATTTCAATTAGGTAATGTCATCAAGAATGGTGTTTCAGTAGCTATAGTTGGAAAACCAAATGCCGGCAAATCAACTCTTCTCAACTCTTTGTTGAATGAGAACCGTGCTATTGTAAGTGAAATAGCTGGTACTACCAGAGATACGATTGAAGAAGTGATCAATATTGATGGTATACTGTTTCGGTTGATAGATACGGCTGGTATCAGGGAACACAGTACAGACAGTATTGAAAAAATTGGCATTGAAAGAAGTTTGGAAAAAATTAAAACTGCGGATATCGTACTTTATATGTTTGATAGCGGCTCGGAATCAATCGAAGATTTGAAAACTCTTGTCGCCAGTTTCAAAAAGGAAGGAATAAAATTTCTGATGGTAGCCAATAAAATTGACCGGGAAGTTGAGGCTGAAGTAAAAGAAAAATATTTTTCTGTAGAAAATGTAGTTTTTATTTCTGCAAAAGAAAATCGTCATACGGAGATTTTGAAGGGAAGGATGGTTGACCTTGTTCTTGCAGGGAAGCTAAATACTGAAAATATTGTAGTAACCAATGCCCGTCATTTTCATGCTTTAAAGGAAGTTCAAAAATCACTAAATGATATTTATGAAGGCTTGGAAAATAAACTACCTGGGGATCTGCTGGCATTAGATATCCGCCGTTGTCTGCATTACCTTGGAGAAATTACCGGAGAGATTACTAACGAAGATCAACTGGATTATATTTTCAGCAAGTTCTGTATCGGAAAGTAAGAGTTATAAGTTTTTCCGCTTTAATCTTTTTGATCAATAATAAGGGAGTAGCACTTTTGAATTTTCATTCATTTTTCCCTGACAATTGTTAAATAAATTTTTCCGTGAATTGAATATTTATTATTAATTTCCCTGAATGTTACAAACCCGCCAACTAGCCGCCATCATGTTTACCGATATTGTTGGATACACAGCAATGATGGGTAAAGATGAACAAAAAGCTTTTGAACTGCTACGCAAAAACAGGGAAATACAAAAACCCATCATTGAAGAATTTGGCGGACAGTGGATCAAGGAATTGGGCGATGGTGTTTTGGCAAGTTTTTCTGCCGCCAGTAATGCAGTTTATGCCGCCATTAAAATTCAGGAAGCTTGTTTTAATTCAAAAGCTTTTGAATTGCGGATTGGTATTCACCAGGGCGAAGTGGTTTTTGAAAACAACGATATTTTTGGCGATGCCGTCAATATTGCTTCCCGCCTGCAGGTATTGGCTCCACCGGCTGGTATTTATGTTTCTGAATCTGTTTACAGGAACCTGGCAAATAAAAGCGATATCAGGGCTGAATTTTTAAGAGTCGAAAACCTTAAAAATGTAAATGAACCCATTCAGGTCTATAAAATATTTTCAGCCGGAAATGAAGTAAATGAAATTAACAGCAAAAGACTAATTAACTCTTCCATCATCCCGTCTTTTGATTATGATGTGCATATCAGTTACAGGTATCATGACAATAATTACGATGGATGGGTAACTGAATTTGTTGAAAAACTCAACCAGGAATTAAGCGCTACATTAAAAGACAAGCTTACCATCTTTTTTGACAAAAATCCTGAAGATAAAAGAGTAGGATTTGAAAATGCAGACGGATCCACTTCTCCCAAAATAAATTCATTGATTTTTATTCCGGTTATATCTCAAACATATTGTGATGAAAATTCTCCGGTTTGGAAAAATGAGTTCAGGGTTTTTAAGGAAGAAATAAAAAAAGATCAGTTAGGCAGTACTATAAAATTACCCAATGGCAATATCACATCACGGGTGATCCCCATTAAAATTCATGAAATTGATACCGCAGATGTTAAATTACTGGAGTCTGAACTATCCGGAGGGTTAAGATCTATTGATTTTATATACCGGGAACAGGGAGTTAACCGTCCTTTGCATCCAACAGACGATGATAAGCATGACAGCTCACAAAGGCCCATGTACCGGAACCAGATCAATAAACTGGCGAATGCGATAAAAGAAATAATTTCTGGTATCAAACTCAGCCAGCAAGGCAGCAGTCCGGCTGTTTCTGAAACTTATCAGCCAACTGCCCGTCAAATTGTTCCCAATGTTACTGCAAAATCAATATCTGCAGCTATAAAAGTCCAGGTGATCGATCGCCAGCGACCAAATATTTACCTGGCCTGGACCTCCAATGATCTTAAAGAAAGCCGGGAAGAAATGGCCATCATACTTCAAAAGGCCGGTTTTAATGTTTTACCAACAGTTGACTGCCCGGCGGAAGATGAGACATTTAAAGAAAAAGTAAATGAGGATTTAAAAAAATGTATTTGTTCCCTGCATATGTTAAGCGGAGAATTTGGCAGACGTTTCGAATCAGATGAAGAAATATCATTCCCGCAATTCCAGTTTCTGGAAGCAAAAAATCAAATTGCTTCATCAGGATCTGATTTTAATGTATTTGTTTGGCAATTGCCGGAAAGCAATGTATCTGCAAAACCGGCTCAACAGAACTTTATTAAATATATCCGAAACAATATTACCCGGAACATGATGTTCTCCAACAGCCATGGACCGATGCAGCTGGTGGATGATATGCGGGTGGTGATGATGAAACAGGATGCAACTGTATATGATTCTAAAGACACGGATATATTTTTTATTTTTAATCAGCAGGATGAACAGGAAGCTATGGTTATTGTGGATGAATTGAGTTTAGAGTTTCCGGTTGAAACCATGAATATTCTGCCCGAAGGCGAAGACTCTTACCGGGAAATGTCATCACAACAGATTCCAAAAAGTAAATTAGCCGTAGTGTATTTTAAATATGCAGCAGACTGGGCACTTCCATTCATCAAACAGATATGGAAACAAGTAGGCGGTGCTTCTTCTCCAACCCCTATGTTCCTGGTTGGCGAAGACAATCCCCAAAGTAACCTGGCCCGTAATTTTAAAGCGCCTCGTGTTACATCTACAATAGTTCCTAAAGAAACCATACCCATGGAAGTAAAAAAAGAGTACAGCAAATTAAATTAAAAAGAGTAATCCACCATCATGTTCGAAGCAGATCAAATTTGTCCTTATACAGGATTGAGATCCTTTACTGAAGATGAATCACTTTATTTTAAAGGGAGGGAGGATGATATTGACCAGGCCACGCAACAACTGCAGCGAAATAAATTTTTAATGCTTACGGGTGCATCAGGTGATGGAAAATCTTCTTTGATATATGCCGGTATTATTCCCAATGCAAGAGCAGGTTTTTTAAAATCCAAATATACACAATGGTGTGTGGCAGACTTCAGGCCCGAACGAACACCATTCCAGAATTTATGTAAGTCAATTGCCAAACAACTGGGAATTGCCAATACGCATTCTGTTCAGTCAGAATTGAGTCATGGCTTCTCTGCCATTATAGATCTGTATAAAAATTCAAAACGGCATATTGATATTAATTCTATTGCCTGGCAGTCGGCAGATGATGCCGGGAAAGCCAAACTGAAACGTGAAGCCGCTAACCTTATTATTCTTGTAGATCAGTTTGAGGAATTTTTTACCAACCCGGAAAATTATCACAAGGGAGTGCCTTCGGTTGATGCCAATCTTGTTTTGAATCTATTACTGGAAACTGCCCGTATTGCATTGGATGATGTTCTGCCTGTATATATTGTATTCACCATGCGGTCAGATTATATCGGGCAATGCGCAGCTTTTCGTGGTCTTCCTGAATATATAGGCTTCTCCCAGTTTTTTGTACCAAGACTTAACCGTACTCAGTTGCAACAGGTAATTGAAGAACCTGCCGTTTTAAGCGGCAACCGTATTACAAGGCGATTAACAGAACGGCTGATCCATGATTTAACTGAAGGGGTAGATCAGCTACCCATCGTGCAACATGCCCTTAACCAGATTTGGCATGCTGCAGATAATGGAAAAGAAGAAATGGATCTGATACATTATGCGATGGTGGGCGGGATGCCGGTGAATGAATTGCCTGATGAACAGGTTGACAGATATAAAAAATGGTTTGAAGGCCTGTCTCCTGATATCAAAGCTTGTTATCATAAACCTGACTTGCAGAATGTGCTGGATACGCATACAAATAAACTCTATGAACAGTCCGAAGAGTATTATGCAAAGAAAACCGGTTTAAATATTTCAGATGAAGATGCAAAAACAATTATAAAAACAACTTTCACTTGTCTGACAAAAATTGATCAGAGCCGTGCAGTAAGAAACCGGATGACGCTCAAAGAGATTACAAATATTATAGGCAGACCTGAATTCGGAACCAAAGAAGTTGGCGCCGTACTGAATATTTTCAGAGAGCCGGGTAATACATTTATCCGTCCATTCATTTTGGATGATACCGAAAGCCAAACGCTCAGCAATAAGGATGTATTGGATATTACCCACGAAAGCTTAATACGTAACTGGGAATACCTGGAGCAATGGGCCAAGGAGGAATTTGATAATTATACCATTTCATTGGACTTTGAACAACAGCTGAACCGCTGGGTGGAAAGCGGTAAGTCAAAAGATTTTTTATTACCTATAGGGCCTCTTACCTATTTTGAAAACTGGTTTAAGACTACTAAACCCAATGCACATTGGATTGCCCGTTACCTGCCGGAGGAAATAGAACAGGATAAAAAACTTTCAAATGCAAAACAGGTATTGAGTAATGCGCAGGAGTTCCTGGCCCAAAGTGCAAAAAAACATGCGGTAACCCGGACAATAATGCGTTATGGCGCCAAGCGAATTGCTGCGGCACTGGGCATTATTGCAGTAATTATTCTGAGTTCATTTGGTATCAGGGATTATATCCGTAAGCAAAATGACTCTGTACTTAAATCTATTAAAGAGCAGACATTTGAACTTGCCAATGTACCCAAACTAAGCCCGGAGTTTCCCATTCCTGTAATTACCGAACAACTCATATTGGGTAACCTGACCATACCGGAAGTAATTGATGCGGTAAAAGAACCCGGGCAAAAAATAAAAATAGCTACCGGAATAGCCACCCAATTGATAATGCAGGGCCGGTATGAACCGAAGATTGAAATTTTACAAAGCCTGACTATAGCTGATAGTTTGCTGGGGCAACTTGCTATCACTAACAATATTCGTGAACTTTCTGAAAAGCTAAAATTGATTCATGATTTTTCAGTAACTGCGGGGCTTGCTTATTTTTTCAACCAGGATGAATCACTAAAATCATTTGTTACAAACAATGCAAAACGTTCTGGCAAATGGGCTATGCATATTTTTAATGAACAGCCGGAAAGTTTTACTGAAATACAAAATTTAAGCCTGGCACTCGATAATGGTATTAATCATAAAGTATTTTCTCCGGATGAAATCATCCAATTGTTGGGAATTATTTCTCCGTTTGAAAATAAGAAAAGATCTTCTTGGCTCGAAAAAAATTACCAGCGGGATAAGTTATTAGTCCGGGGAAGCCAGAATTATGGTCCGCGGTTTAATGGGCTTTACCAGGACCTGGCATATTTATATGCAGCGGCAGGCAGAACTGAAATGGTGTTGCAGTGTATGGACACTTTATTACAGTACCAGGCCGGATTTTTCCAAAACGATCTTGCAACACATATAGAAAATGCCTCCCAGATAGCTGCCGTGTTTTATATTTATGAAAATACTGACAAGCTTGATGAATTTGTTCAAGGCTATTGTACCCGGAAAAATATACAGTCAACAGAATTTTACAACAGGTTGGTTTCATGGTCAGTGATTAATTCCTCAAACACCAATTTTTATTCGGGAGCCGGGGGCCAGGTATTTTCTAATCAAAATTTAGAGTTTGCCAGCGATAGCATGCTTTCTTTCTTCTTTACAAAACTCAAAGATGAGATTTTAAAAATAAATGACACCGATGAACGAAACTTTAACCTTGCTGTTATCAACAAAAATGAGGGCATTTTTCTTGCTTACCGGAAAGCGATGCGGGGTAGTAGTGCAGAATTCGGAACAGATCAGCTGTTTAAAGATGCCATTCAGTATTATCAACAAGTTTCGGGGGAATATCTGAACCAGGCAATTTCAATCATTGGTACGTCGGGATCTGATTTAATCACTATGCCCCGGAGATTTCTTTTTCTGTATCCAGATTATCGAGTCCCGTTTCATCCTTTTGAACCGAGATCAATTATACAGTTTTTTTATTCATCAGATTTTATAGGATATTTACTGGATAATGATTTATTTAATTTAATTTATGAAAAGGCTGATTACTTTAAATACTTTGAACTCTGGCTACTCGATTACCAGATTCTCATTAGTTCCCGGGATGTTTTTCTGACTGATCAGATGCCTGGCGAGTTAATGGACAGGCTTGCCGCTAAACTGAAAGAGCGAAAAGCAAACCAAATAGCCGACCTGAATATTCTTTATCTCCACCTTGCTGAAAATGCCTTTAATCAAAATGATACTGCTAGGGGCATTACATACCTGCGGCAGATTCAGCTTGATAAATTGCTCAATGCATTTCAATATAAAAATTTCAATTTTGTTAATACTTATTCTTTTGAGTTGGTGGGAAAAGCAATAGCTGATTTAACCGTAAACAATCAGTTTGATTTAGCTTTTACTTTTCTAAATGTTTTCAAGAAAGAAGTTAACCGGTCTTCGTTGTATGCCTATGCCAGCCAGTTGATATCGCTAAATAAAAAAGCACCGGAGATGGCCCAACGATTGCTGGATTCTGCCCGAGTGGAAATGAAACGGCTTGACAATCCGGCTGCATTTCAGCCCAACCGGCACCAGGTGGCCATAGCTTTAATGTATATAAATCCTGAAAAAAATTCAAAGGAAGCTTATCAAACTATAAAAAATTCCGGTAATAAGTTTGCTGCAATTACGAGGTTTAGCAGAGCATACGCTTTTCAGGGAAAGCTGTATAAAGCGCAGCAACAAGCGCCGCTTCTTATTTCAGCGGGAGACAAAGCAAATTTTTTCAGGCTCAGCATTGACGGATTCAATTTATCGCAAACCAAAAAGAAAGAATGGGAGAAATTTAAAAACAATGAACTCATTTTTTCCCGGAGATTTCTTCCTTATGTAAATGAAAACGAATAGATGATTGATCAGCAAACCATATGCCCCTATACCGGACTTCGTTCTTTTACCGAAGAGGAAAGTCTTTATTTTAAAGGCAGGGATCTGCAGGTGGACCAGATCACTTCTCTTTTGGAGCAAAATAAATTCATGATGGTAACCGGCGCTTCCGGTGATGGAAAGTCATCCTTAATTTATGCTGGTCTTATTCCTAATGCCAGGGCTGGATTTTTTAAGGCTAAATACACCAACTGGGCTGTCGCTGATTTTCGTCCTGAACGCAGCCCGGTTCACAATATGGCCGGGGCATTGGCAAGAACTTTTGATACTAATTCTTCCACAATAGAAACGGAACTGAGGCGTGGGTTTTCTTCGCTGATCGATCTTTACACCAATTCTGATTTTTATATTGATGAAACAGACGAACGCTGGCAACAACTGGATGAACCGCAAAAAAA
>DATDPZ010000250.1:0-27794 GCA_035292525.1 Chitinophagaceae bacterium
TATTTTGATATCCAGGGAGGATTTGTGGAAGTACTGAATAACAAAATAACCGTGCTGGTGGAAGGAGCAAATCCGGTAGAGTAAATTATTGTATGAAGTCCTTTGAATCTGCATGGTGAAAACATGATTACCCTTTTCAGAACCCGATAGCTATCGGGAGATGAGAGTTTTTTGTGGGATTACATTATGAAAATCTTCAATCTCCTCTTCTGCCTGCTCTTCATCTTCTCTGCCGCCCTTCAATACAACGATCCTGATCCTTACCTGTGGATACCTGTTTATATGTATGGCGCCGTGCTTTGCTGGCTGGCATTCAGAAATAAATATTTTCCGAAAGCTTATTTATTGGGCATTATTTTTTTCATGGGGTATGCAGCGTATTTATTTTTTGTAAAAGATGGCGTGCTGGATTGGATAACTAACCATAATGCAGAGAATATAGCTGCCACCATGAAAGCAGAAAAACCCTGGGTAGAAGATACCAGAGAGTTCTTTGGATTAATTATCCTGGTGATTGTCTTACTGGTAAATTATTTCTATGCAAAAAATAAATTTCGGCAAATACAAAGATGAACCGCAGAATATATTTATCTGATATGATGCTCGGTCTATTCTTTATAATCAATCCTGCTCAGTGCTGCATCTTTATTTTTAGTAAACCAACCAGTGCCATATTCCAGGATATATAATTTTCCATCGGGGCCCAGCTCCATATCCACCGGGGCAGCCAGTTTGCTGTTTCCCATAAATGGTTCCATTTTATAAAAATCTCCATTTGGTTGCAGGGTGACTACTTTAATAAAATTTCTCATCCATTCATAAATGAACAGTTTGCCATTGTAGTAATCAGGTAAACCTTTTTTACCGGGAAATAAATCTGAATGATAAACAGGGCCGGCCATAGCTGTGCGGCCGCCGTTTCCCATCTGTGGAAAATCATTGAATGTACCATAAGGATACCAGATGAAAGCCGGTTGTGCAGGTGGCAGTTCTTTTATACCTGTATTATTTCCTGAAGTATTAATGGGTTTTGCCGGGTCAAACTTAGTTCCTGTTTTTCCTGTATTATAATTGTATTCGTAGTAAGCAAAATTATTTGCGATAAACAAAGGCCAGCCAAAATAACCGGCTCTCCTGGCCTGGTTAATTTCATCATAACCTTTTGGTCCACGGGTATCCAGGCTGTCTTTATCCGAATCCGGTCCCACTTCTCCCCAATATAAAAAGCCATTTTTCTGATCTACAGAAATACGGTAGGGGTTTCTGTTTCCCATTATATAAATTTCAGGTTTTGTACCTGGCTGGTTTTTAGAAAAAAGGTTTCCATCGGGAATACTATAAGTGCCATCCTCATTTACTTTGATACGGATAATTTTTCCGCGAAGATCATTCGTGTTGGAAGCACTTCTTCTGGCATCATAAGGTTCATGCCCAGGCCGTTCATCAAGAGGTGCAAATCCACGGTTTACAAACCGTTGTCCTTTTTCATCAAAGGGAGTTGAATTATCACCGGTAGAAACATACAATAAACCATCCGGGCCAAAAGTGATGGAACCACCGGTATGGCAGCAAACCTCACGTTGAGAATAAAACTGCAGAATAATTTTTTCAGAACGGAGATCGATCGTATCGTCCTTCAGTTCAAATCTTGATAAACGATTGACTGATGTATCTGCCGGCGAGTAAAAAATATACACCCGGTTATTTTTTTCAAATTGAGGATCCTTGCAAACACCCAGTAAACCTTCTTCCACGTTGGCATCGTTTTTCGATTTGAAATAAACATCCAGGAAGCCAGCCTGCTTCAGTTTCTTTTCTTTGTTTTTATATAAAAGAATTTCACCGCGGCGTTGTACAATCAGTACATCCAGATTCGGAAGAATGGTCATTTCGGTAGGTTCAAAAAATTCACCTTCCGTTAAAACAGTTTTGGAAAAATATTTTTCATCCGGCACCCGTAATGTTTTTGCTTTTGAATAATCTGATTTATTATCACCAATAGCGTATTGAATACCTCCCAGCAGATGCCGGATAAATAAAGTGTCTTTGTAAGTTTCTTCTCTATGGCCTAATGCAGTGTACCAGGCCCTGCCACCATCAAACTCATGATACCATGCTATCGGATGATAATCGCCATTGGTACCGCCCTCAATTGTTTTTTCATCAAGCGTCATTAATACCTGTATATCTTTATTCAGTTTTCTGAAATTATACCACTCCTCTTTTATTTTCCATTGTGCGGGCAGGTGCTTTGTTGAAACATGATTTTGATCGGCAATATTTAAAGTGCCTGTTTGCTGTTCTTCCGGGTGACCGTTAAAATAACCGCCGGCTAATTTTCCATACCAGCCCCAATCGTATTCTGCATCCGAGCCGGCATGAATACCAACATATCCACCACCTGCCTGTATGAAACGTTCAAAGTCTGCTTCCTGGTAATTATTCAAAAGAGAGCCGGTATTATCTGCTGTATTTAAAAAAATAACCGCCGAATATTTTTTCAGATTTTCTTCAGTAAATAAAGCGGCATCAGCTGTGGTATCCACATCAAAATTATTTTCTTTACCCAGGCGGATAATAAGCTGAGCACCTGCCGGGATGGATTTATGATAATAGTATGTGTTTTTAAAAAAAACCAAAACACGGTTTTTTTTATTTTCTGAACAACTTATTAGTAAAATACTGGTGGCAAAAAACAGGATTAGCAAATTTTTCATTTAAAGTAGATGAGTCTTTTAATGACCCGTCATTAAATATAAAGGGAAAATATTTAATCCGGGCAGAGAAAAATCAGGAAGAAAATATTTAATTGAGTTGCGGATCAATGGGAAAATTTACCATTATTTCAAAATCACCCCCCAGGTGTTTGAGGCTGTCTTTCCAAAGCTCTTCATGTTTTTTATGAAAAACAAGTTTGCTGATGGCTTTTACGGTCAGCCAGGTTTTTTCTTTTAGCTCTTCAATTAATTGGCCGGTTCCCCAACCTGAGTAACCAATAAAAAACCTGATCTTATCCGGGCTGATCAATTGCTTCCTGATCATTTCCACTGCCAATTCAAAATCGCCACCCCAGTAAACATTTTTAATTACTTCCACCCCACCCGGAATTTCATCGGGGTATTGATGCAGGAAATGAAGGGTATCCATTTGTACCGGCCCTCCATAGTAAACAGGAAGTTTAAAACCCTCCAGTTCAGGAACCAGCTCATCTAATGTATTCTCATATTTTCTGTTTAACACAAAACCAAAACTTCCCTGATCCTGGTGTTCGCACAAAAAAACGACAGACCGCATGAAATTCGGATCTTTCAGAAAGGGATCTGATATTAATAAGATGCCTGTTGACGGATCAATCATAAACCTAATTTATGATGGAATTTTTATTTTTGAAAAGTTATCTTTAGAAAATGTACTTTCTGCCGTTTTTCTGTTTAACCTCTGTTAAAATAACATTGGGAAAAATCGTGAACTGTTAAAACCAGCAGGGGGGCATTATCTTTGTCCGTCTCCGGTTTATTTAAAACTACCCGGGCTTATTGTGAAGAAAATTTTCCCCATAATAGTAGTATTAATTACACTTTCACTGATTGGTATCATATTTATACAGATCTCATGGATCAACAATATGATTATTGTACGGCAGGAACAATTTAAAAGCAAAGTAGTGCGTGCCACCAGCCAGGTAGGTGCGGAGCTGGCAGAAATGAAAGGAGGAATTTTTTCACAGGGCAATAGCTTTCCCTGGAAACAGGATCAGTTTTCATTAGAGATGCTTCGCCCCGCCACTGTAGGCAGCCGGATAACAACAGCTCAGCTGAGGGAAAAAATTAAAAGAGCGTTTTTAATGAATGAGTTGCCGGATACTGACTTTGAGTTTGCACTGGCATCTACTACTTCGCTTGGGATGATAGGATACCTGGAAAGACAATCTAATGAATTTTTAAAATTTTTTGAAGATAGCGCCAATTGCTATTCCTATGCATATCCCATCATGTCCCCTACAGGAAGTATCTCAGAAAACATGGCTCCCAACGAAGTGCTGATGGTAATTGTTCCCAACAGCAAGGATCTTGTTTTAAAATCACTGCAATGGAGAATAGCTACTGCTTTACTTTTCACCATCATTATTTTTGCTGCATTTTATTTAACGCTGAATACCATGTTGCGTCAAAAAAAGCTGAGCGAAATAAAAAATGATTTCATCAATAACATGACGCATGAATTTAAAACTCCGTTAGCCACTATTTCACTGGCAGTAGATGCCATGAAAAATGATAAGGTGCTTAACGACCGGCAGAAAATGAGTTATTTCAGCAGCATTATTAAAGAAGAAAACCAGCGGATGAACCGGCAGGTGGAAACCATTTTAAAAGCAGCCCTGCTCGATAAAAATGAAGTGGACCTGATGCTAAAGCCAACGCATGTGCATGAAGTGATCAAGGATATTGCCGGTAATTTTAAACTGCAGCTGGAAGAAAAGAACGGGAAAATTGATCTTGAGTTAAGTTCAGGTAAAGACCTGGTAGATGCAGACGAAGTGCATTTTCCGAACCTGATAAATAACCTGCTGGATAATGCAGTTAAGTATTCAAAAGATCATGTGCCGCCGGAAATAAAAGTTACCACTATGGCCAATGGCGCCAGTATGTTCATCAGTCTGCAGGATAATGGTATTGGAATGACTAAGGATACGGTAAAGAAAATTTTTGAAAAATTTTACCGGGCACATACCGGCAATATACATAATGTAAAAGGCTTTGGATTGGGACTAAGCTATGTGAAAACAGTAGTGGATGCTCACGGCGGAAACATCAAAGTGGATAGTATACCGGGGAGGGGCAGCACTTTTACGATAGAACTTCCACTGCGGAAAAATCAATCCTGAGATTTCCATAACAAACATCCATCCCCATAACTAAGAAAGCGAAAATCTTTTAGTAAAGCATAGTCATATATTTTTTGCCAGTTATTTCCGGCAAAAGCAGCAACCAGCAAAAGCAAAGTAGATTGGGGCTGATGAAAATTTGTAATTAACCCGTTGGCAATTTTAAATTCAAATCCGGGAGCAATCAGGAGCTGCGTTTTTGCAGAAAGCGATTCCAGGTGATTTTTATCCATCCAGCCAAGTAATGAAGTCAATGCTTCTGTAGCAGAAACTGATGGCAGGCTGTCGTACACCTCCCATTGAGAAATATCCAATGTCCTTAACTTTTTGTCTGTTATTATTTTTTTACCCAGCCAATATAAACTTTCCATTGTGCGCAGCGAAGTGGTACCCACGGCAATAATCTTTTCAGGAAGGTGGTTTAAAATGTTTTCGATGACAGACCTGGTTACATAATAAAACTCAGCATGCATTGTATGATCGTTCATTAGCTCACTTTTTACAGGTTTAAAAGTGCCGGCGCCCACATGCAGGGTTACCCAATCCCTGTGTATTTTTTTTTCGTCTAATTTTTGAAAAACAGTATTGGTGAAATGTAAACCTGCTGTGGGTGCTGCCACAGAACCGTCGTTACGGGCATAAATGGTCTGGTACCTTATGACATCACTTTTTTCGGCGGGTCTTTTTATATAAGGTGGTAATGGAACTGTCCCGGTATGATGTAATATTTCTGCAAATGAAAGTGAGGGAATATTCCAGGAAAGTTCTATCGTAAAATTTTCAACTGATTTTTCAATATACTTTGCTGTCAGTAGAAATTCATTTTCCCCATAAAAAAATATTTTTTTAAGAACTTGTCCGGGTTTCCATTTGGAAGCACCACCTACGAGACATTTCCAAACTACGTTTTGGCGTTGCATCATGGCCGACGTAATATCAGCGTATTTATGATGAGGTTCCAGGCAAAAAATTTCAATAACACCCCCTGTAGATTTTTGAAATAATAATCTTGCTTCTACCACTTTGCTGTCGTTAAATAACAACAACGATTCTTCAGGAAGGTGAAGGTCTATGTTTTTATATACATCCTCCCGGATAATCCCCTTTTTATAAATAAGAAGTTTTGAAGCATCACGTTCGGGCAAAGGATACCTGGCAATTCTTTCTTCAGGAAGGGAGTAGGTAAAATCTTTTATAGAAAATGTTCTTGGGTCTGTCATAACACAACCAACTGTTGCATTTGATGAATTACAAAAGTATCAGCGTTTTGCAAGGGAACAATTTAATTCAAACAACTCAAATCTTTTTTCTGTCTGATTTATTACTCTTTTCTCTAAACGTTACCGGATTCTATTATTTTAATTAAAGCTTTCCCTGAAAAGCCGGCCTTTGGCAAAATGTAAAGTTTAATGTGATGAGCTTTTTACCAATTTTCTATTAAAATTCACACTTTCCACAGCTTATCCACCGCTTTCCACAGTCAAGTCACAACATTTTTATAAAAAAAGACTTATAAATCCTCCAAACTTAATACAGCAAAGGCTTACAGCATAAAGTTAGCTGGGGAAAAAATAAAAAGTAAAAAATTTGGTAGTTAAGTGGGAAAAAGTGTTATTTTGTGTCAATTTAGTAGAAATTGATACAAACAACTGATAATGACAGGCTTTCTTGGAGAATTCGAAGCGACATTGGATGCAAAAGGACGTTTCCTTTTACCGGCGGGCTTTAAAAAGCAATTGACGGAGGAGGAAGGGAATTTGTTTGTTATTAACAGGGGCTTTGAAAAATGTTTGGCCCTTTACCCTATAAAAAGTTGGGAACCGCTCTTTGCAGAAATCAGTAAACTAAACGAGTTCGACCCAAGGGTCAGGGAATTTCGCCGTTTCTTTTTAAATGGTGCCACAATGGTAGAGCCGGATAATGCCGGTCGTTTACTGGTTCCGCCGAATCTGAAAGAGCATGCAGATCTGCAAAAAAATATTGTGCTGGTAGCAGCCGTAAATAAAATCGAAATATGGGATAGTAGTAAGTACCATCAGCTCTTTGACTCATTCTCTGCGGATGATTTCAGTAACCTGGCAAAAAATGTAATGGCTAAAGGCAATGAATAATTAGTAATGAAAAATTAATAATTATTTGGAACAAGCATACCATACACCGGTTCTATTAAAAGAAACAGTGGATGCTTTAAAAATTTTGCCTGAAGGCATTTATGTTGATTGCACTTTTGGAGGAGGTGGGCATTCAAAAGCCATTCTGGAAAAATTATCTGAAAAAGGAAAGCTGATTGCGTTTGACCAGGATGAAGATGCAAAACAGAACATTCCACAAGATCCAAGAATCACATTTGTGCCGAATAATTTCCGGCACCTTCAACGGTTTTTAAAGTTGAATAATCTCAAAACGGTTGATGGAATTCTAGCTGATCTTGGTGTAAGCAGTCATCAGTTTGATGAAGCTGACCGGGGATTTTCTATCAGATTTAATGCAGCACTGGATATGCGGATGGATCAGCACCAGGCACTTTCAGCTTTTGATGTGGTGAACACCTACAGCGAAACGCAACTGCACAAAATCTTTGAGGAATATGGCGAAGTAACCAATTCCAAAACATTGGCAAAAATAATTGTACAGGTACGTCAAACTGTTTCCCTGAATTCTATCGATTCATTTATGAATGCACTACGCGGAGCAGTGAAAGGAAACCCTAAAAGGTACTTTGCCCAGGTGTTCCAGGCATTGAGAATTGAAGTGAATGACGAACTCGGCGCATTAAAAGAATTGCTGCAGCAGATTCCATCCCTGTTAAATCCCGGAGGCCGGGTTGTCATCATTACGTTTCACTCTTTAGAAGACAGGTTGGTAAAAAATTTTTTTCGTCAGGAAACTTTTAATCAGACGAATGACAATCCTTTTGTAATGATTAAAAAGATCAGCCTGTTGAAAGTGATTACTAAGAAACCGGTTGAACCTTCTGAAGAAGAAATGAAAAAAAATCCAAGAGCAAGAAGCGCCAGGATGAGGGTGGCAGAGAGAGTAAAACCCTGAGCATTGAATGATCAATCCTCAGTCATCTGCAGCAAATTTTCAAAAGTTCTTATGAAAAAACAAAAAGGATAGAAGCACCTGAAAGCTCCCTTTCCTTTAAAATAAATTCTCTACACGAAATTTCAAATTTTCAGAATTGAAATTCGATGTGGAAATGAAAAACCAAAACATACTAACAGTTCATTATGCCGGAACAGGAGAACATTAAAGAACGGGACTTCAAACCAGACCCGACAGCTATTGGCTGGAGACGTTGGTTGAATTATCAATCACTTGTTCACCAGGTTCCGTTCTTTTTGTTTCTGGCTATGTTAGCAGTACTCTATATCTATAATGGTCACTATGCAGATAAAACCATTCGTAACATCAACAAAATTGCAAAAGAAGTAAAGGAGTTGCAGTATGAATATAAAACGGTGAAAAGTGAAGTAATGTATAAAAGCAAGCAGAGTGAATTAGCAAAGGCAGTGGAGCCACTTGGATTAAAGGAACTAACAGAATCGCCGGTTTTATTGGTCGATGATCAGATGAAAAAAAAATAACCGGGAAAAAGCGGTGAGGAGGAAGTTCAGATTTTTCCCAGAAGAACTTGCAGAAGGTAAAGTAGAAAAGCAGAAAGGATAATTACTTGTAAAAGCGTAAACAACTAAAAAAACCAAAACGGGTATTGGAAGTGAAACGTGACATATTATGGAGAGTGTATCTCAGTTTCCTCGGCATCGTCATGCTGAGTTTAGTGGTTCTTGGCAAGGTTTTTTATATACAACATTTCCAGGGCGATTACTGGAGCAGTATGAGCGACAGCCTTCATCAGCGAATTGAAGAAATAGATGCAGGCCGCGGTACTATTTACAGCGAAGACGGTCAAATGCTGAGTACTTCTTTACCCACCTTTGATATCTACATTGATTTTATGGCCGACGGGTTGCGTGAAAAAAACGGCAAACGGTTTAAAGATAATATTGACTCTTTCTCCATAGCACTTGCTAACTATTTTGCTGACAGGTCAGCTGCGTCGTATAAAGCAGATTTACAACTTGCTTACAAAAACAAGATTCGCTATTACCCTTTAAAGAAGAAACTCCTGTTTGAAGAATATAAAACGTTCAGGGATTTCCCTTTGGCAAGACTGGGAAGAAACCGAAGCGGTGTAATTGTAGAGGAAAATAGTAAACGGTTAATGCCATTTGGATTATTGGCCAACCGTACCATTGGTTTATCCAGGGAATATATAGCCAGTAATGGAAAAGCCAAAAAACAAAATGTAGGGATAGAGAAAAGTTATGACAGTTTACTTACCGGACAAAAAGGTCAACGCCTTGTCAGGTTTATAGCCGGAGGAGTAGCGGTGCCGGTTGATGGATACCAGGTGGAACCCGAAAACGGAAAGGATATTATTACCACATTAGATGTGAATATGCAGGACATCACAGGTACAGCATTGAGGAAAATGATGTTGCAAAGTGAAGCACAATATGGAACTGCCATTGTCATGGAAATTAAAACAGGAAAGATCAAAGCAATTGCAAATCTGGGCCGGCATCCTGATGGCAGTTATTTTGAAGATGATAATTATGCACTAAGGGTTACGGAACCGGGATCTACCATCAAACTGGCCACCTTATTATCCGTGCTTGAAAAAAAATCTTCTGCCATTAATGATCTCGTTGAAGTAGGAAATGCAGGCCGGATGCCTGTAGGTCCCAGGATAGTAAACGATGCAGAAAGATCTCCAAAGTCTGTTTTAAAAGTAATTGAATGTTTTTCTCATAGCTCAAATGTGGGGATGAGTAAGTTGGCTTATAAAGCTTTCGGTAATGACCCCAAAAAATTTAAAGAGTACCTGCATAAATATTTTCTTGATGTAAAATCACCCATTGATCTTACTGATATTCCTGCACCACGCTTGGCCCCACTGGAAAAAAAATCAGGTGGTGTTATGAATATGGTTACCATGAGTTTTGGATATGCTATTCAGGTCAGCCCTTTGCACATACTTACCCTTTATAATGCGGTAGCAAATGATGGCAAGATGATGAAGCCATACCTGGTGAACAGGATTGAAAGGGATGGAATTCCATACCGGGAGTTTCAACCCACTGTTTTAGATGAAAATATTTGTTCACCATCAACAGCAAAAGCTGCAAGGGAAAGTATGGAAGCAGTAATTATAGAAGGAACCGGCCGCAATGCATTTAAGAATATGCCATTTGCTGTTGCCGGGAAAACAGGTACGGCACATGTAGCCGATGGTAAAATTAAATATAGTGATATGGTGTACCAGGCTTCTTTTGCCGGCTATTTTCCTGCAAATGATCCACAGTACAGTTGTATTGTTGTGATTCGGACAAGACCTCATGCTGCTCAACATTACGGTGGCCAATTGGCAGCTCCTGTTTTCCGTGAAATTGCCACCAAGTTATATGCGATCTATGTGAATAGAAAAACCTCACCGGTTTATGAAGTGAAAAAAGACAGCTCAGTATATTATTACACAGGCTATACCGGGGATATAAAAAATGTTTACCAGACACTGAATATATTTTATTACGATTCTGTGAAGCAGGCAAACTGGAGTGCTGTTTATGCAGGTAATTTTTTACAGAACCCTGCAGGTCATCCAATATTAAAAGAACGAAACATCAGCAGCAGTTTGATGCCGGATATAAAAGGTTTGGGATTAAAAGATGCTGTTTATCTGTTAGAAAATATGGGATTAAAAGTGCAGGCAAAAGGTAAGGGAAAAGTATTGGCGCAATCCATACAGGCTGGTACAGCATTGGCAAAAGGGATGACGGTATTTGTGGAGTTAGGTTAATCGGGTAATGGTTAAAGCTTGTTTGTGATACTGAAAGAAATTCTATATAAAGTTGCGATAAGGTCTGTAGTTGGAAGTACAGACATTGAAGTGAGTGAGGTGCAGGTAGAATCAGGAAAAGTGAGTAAGGGGGCTTTGTTCGTTGCAGTGAAAGGAGTGACAACAGATGGGCATAAATTCATTGATAAAGCAACAGAAGCAGGCGCAGGAGTGATTGTATGTGAAAAGATGCCTGCAAAAAAGAAAGAAGGAGTTACTTATGTGCAGGTAGAAAATAGTTCGGCAGCAGCGGGGTTTATAGCACATAATTTTTTTGGTAAACCATCAGGGAAAATGAAGTTGCTGGGAGTAACCGGTACAAACGGAAAAACAACCATAGCGACTTTATTATATAAGCTCTTTACATCATTGGGATACAGGTGCGGATTACTGAGTACGGTGGAAAATTGTATCGGGGAAAAAACTTTTCCTGCTACACACACCACACCGGATGCTGTTAGTTTGAACAAAATGCTGAGAAAAATGGTTGACGATGGTTGTACACATGTGTTCATGGAAAACAGTTCACATGCCATTCACCAGCAACGGAGTGCCGGCCTTGAGTTTACCGGTGCCATTTTCAGCAATATCAGTCATGACCACCTGGATTATCATCAGTCATTTGATGAATATATCCGGGTGAAAAAATCATTCTTTGATTCCTTGCCTTCGGATGCATTTGCAATCAGCAATGCAGATGATAAAAGGGGAATGATCATGCTGCAGAATACAAATGCAAAAAAGTATTTGTACAGTTTGAAAACGGTGGCGGATTTTAAAGGAAAGATTTTAGACAACAGCCTCGCAGGATTGCAGATGAATATCAATGACCAGGAAGTTCATTTCAGGATGATTGGTGAATTCAATGCCTATAACCTGCTGGCTGTTTTTGGAGCAGCCATTTGCCTGGGAGAAGATAAACAGGAAGTATTAAGATGCCTGAGTGTGTTAACCGGTGCTGAAGGAAGGTTTGATTACATGATTGCTCCGAAAACAAGAGTCATTGCCATCGTAGATTATGCTCATACACCGGATGCTTTATTAAATGTACTGGCTACTATAAAAAAACTGAAGAAAGGATTTGAAAAAATGATCACCGTGGTAGGATGCGGAGGTGACAGGGATAAAACAAAAAGACCCTTGATGGCAGAAGTAGCCTGTGAACATAGTGACAGGGTAGTGTTAACAAGTGACAATCCCAGGTCAGAAGATCCGGCACAGATTATAAAAGACATGGAGAAAGGAGTAAATGCAGCAGCAAAAAGAAATTGTATCTCGATAATGGACAGGAAAGAAGCCATAAAGACAGCGATAAGTTTAGCCAATGAAGAAGATATTATCCTGGTAGCCGGCAAAGGCCACGAAAAGTACCAGGAGATAAAAGGAATAAAATATCATTTTGATGATAAAGAAATAGTGAAGGAAATGTTTGAGTTGTTAAGTAAATGATGAATGAAAACAGAACCAGCAGATAATAACCTGGACAATAATAGCAGAATAAAAAAAGATAAACTCTAAGCCATCATGTTGTACCATCTATTTGAATGGTTTCAGGATCAAAACATCAAGTTCCCCGGAAGCAGGTTACTCGAGTTCACCACTTTCCGTGTATTGTTGGCCATGTTGTTATCCCTGGTGATTACCCTTATTTATGGAAAAAGCCTGATCAGAATGTTGAAGAAAAGAATGATCGGAGAATCTATTCGTGAACTGGGCCTGGCAGATGAAGATAAAAAGAAAGGAACTCCTACTATGGGTGGTTTGATTATCATTCTTGGCATATTAATACCCACTTTATTGTTTGCACGGCTGGATACAATATATATAGTCATTATGCTGGTGGCTACTGTTTGGTTAGGACTAATTGGTTTTATTGATGATTACCTGAAACATAAAGCAAAATTAGTTGTGCGGCAAAATGACGCCGCTTACCGAAAAAGCGATAATGATGGATTAGCCGGTTGGTTTAAAATATTAGGTCAGGTTGGATTAGGTCTTTTTGTAGGGCTCACCCTTTATTTCCATGACGATGTAAAAATATGGAGAGAATATAAAGGCAGTTACAATCCCAATGATCCGACACAGGTAGTGAGGTTAGTAAACGGGAAGGAAAAAGTATTTGTTGTAACGAAAGAGCCCATCACCACCATCCCATTTGTAAAGAATCATGAATTCAATTACACAAAACTATTACCTGCGGGATTAAGAAATTTTTCCTGGTTGTTATATACCATCATTGTCATCTTTATTATCGTGGCAGTTTCAAATGGAGCAAATATTACAGACGGGCTGGATGGCCTTGCTTCGGGAACATCGGCCCTGGTAGGAGTATGTCTCGGCATATTTGCTTATGCCAGCGGTAGCTTCCTTTTTGCAGAGTATCTCAACATCATGTACATACCCAACCTGGGTGAGCTTTCAGTTTTTATTGCAGCCATGACCGGTGCCTGTATCGGGTTCATCTGGTACAACTCTTACCCGGCACAGGTTTTTATGGGTGATACCGGCAGTTTGACATTAGGAGGAATCATTGCAGCACTGGCTATCATTGTTCATAAAGAATTATTGATTCCTATTTTCTGCGGTGTGTTTTTAGTGGAGAATGTGAGTGTGATGATGCAGGTTGGTTATTTCAAATACACAAAAAGAAAATATGGCGAAGGCAGGCGGATCTTTTTAATGAGCCCCCTGCACCATCATTACCAGAAGCTGGGATTTCATGAAGCGAAGATAGTAACAAGATTCTGGATTGTGACCATGCTTTGTGTGTTGTTGAGTATTGCCACTTTGAAGATGAGATAGAACCTGAGGTGTGAACCGTGAGTTAATATTAGAGGTTTCTTATCACGACTGACAATTCAGGATTGACAAAATATAATTATTGAAAAACCAATTATCTGAAACCCTAAGAAACCAAAACTAAAATTCAAACCAGATTGTGGTGCAAAAAAACCAATGCTTGTGAAGAACCAGATTCCGTACAATGAATTGAAACATGAAACGGGGAATAGTCATACTTGGAGGTGGTGAAAGCGGTGTGGGAGCTGCACTGTTGGCGAAGCAACAGGGGTATGATGTTTTCCTGTCAGATGGAAGTTCTTTGAAAGAGGTCTATCGCAATGAACTGCGAAATGCCGGAATTGAATTTGAAGAAGCTGGCCACACGGATGAAAAAATTCTGAATGCTGATGTAGTAATTAAAAGCCCGGGTATTCCGGAAAAAAATGAAATGGTGAAAAAGATAAGAGCAAAAGGAATAGAAATTATCAGTGAAATAGAACTGGCTTATCAATTTAAAGGCGACAGTAAAATAATTGCTATTACCGGCAGCAATGGAAAAACAACCACCACCGCTATGATATTTCATATCTGCAAAACAGCAGAACTGGAATGTGCATTAGTAGGAAATATCGGTGTTTCTTTTGCCAGGCAGGTTGCTATAGATCCCAAACCGCTCTACATCGTGGAGGTCAGTAGTTTTCAGTTGGACGACATCAAAACATTCAAACCGGATGTGGCGATACTTACCAACATTACCGAAGACCATCTTGACCGATATGAGTACAAGTTTGAAAATTATATACGGAGCAAATTCCGTATCGCAATGAACCAGGCACCCAATGATTATTTCATTTATTGCCTGGATGATGAAGTAACTATAAACTATTTAAACAATCCGATAGCTATCGGATTCAGTATTCAATCAAAACAATTGCCAATCAGCATGAAAAAAGAAGTACCAAACGGAGCATTTATCAAAGACGGGGACATGTTTGTAAGAACAGGAAATGAATATACCAACATGAGTGTTTTTGACTTTGCATTAAAAGGAATTCATAACCAGTATAACACCATGGCAGCTTGTGTGGCTACTTCAATATTGGAGTTACGTAAAGAAAAGATTCGTGAAGCAGTCACCACCTTTCAAAGTCTTGAACACCGGATGGAACCGGTGGCCACAGTCCGGGGAGTGTCGTTTATCAACGATAGCAAAGCGACCAATGTCAACAGCACCTGGTATGCTTTGGAAAGTGTAAACAAACCCACCATCCTCATTCTTGGCGGAGTGGATAAAGGAAATGAATATTCACTCATTGCCGACCTGGTGAAAGAAAAAGTAAAAGCTATCATTTGTCTCGGCACCGACAACCGGAAAATTCACGAGGCATTTGGAAATATCGTTAGCCCTATTGTAAACGCAGGCAGCGCCTCAGAAGCCGTACATGCTGCCT
Source organism: Chitinophagaceae bacterium (assembly GCA_035292525.1). Taxonomy (GTDB): domain Bacteria; phylum Bacteroidota; class Bacteroidia; order Chitinophagales; family Chitinophagaceae; genus VBAS01. The sequence goes on from DATDPZ010000250.1 coordinate 15,023, forward strand.
TTCATTTTTCAGAAAAAGGTGATGTGGTTTTGTTAAGCCCTGCTTGTGCAAGTTTTGATTTATTCAAAAATTATGAAGACAGGGGCGATCAGTTTAAAAAGGCAGTGAAAGAATTGTGAGAGTATTTTATTTTTTATGTACCCGGCATGATTACTACTATTAAGCTTTTGTTGCGTCGCCCGTCCGAACGGTTCATCCGGGCGGGCACTCTTGTACGTTCAGTTCTTTATTCAGCAAATTTCGAAAAAACATAAATCGGGAAGAAAATATTTCATCACCTCCTTCGGAGAGGCAGTAGAGATCGCTGAAAATGAAAAGTTCGGAAGGGGTGGGTAAAAAATTGAATGGGAATGCAATGTAGAAGTATTAAACATAAATGACAGAATTAGCTAACATACAATCATCCATTAAAAACTTTGGGCAAAGAACCAAAGGAGACAAAGTTATCTGGGCACTTGTCTTTTTACTGGTCATGATTTCCTTGCTGGTGGTTTATAGTGCCACCGGTTCATTAGCCTATAAATTATACCGGGGTAATACTGAAATTTATTTATTCAAGCAGTTCGCCTTTATAGTATCCGGACTGACGCTGATCTATTTTACTCACCGGGTCAATTACACCATCTGGTCCAGGGTGGCACAGATACTTTTCCTCTTATCCATCCCTTTATTATTTTATACGCTTTTCTTCGGTGTTCGTATGAATGAAGGAAGCCGCTGGATCAGGTTACCTTTTATTAATATGACGATGCAGACATCTGACCTCGCCAAGCTGGCTTTATTCATGTACCTCGCCAGGCTGATCAGCAAAAAGCAAAATGTAATAAAAGATTTCAGGCAGGGTTTTTTACCCGTCATCATCCCCATTGGTATTACCTGTGCACTAATTGCACCGGCCAACCTTTCCACCGCATTATTATTGGGAGCCAGCTGCATCTTACTCTTGTTTATCGGCAGGGCAAGAGCAAAGCATTTATTAGTCACTATCGGTATTGCAATGATACCCGTAATTATTCTTATAACTGCTGCAATGATGAGGCATCATTCAGGTAGCGAAGAGATAATAAGAACTACAAAAAAATCACCCGGTTTATTTGCAAGGGTAGATACATGGATCAACCGTGTTGAAGGATTTATTTATTCCGGCAAGCAAGCCATTGATGGTGATGCTTACCAGGTTACACAGGCAAAAATTGCAATCGCATCAGGTGGATTTGTGGGTGCAGGACCCGGCAATAGTACTCAACGGAATTTTTTACCACAGGCTTATAATGATTTTATTTATCCCATCATCATCGAAGAATATGGATTGATTGGCGGGGCATTTATATTATTCATATACCTGGCTTTTTTATGGCGGAGCATCAGGATTTTTAAACGATGTCCTTATGCATTTGGAGCATTCCTGGCATTAGGACTCAGTTTTACACTGGTGATTCAGGCGGTGGTAAATATGGCGGTGAGTGTAAATCTTTTTCCGGTAACGGGTGTTACGCTGCCCCTGATCAGCATGGGTGGCAGTAGTTTTTTGTTTACCTGTTTTGCGATAGGAATTATTCTTAGTGTGGCAAGGAATGTAGAGCAAAATGAAGGAAAGAAAGAAATGATCAATGCTCAATGATCAATATTCAATTTTCAAATGAATAGAATGAGCATTGAACATGAAGCATTGAAAATTGAACATTATTAAAATTGAGCAAGCGGATTATAATAGCAGGAGGAGGTACCGGCGGACATATTTTTCCGGCAATAGCTATTGCCAATGCATTGAAAAAAAAAGATGAGTCAGTAGAGATATTGTTTGTAGGGGCCAAAGGAAAAATGGAAATGGAAAAAGTTCCCCGGGCAGGATACAGGATCGAGGAATTGGATATTGCAGGATTCAACAGAAGTTCTTTGATAAAAAATATCGGGCTGCCTTTTAAGATTTTCAAAAGCTTTATCCAGGCAAGTAAGATCATAAAAACCTTTCAGCCGGATATCGTCATTGGAGTGGGTGGTTATGCAAGTTTTCCCATGCTTCGTTTGGCTCAGCAAAAGAAAATCCCTACCGTCATACAGGAGCAAAATTCTTTTGCCGGAAAAACAAATAAGCTGTTGGGAAAACGGGCAACAAAAATTTGTGTGGCTTACGAACGGATGGAAAATTTTTTCCCTGAAGAAAAAATTGTAATCGCTGGAAATCCTGTCAGGACTGCGATCACTAAGTCAGCAATAAGCCGGAGCGAAGGAATAAAATTTTTTGGATTGGATGAGAACCGGAAAACAGTGCTGGTAGTAGGCGGTAGCCTTGGAGCGAAATCCATAAACGATGCAATTGATAACGGGCTTTCCGACCTGTTGAATGCAGGGCTTCAGTTGATCTGGCAAACAGGAAAACTTTATGCAACAAAAGCAAAGGAAAAAACCGCCGGTATGAAAGCAGTATGGGTTAATGATTTTATTACACAGATGGAATTTGGATATGCTGCAGCAGACCTGGTGATCTCAAGAGCAGGTGCCATAGCCATTGCAGAATTATGTATTATGAAAAAACCGGTGCTCTTTGTTCCTTATCATTTTGCAGCAGAAGATCATCAAACGGTGAATGCCGTGAGCCTGGTAGCAAAAAATGCAGCGATCATGGTAAAAGATAGCGAAGCGATTGAAAAAGCAGTTCCTATGATTATTGAACTGGCAAACGATGAAGAGAGACAAAGTGAGCTAAGAAAAAATATTGGTCAGTTAGCGATTGTAAATGCAGATGAGAAAATAGCAGAAGAGATATTGAAGCTGTTGGTTAATTGAAAATTACGTGTTGAGTATTGAATATTTTTCAAAGTATTATGGAATTAAAGAAAGTCCAAACAATACTGTCCTTATGAATTCCCCCTTCGGGGGCTAAATTAAAAAGTCGAAAGTTCGGAGTTGAACATTGAAAATTTAAATGATAATGAAAGGAACAAATCAACCGGGGAGATGAACAACATTTATTTTATTGGCATCGGTGGAATAGGAATGAGTGCGTTGGCAAGGTACTATCATTACAAAGGAGCAAGTGTAAGCGGATATGATAAATCACAAAGTTCTTTAACAACTGAATTGGAAAAAACAGGAATAGCCATTCACTACGAGGAAAATATCGGGTTGATTCCAAAAGATGTGGATTGGGTGGTTTATACGCCGGCAATTCCTAAAGATCACAAAGAGTTGGTTTATTACCGGCAGAACGGGTATAAAGTGATAAAGAGGAGTGATGCATTGCAGCGTATAACTGAAAGTTCTTATAATATATGTATAGCAGGTACTCATGGAAAAACAACTATCAGTACCATGATCGCTCATTTGCTCCGGCACAGCGGGTATGGTTGTAATGCTTTCCTGGGAGGAATTTCTGTGAATTACGGAACTAATTTCTGGCCAAGTGAAAGAAATGTGTGTGTGGTGGAAGCCGATGAGTATGACAGAAGTTTTTTGAAATTATTTCCTGATGTGGCTGTCATCACTGCAATGGATGCTGATCACCTGGACATTTACGGCACAGCCGTTGAAATGGAAAATGCTTTCATCGATTTCAGTAATCAGCTAAAAGAGGGTGGTATGTTGTTCAGCAGGTTTGGTTTAAAGAGAGCAAAAGAATTGATAAAAGGAAAACACCCGGGGGACAGCAGAAAACATTTCACTTATAGCCTCCAAAATGAAACTGCTGATGTGTATGCAGAGAATATCAGGATGAAGAATGGAAGTTATGAGTTTGATGTAGTGAAGGAAATTAAAATGGAAAACGTAATGCTGCACATGGGAGGCATGCATAATGTGGAAAATGCAGTGGCAGCAATTGCAGTAGCAAGTTCTTTGGGAATTGAAAATGAAAAAATAAAGGCAGCGGTGGAAGACTTTAAAGGTGTGAAGCGAAGGTTTGAGTATGTGATTTCGCCTCGGGGTGCTAACTCACCTCAAAGCGGGCAGCGGGGGGGTGAAGTGGTTTTTATAGATGACTATGCACATCACCCGGAAGAATTAAAAGCCCTGATCAAAGGAGCAAAGTCCTTGTTCAGTGACAGAAAAAGTACGGTAATCTTTCAACCTCACCTGTACAGCCGAACAAGAGATTTAGCCCATGGCTTCGCAGAAGTACTGGACCTGGCAGATGAAGTGATCCTGCTGCCTGTTTACCCTGCCAGGGAACTGCCTATAGAAGGAGTAAGCAGTGAAATGATTTTGAATAAAATGAAAAATGAACATAAAAGGGTTTTGACAAAAGAACAACTGATGAAATGGATAAAAAATGATTTTTCAAAAACAGCGAATAAAGATTTTGGCGAAGTATTGATTACCGCCGGAGCCGGCGATATAGACACATTAATAGAACCGATAAAAAAAGAATTAATAGAACGCTAATCAGAAATGAACACCAAAGACACCATAAGAAAAATTTTATTTATCCTCCTCTGGATCAGTATAGGTGGAGGTATGCTCACCTTATTAATAGCTGCGATTGGAAAAAAGAAAAAAGAATTATGCAGCGATTATTCCATTTCCATTAAAAGTCTTCAGGAAAATAATTTCATAGATGAAAAAGATATAACCCGGTTACTGAAAGCCGCTTTGGGAACTGAGGTAAAAGGCAGAAAGGTCAATGAAATAGATCTTGATCAGCTGGAACAGTTGCTGGAAGACAATATCTGGATCAGTGACGCTGAAATGTGGTTTGACAACCGAAATATACTCCGGATTTCAATTATTGAACGAAACCCTGTTGCCAGGATTTTTACTACCGGCGGCGATTCATTTTATATTGACAGTAGTTTGGTAAGATTGCCTTTGTCAGAAAAAGTCAGTGCAAGATTACCGGTGTTTACTTCTTACCCGGCCAATAATATTATTACTGTAAAAGACAGCGTCCTGCTACAGGATATAAAAAATATTGCCATCTATATTTTAAACGATTCTTTTTTAAATAGCCAGGTAGCACAAATCGATATTGTAAATGGAGAAAATCCGATGGCGAACGGATTTGAAATGATCCCGGTAGTGGGAGATCACCTGGTAAGGCTGGGCGATGGGAAAGACATTGATAAAAAGTTTAACAGGCTGATGACTTTCTATAAACAAGTATTGAGTAAAAGTGGATTTAATACTTACCGTGTTGTTGATGTGCAGTATGCCGGACAGGTAATCGGAACAAACCGGGGAAAAGAAAAAAGTACTGTGGACATGGCAAAATTAAGAATGAATGTGGAGCAGTTACTCAATAAAGCACAGAAAATGCAGGCAGATTCAACAACTGCTATAAAAACTGAAATTGAAAAATCAACCATAAAAGAGAATCAACAGAATGATAACAAGGCAAATTTGAAAAATACCGGTATTCCATCCACCAATCCAAATGCTGTGAAAACTACTTCCTTACCCAAAGAAGATGAAAACAAAAGCGATGAGAAAAAACCAAAAGCTGTAATGCCGAAGAAAACGGAGAATTAGGAGTCGGGAGTTCAGAGTCAGGAGTTTAAAGTTGGTAGTTGGTTGTTAGTAGTTAGTAGTGTTGAGTTAGATATTAGGAGAAAGGGATTTTGAATTAATGTGCTTGTTAAAGAATGATCATCCCCTCCGAAGGAGGGGCTGCAGGAACTACTAATAGAAAAAGATCAAAGGGGTTGGGTAAAAAAGTTGAACAGAATTACTGAACGTACAAGTGAGTGACACATGGGATGATGAGTAGAATAATAAAAGCCGGAAAAAAAATGACAATTGATAAATAAAAATTTGTAAACAACTAAAAACCGAAGTATATGAACAACGAACAACCCATTATTGTAGGCCTGGACATAGGCACTACAAAAATTGCTGTCATTGCCGGCAGGAAGAATGAATTTGGCAAATTGGAAATTCTTGGTTTCGGACGTGCCAATAGTAACGGTGTAAAGCACGGGCAGGTGCTGAACATTGATGAAACTATCAAAGCGATCAACAATGCTTTGGAAAATTGTCTTGCTTCTAATCCCGGGCTGGAAGTAAATGAAGTGTATGTGGGCATCGCCGGCCACCATATTAAAAGTTTACAAACCCGTGGGGATATTGTGAGGCAGGACACAGAAGGAGAGATCATCCAAAAAGAAATTGATCAGCTGGTTGCTGATCAATACAAAACATATATTCCTGCCGGAGACCAGATTATTGATGTGATTCCACAGGAATTTACAATTGATAATTTTCAAAACATTCCCAACCCCATTGGTTACGGGGGAGTGAAGATCGGTGCCAATTTTCACATCATCACCGGCGATAAAAATGCTATCCGCAATATCAAACGCAGTGTACAGCGGGCAAATCTTTCCACCAAGGATTTAGTATTGCAACCGCTGGCATCTGCTGCTGCTGTCATGGGACAGGAAGACCTGGAAGCAGGTGTTGCCATCGTGGATATTGGTGGGGGTACCACTGACCTTGCCGTTTTTTACGAAGGCATTTTAAAACATACAGCTGTGATTCCTTTTGCCGGGGAAAATATCACGAGTGATATCAAAACCGGTTTGGGTGTTTTAAGAACCCACGCAGAGCAAATGAAAGTTCAGTTTGGAAGTGCATTGGCAAACGAAGCAAAAAACAATGCATTTATCACCATCCCTGGTTTGCGTGGCATGCCGGCAAAAGAAATCAGTGTAAAAAACCTGGCCAACATCATACAGGCACGAATGAGCGAGATACTGGATTTTGTTACTTATCATCTGAAACAAGTAGGTCTTGATAATAAAGCGTTGAATGGCGGCATCATACTTACCGGTGGTGGTTCACAATTAAAACACATGATTCAGCTGACAGAATATGTTACCGGGCTGAATGCAAGAATCGGTTTCCCTAATGAACATCTTGCAGCCGGGCATATTGAAGAACTGGCAAAACCTACTTACTCTACCTGCGTTGGTTTAATATTAAAAGGTTATGATGATTATGAACATAACCGCAAGCAGTTTGAAACAGAATTCAAGAAACTGGAAGTACCTGATGGCTTGAAGAAGATGGCTGAAAACGGAGTAGGTGATGCAGGCGAAGACGGAATTGATTCCACTTCTATGAAAAAACGTAAGAGCCTCACAGGATTCTGGGACAAGTTCAAAGACAGGCTGGTTGATCTTTTCAAAGAAGAAGAGGATCATCATCTGTAGGACCTTTGAACCTCCCCTGAGGGGAGGCTTAGGAAAATTTCATTGATTGAAAAGTTCTTTTATAAACCAGGAAAAAATTATAATCCATTTAATCAGAGTCTTCGAAAGTCTCCCCCATTGGGGAAGACTTAAAGGGGCTACCAAAATTCAACCGTATGATACATTTTGATCTGCCTAAAGAAAAATCATCAATTATTAAAGTGATTGGTGTAGGGGGTGGGGGAAGTAATGCCGTCAATTATATGTTTAACCAGAAAATTGATGGCGTGAATTTCATTATATGCAATACCGATGCGCAAGCCATTGCACAAAGTGAAGTGCCCAATAAAATTCAATTGGGGCCTCACCTTACACAAGGTTTGGGTGCCGGCGCCAATCCTGAAATAGGAAGACAGGCTACTGAAGAATCACTGGAAGAGATACGCCGTATCCTGGAAGTGAATACCAAGATGGCATTCATCACCGCAGGCATGGGTGGGGGTACCGGTACCGGGGGCACTCCCATCATATCCAAGATTTGTAAGGATCTGGGCATACTTACTGTTGGAATAGTTACCACTCCTTTTGCTTACGAAGGAAAGAAACGTATTCAGCAGGCAGATGAAGGAATAAAGATTCTGAAGCAATACGTGGATACACTGCTGGTGATCAGTAATGATAAACTCCGTCACCAGTTTGGCAACCTGAAAATGCGTGAAGCGTTTGCAAAAGCAGATAATGTATTAGCCACCGCAGCCAAATGTATTACAGATGTGATCAGCAGTACCGGCCAGATCAATGTGGATTTTGCCGATGTATGTACCGTGATGAAAAACGGTGGTGTGGCTATTCTTGGCAGCGCTGCTGCCGAAGGAGAGAACCGTGCACAAAAAGCAATTGAAGAAGCATTGAATTCTCCGTTGTTAAATGACAGTGATATCCGCGGTGCTAAATGGATTCTCATCAATATCAATTCTGCTGAAGGAGATCATGAATTTACTATGGATGAAGTAGAGGTTATTCAGAATTATATATTGACACAAGCCGGAGATAATTCAGATGTAATACTGGGCCTGGGCTATGATAATTCTTTAGATAAAAAAATTGGTATTACCCTTATCGCTACCGGGTTCCAGCACAAAGATCCGTTTGCAAAAACAGAACCTGACAGCCATCGGAAAAAGAAAAAAGAAAAAGAAGAAGAAAAGATCATCATGGTGCTGGGGCAACCTAATGACATGTCATCGGAATTGCCGGTAAAGGAAGAAGTGAATGAAGAAAAAAAGGCAGAGGATACCCTGGCGCCACGCATGGTGGAGAATGTGCCTGCTGCTAATGAACCCGTATCTGCCATGATGATAGTAGAGGATGATGAACTGGAGGAAGAGGAGAAAAAAGAATACATACTGCAACCGGAAAAAGAAACACCTGTAATTATCTGGGATCTGAATGAATCAGGAAAAACACCAGGGGAAAATACGGGTAGTTGCCTAAGTGGAACTACTGGGGAAAAATTCCCGATAGCAATTAAAAAGCAGGAACTACATTCGGCTCGCAAACCTGAAAATCCCGGTACAACAAAAGAAGAAAATAAAGAAACTAAAAATAGTACTACCCCGGTGTCTGCAGCATCGGGAGGCTATCTGGCCAGACCATCCAATATTTATGCAGAAACACAAGCAGGGGTTTTCACCCCAACGCCTTCTGCCGAAGAACCGGTCCCTTCAAAGCCCATCATGAATGAAGAACAAGAACTCTTCAACATGAAACTGGTGGAGAGAGACGACATTCCAGCGGCGGATAAGCCCTTGGCCCATCAGACCCAGGAACCTTTGGTACATTCAGTTGAGGATTCTGCTCTGCAGGACGAAGCTGAAGATCAAAAACGTAGGGCAGCCGAAAGGCTGAAAAAACTGCGCAATTTGTCTTTTAACATTAACGCAGCCGACCCCAATAATGAGTTTGAGACTGTGCCGGCTTTTATCCGCCGCAATATGGAATTGTATGGCAACTCCAGCACAGCTGTCGAAAATTTTTACAGCAACTACGAAGTAAAAACGGACGATAACAACCAGACAAAAATCAGCACCATCAATACATTTTTAGACGGGAAAAAACCTGACTAAATAATCCAACCTTTTGAAGGACTTTCCAATCAGCCTTATTAGGCGAGTGTTTTTAGTTGTTCCCTCCGGTTTCTACCGGAGGGTATTTTTTGTAAAAAGAAGCTGAGCGACGAAGCAATCTCACATTGTAAATGATTTTTATAATACCAGCTTTGATAACTCCGGTTGATCTTCCGTTGCGTCGCAATCCTTTCATCGTTCGGTAATTCTATTCAGCTTTTTACCACCCCCATTCGACATTTCTCCTGTTCGATCCGCTTCCCCTGCCAGCGGGGGATAGTGAACATCTTCTAAGTTCTAAAAATGAGAATTATTTTTTTCAAATCACATGCTGTACGTTATTCCCCGCTGGCGGGGGAAGTACTTCATCCTGAAAATTTATTTCAATTGGGGGTGGTAAAAAAAGACATGAGTTTAAAACTATTAGTATCAGTTACGTTTTGTTATCCTTCTCAAATAATATTTTTTATCAACCAGTATCCTGACATTATAAATACCATCCGGAAACTTTGATAAATCAAGCAGCTTATAAAAATCATTGGACAAGGCTCTTTGTTCTGTTCTGTAAATAGTTTGTCCAAGATTATTCAGCACATCAATTTTGATATTCTTATTTATTAATCCCTTAGCAGTAAAATAAAACTCTCCATTCCACTTTCGCCAGCCCTACATACAAAATGCATTATATATTTTAAGTATCTCTACAATGATAAAAAGAATCCGGGCTTAACCGTCCTCATCAGCAGTGGTTCAGGCCTGGTTGCCAAAGCCAGTTTTAATTAATAAATTTGAGTATGAGTAAGCAAATCCGCATCTTTAAATCGCTGGAAGAACAGGAACAGTATCATAAAACATTAATGAGCCAGTCAACAGTAACTGAACGGTTCAGGAAACTGAACCAGATGCAGCAAATGAATAATTTACTCCATCCTGTTACCGATAAGTCCCGCAAAATTCAAATCCGCAAATGGACATCCTGAATAACGAGTTTTTATTATTTCTAAAATGTGCCCAGGAAAATAGCCTGCGGTATTTACTCATTGGCGGATACGCTGTTAACTATTATGGTTATAACAGGCACACAGCCGATATGGATATATGGCTTGCTCCGGATAACAAGAACAAGCAAGCTTTTATTAATACACTGCTTTGTATGAATTATTCACAGAAGGAAGTGGAACCATTGACCAATGAAGACTTCTCTGCACATTTTGTTGGCACAATTGGTTCTGCTGATGCAGCCATAGATGTGCTTACTTTTGTTCACCGGAGTATTTCCTATACTGAAGCTGAAAACCAGAAAAACGTATTTGAGATTCAGCCAGGTCTTTTCTTAAACATTGTTCCTTATCAGATGCTGATAGAAATGAAGCTTCGTTCACATAGGGAAAAAGATATGTTTGATATTGCCCGTTTAGAAGAAATTAAAAACCAGCAAGACCCGGATAAAAAAACCTGATCTTTAATTTTAACTTTCCACCTGTTTATCGCCATGAATCCCGGTTCCACCATACTCATCACAGGCGGCACGGGCTTAGTTGGTAATGCAATTACAGCCGCTTTGCTGGAAAGAGGTTTTCATGTGATCGTTCTTACAAGAAATCAGGGTAATCAAAATTCAAATCATCCACATCTTACATATAAATCCTGGAACGTGGAAAAGCAGGAAATAGATAATGAAGCAATCAAAAAAGCTGATTATATCATTCATCTTGCCGGGGCATCTATTGCAGAAAAAAGATGGACAACAAAAAGAAAAAAAGAAATTGTGAACAGCCGGGTAGATAGTGGCAAACTGATTGTTGAAATTTTAAGAACGAATCCTAATAAAATAAAAACAGTGATCAGTGCTTCAGCCACGGGTTGGTATGGACCAGATCCGGAAAAAGATTTCAGGGGATTTAAAGAATCAGATCCTGCGGCTTCAGATTTTCTTGGGCAAACCTGTAAACAATGGGAAGCGGCAATAGATCCGGTAATTGACCTGGGAGTAAGATTGGTAAAACTTCGTTTAGGAATAGTGTTGAGTAATGATGGAGGGGCCTTAAAAGAATTCAAAAAGCCATTACAATTTGGAATAGCTACTATTCCTGGTAATGGTAGCCAGGTAATGAGTTGGATTCATATTGACGATGTGGTTAGAATGTTTCTTTTTATGCTGGATAATGAAAATATTTACGGAACATTTAATGCAGTGTCTCCAAACCCGGTTACCAACAAAGAATTGATCTTACAAATGGCTACAACTGAAAGAGGTCGTTTTTTTATTCCCATTCATGTTCCATCAATAGCGCTTAAGATAATAATAGGAGAAATGAGTGTTGAAATTTTAAAAAGTTTTACCGTAAGTGCAGAAAAAATATTGAAAGCTGGTTTTATTTTTCAATACCAATCCATTGAGAAAGCTATTGAGCAATTGTCTGGTAAATAATTTTTTTAAATGTTCACTATCTATTCAAAACTCAGTGAATACAGTTTTTCTTTTTCCACCCGTCCTTTCAGTTCCATTTCACCAATTTTATTTATTGTAAAAGGGGCAGGCGGATCAAATTCATTCAGGAAATCTTCAGAAAGTATAAAAGGGTGATTCAGATCATGACATTTACTGCGGATTCTTGCCGTAACATTTAACGTATCGCCACTGAAAACAAGATCTTTCTTAATGATCCCGATATACCCGGCGGTGACATCACCGGCATGAATACCTGTTTTAAAAGTGGGGACAACATCGTATTGTTTAGTGTAGTAATTTTCTTTTCTTTTAATGGTATTGGTTGCCTGCTTCACAAAATTTAAGCAACGTAATTTATTTGCTGCTTTATTTTTCCAGGAAAGCACCACCTCATCGCCTACATACTGATAGATATGGCCCCCATTGGCGAGTATGGGTTCAGTAATATCAGCAAAGAAATCTTTCAGCATGTTAAAATATTGATGATGGCCAATTCTTTCGGCTATGGCAGTAGAAGAATTAATGTCCAGGAAAAGAAAAATCCTGTTTTCATTTCTTGGTTTGTTATACCGCCCTCTCAATAAATTTCTGATTCCACCCGGTCCGTATTTATCAGATATTTCCAGTATCAGGATGGATATAAATGCCAGCAGCCCCAGATCAACCATAAACATCAGAAAGCTGGGCGTCATAAGTATTTTATTTAAAAAAACATCCGTGAATTCACTGAAGGCTCCATCATACCGGATAACAAAATAGGCTGCAAGAAATACTACTGAAACAATAGAGAATAAAATAAATGTAAAAGTCATTCTCAATATGGTAGATAACCAAAGCGGGAACCGCCGGAATGCTTCTTTAAGAAAAAAAGCTTCTGCTCCGGCTACTATAAAGCCTATTATAGCAAAGGCAAGTGAAAAGAAGCTTAGTCTCCGGGTGGCTAACACCTCTTTTTCCACCTCTACAATATTGTATAAAAAAATAATACTGAACAGCACCCAGATGATAGCAATATTAACTACGAGATAAAGTCGGTAAAGAAAAATCCGGCGGGATAACATAGTATTTTC
>DATDPZ010000251.1:0-6886 GCA_035292525.1 Chitinophagaceae bacterium
CCCACCCACCCACATAGGTGTGTAAGCGTATGCAAGCAGTTGAATAGACCGGCCCATATTTTTCTCTGATCCAAAACTTGGGGCAAATGCATCAATAATCAGGGCACAAAGAAAAACACTTCCAATACCCATAACAAGTATCGAAATGGCATGGTAGATACCCCAATCAATACCGGCCACACGAAAGCCAAGAATTCTGAAACCAATAATACCGTAACCAATAAATGCGGCAACTGCGGCTGCGCCGGCAAGAGGAAGTACATAACCGGTAATGATGCCGGTAGTGTTTGGTTGTTCTCCGCTTATTACATTCCATTCTTTATCTGGAGTAATAAGAATGTTTTTAGCTCTTTCAATAAAATTCATAATAGTTGATTTTGGTTAACTAAATGTAGTGATTTCATTAAAAAACAAATAATAAAGTAATTAACAGGAAAAAAAGGTGATGTGCAGAAGCAAAAAAAACCCACAGTTTTAAAGGAAGTGATTAAGCAAATCCATGTATTGACAGGTCAACAGTTGCTGAACTTTCATCCAACGGACATCAGATTACACCAATTTTCCTGTTCTGCGGGCTTAGTTATGGCATTTAGAAGAGCTCGGTTTCAAATTGTCCAATAAGAGAGGCAGTGGGTGTTTAATAAAATTTTAATACATACGAAAAAGAGCATCGATAGGGAACGGATCAGGTTTAGTCAACCAGGTATTGAATTCTATTAAGCCCACTACCACTTATTGGAACAGCGTTTAAATATTTTTTTAAGTTATTTGAAAATAATTTTTCCGGATTCACTCATTTCATCACCTACAAAAACCTGGTACACGTAAAGCCCCTTTTCCAACCCGGTGATTTTTTTATGATCATTTTCTTCCATTTTAAAATGGCGGATCAGGGTGCCTTCCAGGTCAAATAGAAAAAAATCTAACAGATCTTTTTCTATGTTTCTTACATGCATTAATCTTTTTACCAGGTCCGGGTAAACTTTTACCGTTCTGTCTTTTCTGGTAAATTTTGCGTTATGACTATTGTTTGCAGCCGGTATATTTTCAACTACCGTACAGGAAATGAACGTACTTACTGAGATGAACAGTAAAAACAACAGCAAGTTTTGTTTGATTTTCTTCAGGGTTAAATTTGTTTTCATATAGGTTCGGATCATGATTAAACTATTAATAAAACACCGGGCATTTCAATTGCCTCCTTGCTCTTGCCGATGGAGAATTGTTCCCGTTTATTCTCCATCCCATGCGAATGGTTGTGGAGAAATAGGAATCCATTTCTTTCGGATCACCTCTTTGTCTGCCGGTGGTGGGCCTTGAAATATTTCTGAATGGCTCTCTGTTATAAAGCTGAGTGGCAATCGGCACATTTGAAGCATCCAGGTATTTTTGAAAATAGATCGGGTCAATATATTTTGTGCTTACATCATCAATATAATCAGTAAATGTTTTTCGGTGCAATACTTCCATCCCGATATAAACATTCTCTTTAAAATAATATTTGAAACCTCCTCCCATCGGGATCTCTAATTGTGTAAGTTCATATTCCTTTCTGTCCGGGTACTCTGTCATTCCCTGACCTTCCAGACGCAACGGTTTCAATTCGACCAGTTTTTTTGAATTCTCATCATTCGGATCCGGGTAATAATATCCTTTCGGGTTAAAATGAAAAGCACCCACTCCCACTACGCCATAAGGCCTGATCTTACCCTGGAGTCCATCATATTTTTCAAGCATCACTGTTGGATAAATTTCAACACCAAAATAGGCTTCTATAATTTCAGATTGAAAATATTGGTTTCTTCTCCATCTTGAATATTCCCGTCCACCTGTCAGCTTCACCTGGTCATCACTTCCTTCCAGGTGCGATTTATTTATACCAATTCGTAATCCAAACCATTCTGCAGGGTACACATTGAGATAAACGCCTTTTGCAAGTTTAGTTAAGGGGAGATCAAGGTCTTTCAGGAAAGTTTTGCCCGTGCCGCTACCACCACCCAGGTCGCCCAGAAAAAATGATGGACCAATGCCTACTCCTAATTCATACTTACCATTTTTAAAGGATATGGATTGTGAAAAGCATGAATAAGAAAAAAGAAAGAACAATAAAATAAATGCCCTTCGAAGGCCAATGGGTACAATTGCTCTCATAGATACCAGGTTTGGTTTTCAACCGCAAAAAATTCACGGTTGGGATATTGGTTACTGGTGACTAAATAGAAATTTTATCTCTACCCATCTATGACGAATACGGTGAGGTTTTATTGTAAAAGCAGATGATGTTTAACTACTTGGTGATTTTACCTGGAAAATTTTCTTGTCATCTTAATGTGTTCAAGGCCATCTTCAAGATACTTGTCACCACAGGTTTTGAAACCAAAAGATTCATAAAATTTTTTAAGATATAATTGGGCACTAAGTGTAATATTTACATTTCCATAAAGGTTAAAACATTCCTCAATTGACCTGTGCATTAATTCTTTTCCCACTCCGGTTTTTCTTACCGAAGTAGCTGTAACAACCCGGCCGATGGAAGGATCGTCATAGACCAGGCCCGGCGGCAATATACGGGCATATCCTACTAATTTTTTATTGGCAAAACCCATCAGGTGAACGGCTGGCTGATCTCTGTCATCAAGGTCGGGGTAAATACAATTTTGTTCAATGGAAAACACTTCATTGCGTAATTGGAGAATAGCATAAAGCTCATGTACGGTCAGTTCTTCAAATTTTTTCAATATCCAGGTCATAGGGGTAATAAATTATATTTTTTGTGAAGTTTTAACCGGCACTAAAAATATGTTTTAAAAATAAAACAGGTTTTAAAAACTGTAATTTTAATAAAAACTGGTGTATGAATAAAAATGATTTTAGCCAGGTACATGCACTGATCACCGATCTGTTTCAATGGCCGGTTTCTGTTGATGAATGGGAGGCATACAGATTAAGTGATAAGCAAATTTCATTCTTCAATGAAAACGGGTTTTTGGCTGGGATAAAAATGCTTGAGGAAAGTCAGATAGAACAATTAAAAGCAGAACTTACCCGGATTGCCGATACCCATCATCCGGGTCATCATCTGTATTATGAGTTTCATAGTAATGAATCAACTAACCCTGACACTATTCTTTTTCATGCACTGGGTGCCTGGCGTATTGGAAAAAGTTTTCATGATGTTCTCTGGAATCCCAGGTTTCTGGTGGCAGCCAGCCAACTGTTAGGAGATAAACCGGTGCGTTTCTGGCATGACCAGCTTTTTGCAAAGCCGCCCAAAAAAGGTGGAGTAGTAGCCTGGCACCAGGATTATTCTTACTGGACAAGAACGAAACCCATTGCTCACCTGAGTTGCTGGTGCGGATTGGATGATGCTACCAGTGAAAACGGATGTCTTCAATATATTGCCGGAAGCCATAAATGGGGCCTTTTACCAAAACCTGTAATAGCCGGAGAGCTCCGTGGTATTACAGATTTTTTGAATGATGAACAGAAAAAGCAATTTGAAAATCCTCATTTTGCTGAAGTGAAAGCTGGCGAAGCAATCTTTCATCATGCACTCACTTTACATGGTTCTGGAGAAAATAAAAGTGAGAAACCCAGGCGGGCTTTTGTGATAAATGCTTTTGCTGATGGCGTGATTTCTGATTCAGATGAACCTTTGCTGGATGGAGTACCGGTAATTCCGAAAGGAAAGAAGATGGACGGACAGTTTTTTCCATTATTGTTTTCCCCGGGGGTATCAAAAATTAAAAACTAATATCCATATTTATCTTTCCATAGACTTTTCAGGAATTTTCTGAGTTCTTCTTCCCTTGCATTTTTTCCCGGTTCATAGAATTTTGTACCTGCTATTTCATCCGGTAGGTATTCCTGGGGAGAAAAATTTTTTTCATAATTATGGGAGTACTCATATCCTTTTCCATAGCCCATATTTTTCATAAGCCTGGTGGGTGAGTTACGAATGGGAAGAGGAACGGGGAGATCACCCTTTTGTTTTACAACAGAAAGTGCTGCTCCAATTGCAGCAACTGCTGCATTACTCTTGGGAGACGCGGCCAGGTAAGTGGCACATTGCGATAAAATAATATTGGCTTCCGGGTATCCGATTTTATTTACTGCTTCAAAAGCTGCATTTGCCAATACCAGTGCCGTAGGGTTTGCATTCCCGATATCTTCACTGGCAAGTATCACCAGCCGCCGCGCAATAAATTTTACATCTTCACCTCCTTCAATCATCCTGGCCAGCCAATATACAGCCGCATTGGGGTCACTGCCGCGTATGGATTTTATAAAAGCAGAAATGATGTCATAATGTTGTTCCCCTTTTTTATCATAAAGAGCAATGCGTTGTTGAGCTATTTCAATGAGCTTTTCATCAGTTAATTCTTCTCCTTCGTTCATCACTTCTGCACAGAGTTCCAGCAGGTTTAAAAGTTTTCTGGCATCACCACCGGAGATGGTAAATAATGCTTCATATTCTTTAATGAAGATGTTTTTCTTTTTTAGCCAATCGTCTTTTTTTAAAGCCAGTTGGATAAGCTGGTGAAAATGTGATTTATCAAGGGGTTTTAAAACATATACCTGGCATCGGCTGAGCAAAGCAGCATTCACTTCAAAAGATGGATTTTCTGTAGTAGCGCCGATCAGTGTGATGATTCCTTTTTCCACAGCACCCAGCAATGCATCTTGCTGCCCTTTATTGAACCGGTGAATTTCATCAATAAATAAAATGGATCCGGGTTTAGTTTTTGCTGTTTCAATTACTTCCCGTACCTCTTTTACACCGGAACTGATAGCACTGAGCTGAAAGAACGGTAGCTGTAAAGTATGGGCAATGATATGAGCAATAGTTGTTTTGCCTGTTCCCGGCGAACCCCAAAGAATCATGGACGGAACTTTACCATTTTCAATAGCTGTGCGCAAGATGCTTCCATTGCCGGTAAGGTGTTCCTGTCCAAATAATTCATCCAAAGAAGAAGGACGTATTCTTTCTGCAAGTGGAGATTGATTCATTTTTTTAAAGTAACAAAAAGTCCGATTAGCTTTTCAGATCAAGTTTTATTTGAAGTTCTTTCAATTGTTTTTCATCAATAGTAGAAGGTGCATCCAGCATCATATCTCTTCCTGAATTGTTTTTTGGAAAAGCAATAAAGTCACGGATAATTTCGCTGCCGCCAAGAATGGCGCAAAGCCTGTCGAAACCAAAAGCTATGCCGCCATGAGGAGGAGCGCCATACTCAAATGCGCTGAGCAGGAACCCAAATTTGTGCTGTTGTTCTTCTGTATCCATGCCTAAAGCTGCAAACATTTTTTCCTGCAATTCTCTCTGGTAGATCCTGATGGAACCTCCGCCAATTTCATTTCCATTCAATACCATATCATAAGCGTTTGCTTTGATACCTGAATAGGGGTGTTGTAAATAAGTGGCTGCATCTTCAATAACGGGGTTGTTATTGATCATAATTTCGATGTCTGATGGTTTGGGAGAAGTAAACGGATGATGCCTTGCCACCCAGCGATTATCTTCTTCCGCATATTCAAACAAAGGGAAATCCAGTACCCAGAGTAATTTGAATTCATCTTTTTTTCTCAGGCCAAGCCGTTCAGCCATTTCCATCCGGAGTTCACTGATTGCTTTTCTGGTTCTTTCTTCTGCACCGGCAAGTAATAAAACCAGGTCACCTGTTTTTGCATTACAGGATGCTGCAATTGCTTTTAATTTTTCCTCATTAAAAAATTTGTCCATGCTGCTTTTAAATGTACCATCAGCATTACACCTGATATATCCAAGACCACCCATTCCTACTTGTGGACGTTTTACCCATTCAGTGAGTTCATCTGTTTGTTTCCGGGTATAAACAGCACAGCCCGGTACAGCAATGGCTAACACCGTGGCCCCCCCACCCCCCAAAGGGGGGATAGCAAACATTTCTTTATCCAGAACCGCTTGCTTTTTGGGAAACATATGTTTTGTAAAAACCAGATTGGCAATTTTCATGTCAAACCGGATATCCGGTTTATCATTTCCATAATTCCACATGGCGTCTTCCCAGGTGATTCTTTCTACTTTCTCAGTATAATCAATATTCTTTACGTCTTTAAAAATGGCTTTTACCATTCCTTCAAACATATTGAGAATATCATCCTGCTCCACAAAAGCCATTTCACAATCTATCTGGGTAAATTCTGGTTGCCTGTCGGCACGAAGGTCTTCATCACGAAAACATTTTACAATCTGGTAGTAACGGTCATAGCCACTGATCATCAGTAATTGTTTGAAAGTTTGCGGCGATTGGGGTAATGCATAAAATTGTCCTGCATTCATTCTGGAGGGCACTACAAAATCCCTGGCGCCTTCCGGAGTAGATTTTATGAGAAAGGGAGTTTCAATATCTATAAAATTTTGCCGGTGTAAATAATTTCTGACAGCACGGTTAACTGCATACCGGAGTTCCATATTTTTCCTGATAATATTTCTTCTCAAATCAAGAAAACGATATTTCATCCGGAGATCATCGCCGCCGTCTGTTTCATCCTGTATGGTAAAAGGGGGTAAGGCGGATTTGTTGAGGATGTTGAAAGAGGTTACCGTTATTTCAATATCTCCTGTGAGAATATTTGGATTTTTATTACTACGTTCCGTTACCATACCTGTAGCCTGCAAAACAAATTCACGGCCCAGTGGATTTTGTTCCAGTTGCTGATTGAGTTCTTCACCAAATAATAACTGAGTGATACCATAACGGTCACGAAGGTCCACAAAAGTGATGGAGCCGAATTTCCTGATGGTTTGAACCCACCCGGCTAGCGTAACTTCTTCGTTTTTGTTTTTTAAATTTAATTCTCCACAGGTATAATTACGATACATCAGGATTTCAGATTTGTTGAT
>DATDPZ010000252.1:0-6416 GCA_035292525.1 Chitinophagaceae bacterium
CTGGGAAGAAGAGCAGAGCGGTAAAATAATAGTAGAAATTATATTTTTCCCAGAGGGGTCTCTTCTCATTTGAGAAGACTTAAATCCTGATGCTGATCAGTATAAGATTGATCAAATTTACTTCGCGATCAGCTCTTCCCAAGCTGCTCCCAGTGGTCTTGATATTCCATCACCTTTCCATTCACCAGATCCGGGTATAGCAGTATTTTTTAAAAATTCTTCTTTGGATTTTCCGGCTTTGATTTCAGTTTCTGTAAATTTTAAAACTGCCTCAAGATAATCGCCAAATTTTTTCAGGTCATCGGTACTGCCGGTTACCTCATATCCATCGGCTGCATGGCCGAAAATATATTTTGTCTTCCGGTCTAATTTATTTGTTGTTTTATCAAGCACCTCCACCCAGCTTTTCATATTGGCTCCGGCACTTCTGTCAACAAAAGGATGACGTCGGTTGAACATCAGGTCGCCCATGTGTGCAATGTTGGCATTTTCAAAATGGATCACACTGTCCCCATTGGTATGTGCCGCTCCAAAATAGTAAAGGCAGATCTTTTCTTTGTCAAATTTCTGACTCCATGTATTTGTAAAAGTCAGATCGGGGTAAAGTTGTTTGTCTTCAGTTTTATTAGCAACGGCTACATTCTTTTGATTTTTTAAAGAGTTTTCATGTGCCAGCACATGCTCTGCAATTCCTTTAAAAGAAATATTGCCTGCTGAATGATCGCCATGATGATGTGTATTGATCAATAATTTAAAAGGGTTTTCTGATTTCTTTTTTAATTCATCAATCAGGTGTTTGCTCTGATCAGGAAATTGAGAGTCAACTACCAGGATTCCGTCCTTGGAAAGTAAAAAGGCAATGGTGCCGCCACGTTCAGTAAAGATGCCAATCTCATTGGTCAGCATGGTTATTTTCCAGGGTTCCTGCAGCCAGGCTGAAAATATTTTATGTTGGGCTATGGTTAATGCTCCTAAAGTGATTGCTGAGTTTTGAAGAAATGATTTCCGGTTCATAATTTAATGTTTAAAAGTTTAATCGTTTAAAGGTTTAATGGTTTTTATTGCTGAACTGTACTATGGAACGATGCAGTGTCCCGCCTAAAGCTGGAACAGAAGTTTATTCAGGGAACTAAAGTTGGTAACATAACAATCAACTTTCATATTTAAAGAACTAAACATCGTAATAAACGTGTTCGACCTAAGTTCTCCAATTGGGTAAGACATTTAGATAGCAAGGTAGCCAAATTGAACATTGAACATTGAATATTGATTGTTGAATATTTATTCAGAAGAATACTCAATATTCAATACTCAACAAACAATTTTCAATTATAAAATCCTTAACTAATTGCCATACACCTTCAGGGGACAGGGGGCTTAGTACTCGAATTTACGTAATCCCGGCGCTTTGAACCAGGTAATAATGGTGACAAGCAATGTCATGCTTCCGCCAAAAATTACGGAGGGTACCGTGCCCATGAGCGATGCAGCTACCCCACTTTCAAATTGCCCCAACTCATTGGAAGAATTTATAAACATTGAATTGACTGCAGACACACGGCCACGCATTTCATCCGGTACAAACAGCTGGACGATGGTACCCCGGATAATCACACTGATGCCATCGAATAGTCCGCTTACAAATAGCGCTGCAAAGCTGAGCCAGAAATTTTTGGAAATTGCAAACACAATAATACAGACGCCAAAACCCGCCACTGAATAAAATAATGAATAGCCCTGCTTTTTTTTCAATGGTTTTATGGTGACCCAGCCAATGGCAATGAAATTACCGAGGAAGCTGGCGGCTATTAACCATCCTAATCCCTGTGGTCCCACATCCAGTATATCTTTTGCAAAAACAGGAAGCAAAGCAACAGCTCCTCCAAATAAAACGGCAAACATGTCAAAGCTCATAGCGCCAAACAACGCTTTTTGCCTGATCACAAACTGCAACCCTTCTTTCACCGCTTCCCATGTTTTTGCTTTTCCCGGCTGATATAAAACCGGCTTTGGTTTTATCATCTGAAAGATGAACAGGGAAAGTAAAATTAAAATGCAAACAAGGATAAAAGCAACTGTTATATTGGTGTATCCCAGTAAAAGACCGGCTATGGCTGGCCCGGAAACAGCAGCAATCAGCCAGGTCATGCTGTTTACAGACACTGCTCTTACCAATGATTTAGTTTCTACAATCTGGGCAAGAAAAGCATTGAAGCCTGAAGAACTAAAAGCCCTCACGATTCCGGTACAAAATACAAGGGCATAAATACTCCATTCAATAATATTTCTTGAATAATTTTCTGTAAACCAGTCTGAGGTACAAAAAAGCAGGCCGGCCATCAATAAAAAATAAAAAGCAATGCAACTGCTGATAAGCCTTTGCTTATTACTTTTATCCACTTTCACCCCGGCAGGTAAAGCTATCAATACCGCAGGTATCACTTCACTTAAGCCAAGCATACCCAGTGCCAGTTTACTACCGGTTACTTCGTAAAGTTTCCAGCCCAGGAGAACCGGTGTCATCCGAAGTCCTGCAATAAATAAAATCCTTGCGATAATAAACCAGGTAAATTCTTTGTTGATGATAAAATAACCATGATTAGCTTGATTTGACATGGATGATGAGGAAGTTAAGTAACTATATTTCTATTAGTTATTCTTTTGATTTACAAATATCCTTCGCCGAAGATAATAAGCAATCTCATCTGATAGATAAATTCAACCAGCCATTATTCTCACTTTTCCTCAAACATAATTCAGTAATTCTTTGAATCAGTGTTCTAGGGAAGTGTAATATAATGCTGGCCTTCTGCAATATCTTTTTCAAGTGCATCAATCACCACCTGCAGGTGTTTTTCATTTCCAAGAAAATCTGAATTTGATGCATCAATGAAAAGTGTTTTTATGTTATGCTGCCTGATATAATTAGTATAAGTTTCCTGGATATTGAAGAGGTATTCATCCGGAATATTTTGCTCATAAATTCTTTTTCTCTTTTTTATATTTTCCTGTAGTTTGTGAACAGGCGAATGCAGGTAAATAAGAAGCTCGGGTTGCAACAGTTGCTGGTGAATGATCTCAAACAGCCGCTGGTAAAGCCTGAATTCATCTTCGGGTAAATTCACTTTGGCAAAAAGCAGGCATTTGGTGAACAGGTAATCTGAAATGGTTACCGTTTTAAAAAGATCTTTTTGCTGCACCAGGTCTTTGAGCTGTTTAAACCTTTCGGCCATAAAAAAAAGTTCCAGGGGAAAAGCAAACTGGCCGGGGTTTTCATAGAATTTAGGAAGAAAAGGATTATCTGCAAATTCTTCCAGTACTAACCGGGCATTAAAATGCCTGGACAGCAAATGTGCCAACGTGGTTTTTCCCGCCCCGATATTTCCTTCAATAGTGATGAAATGATAGTTCATGAAAAATTATACCGGATTGCTCACCGGATATTTTTTTATAAATGCGTTGCAAAATAAAGTAATTGACTGTTGGAAGTTTTGTGAGATGATAGTTTGTGGATAAATCTTCACGATGTTAGTTTACAATATTTTTTATTCACTGAAAACTTTCACGTCTGATTTATCTTCACACTCCGTTAAAAGCTGCGAAATCTTTTTTTTCAGCACCGGGTGAATCAGGTTGGGTGCAATTTCGGCCAGCGGCACCAGTACAAAACGACGGTTTTGCATTTCCGGGTGTGGTGTAATAAGAAACCGAAGCTGGTTGACTTCTTGATTATAAAACAGGATATCTATATCAATAATTCTTGGAGCCAGTTTTTCTTTTCTTACCCGGCCCATAAGTTTTTCCAGCTTTAAAATTTTCCTGATCAGTTGCCGGGAATTTAAAGAAGTTTGTATTTCCAGTACCTGGTTCAGGAAGGAAGGCTGATCTGTATGTCCCCAGGCGGCGGTATCATAAATGGCGGATTTTTTTTGAATAATCCCACAATTCTCCTCAATTAATTCCAGGGCACGAAGAAGATTATCTTTTTTCCTGCCTAAATTGCCACCTATCAGTAAATATGCTGTATTCATAATGGAGCAGTCATCCTAAGGCTCAAATATCTTTATTTTTACGGATTAAAATAATTTAAGAATATGAACGGTTTTTTTAAAATGTTTTTTGCTTCTCTGCTTTCATTGATTGCATTTTCAGTCATTGTTTTCTTTCTGCTTTTTGCAATGGTAGCCGGATTTGCTACAAGTGACAAGCCGGTTATTGCTAAAAGTTCCGTTTTGGTATTGAACCTGGGGCAACCGTTTTTTGAACAACAACTGGAAAATCCTTTAGCTGTTTTCAGCAGTAATGATGAGTTGAATGTGCCGGGTGTTTATGATGTGGTGAGATTAATCCAAAAAGCAAAAACAGATGAGCATATAACCGGGATTTACCTGATGGCCGGTATGAATCCAAATGGATTTGCCACTTGTGAAGAGATCAGGAATGCACTAGTAGATTTTAAAAAGGGTGGAAAATTTCTTTTTGCTTATGGCGAAATGATGAACCAGAAGTCTTACCATGTAGCCAATGTAGCCGATAAAATTTTTGTAAACCCCAAAGGATTGTTTGACTGGGCTGGTTTCAGTACTGAAATATTGTTTTTAAAAGGCACACTGGAAAAACTGGATATTGAGCCACAGATCTTTTATGCAGGCAAGTTCAAAAGTGCAACAGAACCTTTCCGTACAGATAAAATGACCCCGGAGAATAAACTGCAAACAGCGGCCTGGCTGGGGGATCTTTACAGTCATTTTTTACAAAAAACTGCCGATAGCAGAAAAGTAGATACGGCTACACTTCATCAGCTGGCAAATGAAGGATCCATACAAACGCCACAGGATGCCGTGGACAATAATTTAATTGATGGGGTAAAATATGATGATGAAGTCAGGGATATAATAAAGGAAAATCTGGGGCTGGGCAAATATGATAAAGTAAATTTTATTTCTATTAACCGCTATTTCAAAGCTGTTGACTATAAAAAACAATCAGGAAACCGTATTGCTCTTATTTATGCGCAGGGAGATATTGTGGATGGCAATAGCGAAGATCAGATGGTCATTGGCAGCAGTAATTATATAAAACTTATTCGCAAAGCCAGGCTCGATAAAAATATAAAGGCAATTGTATTAAGAGTGAACAGTGGCGGCGGAAGTGCATTGGCCAGTGAAACGATCTGGCGGGAACTTTCTTTAGCAAAAAAAGAAAAACCAGTAGTGGTGAGCTTCGGTGATGTGGCAGCATCCGGCGGCTATTATATTTCCTGTGCAGCAGACAGCATTTTTGCAAGCCCTGTTACCATCACCGGATCGATCGGAGTATTTGGCATCATTCCTAACATGCAGGGATTTTTTAAAAATAAACTGGGTGTAACTTTTGATGGAGTAAAAACTGCTCCTTATGCTGATCTTGGGGCTATTTATCGCCCAATGTCTGAAACAGAAAAAAAGTTTGTTCAAAGAAGTGTGGATGATATCTACAATAATTTCAAGCAAAGAGTAGCCGATGGCAGGAAAAGTACAACAGCATTTATTGACAGCATCGGGCAGGGAAGAGTATGGAGCGGCAGCAGTGCAATTGGCATCGGTTTAGTGGATAAATTTGGTGGCTTGCAGGATGCTGTTGATTGTGCAGCGGGGATGGCTAAACTAAAGGATTACAGTTTAAAAGAATATCCTGAGATTAAAAATATTTTTGACCGCTTGTTTGGCGCCGGTGATAATACATTGAAGACACAAACGCTGAGATCAGAATTGGGAGAAGATAATTTTAAAATTTACAAAGAGATGATCAGGATAAAGCAAATGACCAACACGGTGCAGACCAGGTTACCCTTTGAATTTTTTATTCAATAACTGCCCGGCTAAACCCTTTCAATGGAAAGTCTTATCAGCAGCACAATTCAAATTGCAGATTTTTCTTTTATGAGTTAAGAGTTACAGGTTGTGGGTCACGGTGTCTTTATTTTTTTTTTAAATGAATTTTATCAAACTAGCTTTTTTGAGTTTTTTGTTTTTATTTGTACTAATTACAGGTATTTCCCTTTTTATTCCATCCGCTGTCAGAATTTCTAAAGCAGTGAATATACAGGCTGAATTGGATAGCGTTTACCGGGAAGTTTCAATTATTCAAAACTGGAAAAACTGGCATCCTGTTTTAAAAGACCTACCGGCTGAAAATTTTATTTATCTGGAAGACGGCAGTATGCAGGTTAAAGATAATTTTTTGAGAATCATCCAAAAAAATAAATCGGAATTAATAGCTGAATTTAAAAAAGAGGGAGGCAGGCCATTAGTCAGCGGGATGAAGTTAATTTCTCATCCATTGGTTGATTCAATCACTTTGCAATGGTATATGGATTTTAAGCTTCGTTGGTATCCCTGGGAAAAATTCAGGTCGCTCTTTTACGAAAATATTTA
>DATDPZ010000253.1:0-3987 GCA_035292525.1 Chitinophagaceae bacterium
ACAGGAACTCCAAAAACTCCCGCCCATAAATATGCCTGGGAGGGAAAAAAAGCAGGCACGGGTTCATTAACCCTTTCGGGTATTGACGATAAACATATTCATTTTGATCTTGAATTTTTTAAACCCTGGAAAAGTACGGCCAAAGACAATTGGTTGTTTGAGCCCTGGGCTGATGGCAGCGAAACAAAGGTAACCTGGCAAAACAGCGGCGGGCTTCCTTACTTCATTGCCAGATTAATGGGACCCCTGATCATTAAAAACCTGCATCACCAGTTTGATGCCGGCCTGGTAAATCTGAAAAAAATGTGTGAGGATTAATTATTTTTTGAAACCCAGTTAATGTTTCTTTCTTTTAAATAGTTTAAGACAAACTCAAAACAAGCTTTATGTTTTCCTATAAGCTCCGGAGGAAAAACGCCTTTTTCAGAAAAAAGATGTTGAGCAAGTAAATTTACAGCAGCCGTACAGGTATAGCCAGTAGTACGGGCCATGGAAGAAATCTTTGTTTCCTTATCATAATAATCAAGTAAGCTCCATTCTGTTTTTTTCTTTTCGCCATGAAGAACCACTTTCATTACCGTCAGCTCTTCTTCTTCCAGTCCTAATTTCCATTCATTAAATAAAATCTGTGAGGTGACTTTTAAGGGCGAAATTTTTATGCCATTTACTTCTATGGTTTTCTCGCTGAAAAATCCGCTTTCTTTCAATGAAATAATAATATCAACATGCCCGGGGTAACGAAGGGTTTTTTCCTTTTGGTTTTTTATATGTGGCATCGTGTAAAGCAGGGAACGGAGTCCATCTGTGTTGAAGGCTTCCAGGGTACCCACTTCTTCAAACTGCATCCACTCCACATCGCTTAATGCCGGCTTTGTAACAATAAACCCGTTTTCCATAAACCGGGCTGGTCTTGTATATTCTTCTATCACGTCTGCCGGTGAAAAAGGGGCTTTGTACTGAAATGGTTTTTTCCTGATTTTCGGCAACCCCCCAACATAAATTTCAAATGAATCAATTTTCATTTCTTCATTGTAGCGGCCGATAATAAGATTACTCATACCCGGCGCCACACCGCAATCGGTAATTACAGTTACTCCTTTTTCCTTTGCCAGTTTGTCTAATTGTAAAACATCTTCGGGGAAAAAAGAAATGTCCACAATGTTTTTACCACACCCGATCACTGCTTCCAGAGTTTGATAGCCCATAAAACCGGGTACAGCTGTAACAACTATGTCAAAGGAGGAAAGCAGTTGCGGAAAAGATCCATAATTACTGAGATCTGTTACCTGCGTTTCAATCCTTGGGTTTTTTTTATTCAGTAAGGCAAGATTAGTTTCGTTAATATCCAAAGCAGTCACATGATGGCGTGAAGCAAGATCTGATGCAATGGCGCTACCTACCATTCCTGCTCCGAGAATTGCGATTTTCATTTGTAAAGAAATTTGGAATGCAAAGATGCATAAAATCAGAGAGGTGGCAGGTTCTTTACTGTTCTTTCATTTACGATGTTCCCGGTATTTATTGTAGTGGCTGGCTCAAACAGCATCACTTCCACTTCCTCCTTTGCGTTTGGCCTGTGCCCTACCCCATGGGGAACAATCAGGAATTCTCCTTCTTTTAACGTAATTGTTTTATTGCGGAATTCCATATCAAAACTTCCTTTTACCACATAAAACAATTCGTCTTCCTTTTCATGAAAATGAAATTCAAACGGGCCTTTGAATTTTACCAGCTTTAC
Source organism: Chitinophagaceae bacterium (assembly GCA_035292525.1). Lineage (GTDB taxonomy): Bacteria > Bacteroidota > Bacteroidia > Chitinophagales > Chitinophagaceae > VBAS01. Next base: position 1,739 of record DATDPZ010000253.1, read on the forward strand.
CAGCTGGCCATTTAATTCTCCGGCTATCCCCGGCTTCCAATATTCTGAAATTTGTGAAAATTTCTCCGAAAGATTTATTTTTTCCATCTTGTAAAATTAATTGAATTGTGATTCTGATAACCCGGACTTATTTTATCTGCTTCTTACTATATTTATTCAATGAAGTTAGTGCTCTCCTGTCTTTGTTTATTTTTATTGAGCTGCAGCGTCAGCAAAAATCCATTGCGAAAGGAAATAAAACTTTTGCAAAAGGGAAAAATAACAGACGATAGCAGCTTTGTATATTCGCTGCCATTTGAAAACAAAAAAACCTATTTACTTATACAGGGATATTTTGGAAAATATTCACACAAAGAAAGGGCTGCGTTGGATTTTAAAATGAAAAAGGGAACTAATATTCTGGCCGCCAGGGATGGGGTAGTAGTTCGGTTAAAAAAAGATGGGGAAAGGGGCGGGTGGAATAAAATGTATCTGCAGGATGGAAATTATATTGTTATTCAGCATGCCGATAATTCACGGAGTGGTTACTGGCATTTACAAAAAAATGGCGTGCTGGTCAATGCAGGAGACACCGTGAAGCAGGGGCAGCTAATCGGGCTGAGTGGAAATACCGGTTATACCGCATTCCCTCACCTGCACTTTATTGTTTGGCGATTTAATAATAACGGACAATTCCGGCAGGTGCCTACTAGATTTCAAACCTCGAAAGGCATAAAATATCTGAAAGCATGGCGGTGGTACAGAAGTAATTAATGATTTTACACTAATAAAAAATATTGTTTTGGGTTTACAGGAGATCTGGCAGCAGTTTATTACCAATATCCAGCAAACTAAATGGCCGGAATGGGTGAGCACGGCTACACAGATTGCCAGTGTTTGGTATGCACGGAAAAATAATATCCTGGTTTTCCCAACAGGAATTATTGGAGTGCTGCTGGCGGCTTATGTTTATTTTTTTATGATACACCCGCCGCTGTATGCGGATGCTTCCCTGAATATTTATTATTTCCTGATGAGTGTATACGGCTGGTATAACTGGGTACAGAAAAAAGATGCTGTTCATTTTACTTACCCTATAAGCTGGTGTACGAAAACACAGCTTGCTTTTGGAATTGGTTTTTTTCTTTTTTTCTGGGCAGTCATCTATTATGTGTTACTTCACTTTACCAACAGCAACACACCGGTGCTTGATTCGCTGGTTTCGGCCTCTGCTATCACCGCCATGTGGTGGATGGCAAAAAGGAAAATTGAAAACTGGCTGGCGTGGATTTTTTCAAATATAGTGGCCATTCCCCTGAATTTTTACAAGGGGTTAATGTTGTTCTCTCTTATGTATGTTTTATTTTTAGTTATGGCCAGCTGGGGTTATCATGAATGGAAAAAACATACAACTGAAAATAAATTAACATGAGTTATTGCAGCTATATCGGTTCCATGAAGCCGGAAGAACAAATACTGCACAAAGCATATCACGATCAACAATACGGCTTTCCTATTGATGATGATCACGAGCTTTTCTGCCGGTTAATTTTAGAGATCAACCAGGCGGGTCTTAGCTGGACCACCATCTTGAAAAAACAGGAATCGTTCCGTAAGGCCTACCATCATTTTAATATTAAGAAAATAGCCGGTTATAAAGACCGTGATATAAAACGACTGCTGAACGATGCGGATATTATCCGCAACCGGCTAAAAATAAATGCAGCGATTGAAAATGCAAAAACCATCCTTGTCTTACAAAAAGAATATGGCTCTTTTAAAAACTGGCTTCTTTTCCATCATCCAAAATCAAGAGAGGCGTGGACTGCGTTGTTTAAAAAAACATTCCGGTTTACCGGTGGAGAAATTGTAAACGAATTCCTGGTAAGTACAGGTTATTTACCAGGCGCCCATGATGCCTCTTGCCCGGTTTATAAAAAAGTAAAAAAAACAAACCCTCCCTGGAACCTCTCCTTGTAATATTCTGTTTGCTGATCTGCTGAAAGTTAAAAAAATTCTTTCCGGGTTTATAGCTGAAAAAAGCTTAAATTCGGGACAATTAAAAAATATATTTTATGAGTGCAAATGCAAAATATCTTGCTACCTTCTTATTAGGAGCTGCAGCAGGAATAGGAGCGACAAAATATCAATCAATGACTCCGGAAGAAAGAGAAAAACTGATTGGCGAATTAAAAGAAAAAGCCAAAAAATTCAAAGGTGAGGCCGAAGATGGATTTGAAAAAGCAAAGGAGTACTTTGACGAAATAAGA
>DATDPZ010000254.1:0-7666 GCA_035292525.1 Chitinophagaceae bacterium
ATACGCTACTTATTTCCGTGTGCTGGAATCAGAAGATGAATATTTTCCTTACCACAAAAAATATCATGCTTTCTGGGCCATGTATGGTATGGGATTATCTGATGCGGTGTTGAAAAAAATTTATTATAAAAATGCACTGCGCATTATTCCAAATATTGATAAGTCACAATTCCCGGAATAAAAAAACTAATACTTGCGGGATTGATTTCCTGAAACTCCGCAAACGCTTCGATGTCAATTCTAAAATATATTGATCTGAAGCATTTTCTGAAACCAGTAGATTCTTTGCTTGTCTGGCTGCATTTCAACTTCGCAGTGTTTTTTCAACGCAGAAGAACGCTGAGAGTCTCTGAAAAACTCTTTAACTTATGTTCTCTGCGATAAAATTTCAAGGCCAAAAGAAATTGCTTTAACTAATTTAAAATGCCCTCAATTGTCTTTACTCTAAAATAATCTCGCCAATTGGGCTTATCTTGCAGCCCCGAAATTTTTAATTATTATTATGGAATATAGTAAGCTTATTGCCGTAACCGGCCTGCCTGGAATTTTTGAACTGATCAGCAGCAGAAGTGACGGCGCTGTTGTACGATCACTGGATGACAACAAAACCCGGTTTGTTGCAAGCAGGGTGCATAATTTTTCGCACCTGGAAAGTATAGAGGTGTTTACACAAAATGAAAACGTAAACCTCGTGGAGGTTTTTACGGCCATGGAAAAAGCCGCCGGCACCTTGCCTGATGTAAAAGACAATGCAGCGGTAAAAAAATATTTTGAAGCTGTTTTTCCAACTATGGATTTTGAAAGGGTGTATACCAGTGATCAGAAAAAAATGGTAAAATGGTTTGAGGCGCTGAAAAAACACAATATTGAAATAAAACTCTCTGAGCTTCCGGAAGAAGAAGTGGAAGAGCCGGTTGCAAAAGAACCTGCCGAAGAAGAAAAACCTAAAAAAAAGAAGAAGTAGCCCTGCATGAATTATACAGCAGACATTAAAAAACTACCAAGGCATTTTTTACCTGAAGAATTTTCTGTAACCAATTGGGAAAAGCTGGAACCCTTTTTCCAAAATCTGCTTGACAGAAATATTGATTCTAAAGAAAAGTTGGAACAGTGGTTGAAAGATGTCAGTGAACTGGAATCGGCGCTGAGTGAAGATGCCAGCTGGCGCCAGATTAAAATGACCTGCGATACAGAGAACAAAGAACTGGAGGCAGCTTTTATTTTTTTTATGACGGAGATTCAGCCAAAAGCACAGCCTTATGCCGATCAGCTGAATAAAAAATTAATTGAAAACCCTTTTACAAATGAACTGGACCCGGAAAAATTTTTTACTTACCTGCGTTCTGTAAAGAAAAACATTGATCTTTTCCGGGAAGAAAATATTCCGCTTATGGCGGAGCTGGGAGTGATGCAACAGCAATATGGAACGATCTCCGGTAAAATGACGGTTGTTGTAAATGAAAAAGAATATACACTGGCACAGGCAACAAAATTTCTGGAGAATAATGACCGCAGCCTGAGAGAAGCTGTTTACCGGAAGATCAATGACAGAAGATTAAAAGATAAAGATCAGTTGAATACTCTTTTTTCAACGCTGATAGAAAAAAGAAATAAACTGGCGTTTAATACCGGCTTTGCCAATTACCGTGATTACCGGTTTGTGGAAATGGGCCGGTTTGATTATACAAAAGAAGACTGCTTTCAGTTTCATGAAGCCGTGAAGCAACAGGTGATGCCATTAGTAGATGAGATCTATGAACGAAAGAAAAAAAAGTTAGGCGTTGATATCCTCCGGCCATGGGATCTGGAGGCGCATCCGGCGGATGAAAAACCATTGCATCCTTTTAAGAACGGGGAGGAGTTGTTAGAAAAGTCTATTGCTTGTTTCAATTTCATAAATCCTTTTTTTGGCGATTGTCTTCGTAAAATGAAAACAATGGGTCACCTGGATCTTGATAGTCGTAAAGGAAAAGCGCCGGGTGGTTATAATTGCCCGTTGGCAGAAAGCGGGGCCCCGTTTATTTTTATGAATGCTGCCGGCCAGGTGGATGATGTGATTACGATGGTTCATGAAGGCGGGCATGCCATACATTCATTTCTTGCACATGAACTTGAGCTTTTGGGATTCAGGGAATACCCCATGGAGATAGCTGAGGTAGCCAGTATGGCAATGGAATTTTTCAGTATGGATAGCTGGCATGTGTTCTTTGGTTCAGAAGAAGAGTTGAACCAGGCTAAAGAACATCAACTGGAAAGAGTGCTTACCATTTTTCCCTGGATTGCCACGATTGATAAGTTTCAGCATTGGATTTACGAAAACCCCCATCATCGTTTGGAAGAAAGAGCAGACAAATGGATGGAGATATTGAATGAATACACTTCTTCTGTCCTGGATACATCTGCCACTGAGGAATACCGTCGCTATTCCTGGCAAAAACAACTGCACTTATTTGAAGTCCCTTTTTATTATATAGAATATGGCATTGCCCAACTTGGTGCTATTGGATTGTGGAAGCAGTTTAAGGAAAATAAAAAAACTACAATTGCCAATTATATAAACACACTTTCTCTTGGCGGAACCAAAACGCTACCCACCCTTTTTGCAACAGCTAATCTGAAATTTGACTTTTCGCCTAAAATTGTCAGTGAGTTGATGGACTTTGTGCATAAAGAATTGATCCAGCTCTCTGATCCCCGATAAAAATACTCCCTTTGGGGTAGGCCACTTTTTTGGTAATGTGCTTTTTGTCCTCTTATTTTGATTGCAGTAAATGATTTTATTTATCCTTAAATAAAATAAGTACTAATCAGAGCCTTAACCAAAGTCCCGTTGTTTCTACAGCGGGGCTTATTTTTTCCTGCAATTGCTGCAAACTCCATTTATAACTATTTCCACATTATTTGCTGAATAGTCCCTGGGTAGTTTAACCGATGGCATGATAAAATCTTCCAGGCATTCAGTTTTGCCACAACCGGAGCACACAAAATGAAAGTGGTTGTCATGATGGCGCCCCTCAAAACAATCATTTTTACACAACGCATATTTGATGGAATTATCTCCGGAAGGAATGGTATGAATAATTCCTTTTTCCACGAAAACCTGCAGGGTTCTGTAAACGGTCACCCGGTCAAATTTTTCACCTGCCTTATGTTCTATATCGGCATGTGCCAGGGCGCCTGAATTGGATAAAAAAAGATTCAGAATCTTTTGGCGGCTGCTGGTTACACTCAGCCGGTTGCGCCGGAGTATTTCGGAAATTCTGCTTTCCATGATCATTCGTTTTAATTATTCACGGAGTAGTTGCTTAATATCAATGATCATTTCATCTACCTCGCTTTGTTTGATCCCGTCATAAATTTTTTTCACTCTTCCTTTCTTATCCACCAGTGCAAAAAATTGTGAGTGGAGGAAGTCATCATCAATATTCACCACGTTGTTATTGGGATCATCAATTTTATAACTATTCCTGGCCTGGAAATAAAGGCTGTCTTTGCGGCCGGTCAGAAAAATCCATTTTGTGGTTTTCACACCCAGTGAATCTGCATATTTTTTTAATTGTTGAGCAGAATCGGTTTCGGGATCGCAGGTATGCGAGAGGATAAGAAAGTTTTCTTCGTCTTTATATTGTTCATACACTTTCTTCATATTTGTATTCATGCGGGGGCAAATGCTGGGACAGGTGGTAAAAAAATATTCCGCAACAAATACTTTTCCCTCCACATCGTTTTCTGTAACTGTTTTTCCGTCCTGGTTGGTAAAAGAAAAGGGTAATAGCCTGCCGATCGGTTCAAATTTAGATTTGGCAAAATCCGGGATCAGGTAAGACATGATAAAATAAAATCCAATTACAAGGATTCCAAAAAACAAAAAATAGAATGTGGTTTTCTTACTCATAATATTCTTATTAAAGAAAAAATTGCCTTGGTTGTGTTTTACAGAACAGGAATACAAAGATAGAATATTTTGCAACTCTGTTGCATACGATTATCTTTGCCGCTCATGAAAGTTCAGATCAATTGGGATGTGTTGGGAGTATCTGCCACTGTGGCCTGCGCCATTCACTGTGCTCTTTTACCTCTGGTATTAAGCAGCCTTCCTCTTTTTGGCGTCAATATTATTGATAATTTATTTTTTGAAGCGGGTATGATTCTTCTGGCTATGGCCATCGGAACCTTTTCCTTATGGCATGGCTGGCGTCGTCATCATCATAGTTATTTGCCCATACTGATTTTTTTAAGTGGAATGTTTTTCCTTGTTTTAAAGCAATTTATTATTGATCTTCATTATTGGCTGTTAATTCCCGCCGTCCTTCTTATTATTTCTGCCCACTATTTAAACTGGAAATTTTGCCGCAAGGCCAGGCATTGTCACAGTACGGATTGCAATCATTGATTTTTTATTACCTTCCTCTAAACTAAATAACCGGGTTATGAAAAATATTTTTTTTCTTGTTTTATTAGTTGTGTCTATTACCGCCCGGGGTCAGTCTGAAGATGAAAAAGAAATAAAAAAAGTTTTAGCCACTCAGAATGAAGCCTGGAATCGTGGCGATGTAACTGCTTTTATGGTGGGTTACTGGGAAGATGATTCCCTGATGTTCATTGGAAGTTCCGGTGTTACCTATGGATATAAAAACACTTTAGCGAATTATAAAAAAAGATATCCTGATACGGCTGCAATGGGAAAGCTTATCTTCACGCTGATTGAAGTAAAGCGTCTTTCTTCAGAATACTATCATGTAACCGGTAAGTGGAATCTTCAAAGAAGTATTGGTGATGTTTCAGGTCATTTCACACTGGTTTTTAGAAAAATTGCCAGCAAGTGGCTGATCATTTCTGATCACAGCAGTTGATATAAATTAAACTTAAATTACAATTTAAATTAAAAAATTATGGGACTTATAGTTATTGGCCTCGTTATCCTGATTGTGGGTGTAGTGATCACCCGGAACCCCAGTTCAATTCAACGCCTGGGGGGGCCTGTTAAAATCGGTGGTATCGTTATTATGTTATTGGGTTTATTATTTTCTTCCATCGTGCAGATAGAAGCAGGCCAGATTGGTGTAAAAAAACTTTTTGGAAAAGTGCAGATGGATGTTCTTTCAAGCGGACTTCATTTAATCAACCCGTTGATGACGGTGATCAGTCTGGATATTAAAACCCAAAACTACACCATGAGCGGGGTGCAGGATGAAAATAAAGCTTCTTCCGATGATGCGATTCATGTACTCACTTCAGACGGGCTGGAAGTAGTTATTGACCTGACTGTTTTATACCGTTTGTTACCAACCGAAGCGCCGGGGTTGGTGAAAGAAATCGGTGTGGACTACTCAGATAAGATCATCCGGCCTATTTCCAGAACCAAGATCCGCGATAATGCCGTTTATTACCAGGCCATTGAACTCTATTCAACAAAAAGAGATGAGTTTCAAACCCGGATTTTTAAAGGCATTGAAGCTGATTTTAAATCAAGGGGTTTTTTATTAGAACAACTGCTTGTCCGAAACATCACATTGCCGTTATCTGTAAGAAGTACGATTGAACAAAAAATAAATGCAGAACAGGATGCGCAGAAAATGCAATTCGTTTTATTAAAAGAAAAACAGGAAGCAGAAAGAAAAAGAGTGGAAGCGCAGGGTATTGCCGATTATCAGCGTATCATTAACCAGGGTCTTACCAGCAACCAGTTGCAATACGAACAGATAAAAGCATTAAAAGAAATTGCTTTGTCGCAAAATGCAAAGATTGTTGTAATGGGAAAAGGTAACACGCCGCTGATTCTGGACACTAAAAACTAATCGGGATAATAACTATAAAAAATTTTTGTGTAAATTTTTCCGAAAATAAAATAAGAAGCAGTTAGTCCTACCGCTGAAAAAACCAGGTCGAAGTAGTCAAATGTCCTCCCGAAAAAAGGGATGAGTTGCATGTATTCGTTTATTACCAAAAAACCAAACCCCAGCAAACAAACCTGCCGCAGGTCGCCCAAAGAATGAATACTGAATATTTTTGCCAGTAAACTATCGCGGTTGGAAAATAACAAGCTGGCAAAAAACGGGACCAGGAATGAACTAATTAAGTTGGGCGCAATGCCCAGGCTGAACCTGAGAGCCTGGTTACAATCACAGGCTGGCCGTATGCCTAATTTTACAATTAAAATTAATAGTGCGCCGCCGATAACAACCCACCTGCTTATTTTTTTTAACTCCATCCTGATTAATTAAGTACCCGGTTTTAAAAATAAAGAAAGAATCCAGTTTTTAGAGTTTTTCATCCGCTTATTTAACGATTATATGTAAAAGAAGTTATTTGCGCCATAACCGGTAAAAAAATAAAATTAATACAGCAAGGCTGCCAGCCAGCCAGGCGTAAAACAAAATATGTACTATGTCCGGGTACTGCCTGCTGTAAGCAAGTTGATAATAAATTCCCGCAGAAATATTGATCATTAGCCAAAGTAATCCTGCAAAAAGAGACCAGATAATCTTTTTGAAATATTTTGTCACTTCCGGATCCATCCCGAATATCATCAATTGTTTCTTTGGTGAAGGACAAGGTAAGTCAATAGCCGGAGGATGAAAAACATTTTACTGAATTAACAACTTTCTGAAGGCGGCAGAGTCGCCATTGAAAACATTAAAATCCACTTTGGATAAAATTCCGTTTACTCTTCCTTCTTCACTGTGTTGCCAGAAGGTCCAGTTACGACTGATGCGTGGAGCATTGTACTGAAAATAATGTGCCACCCAAAACGGATAGCGGTCAAATTCTTTTCCCAGGAATCTTGTATAAAAGTCCGCGTTTGTATAAATCACCGGCTTTACTTTATAATGGTTTTCTAAAACCGTAAGGCATTCCTTTATTTCTCTTTTTAAAATTTCTGACCCGATGCCATTTGTCTGCTCAATATCTACTACCGGTGGCAGGTCATCCTTTTCAAGATCAACCTGATTTATAAAATTATCAGCCTGTGTTCTCCCGTCTTTTGATGCGATAAAAAAATGATAAGCCCCCCGTATCATCCCTGCCTGTTTTGATCTTTTCCAGTTCTTCTTAAATTGAGGATCCTGCTTATTCACTCCTTCTGTCGCTTTAATAAACACAAAGCCGGGTTGAATTTTTTTAACTTTCATTTCTTTTACCGCTTTCCATGTAATGGTTTGCTGATATCTGGAAACATCAATTCCATGAATTAAAAAATTTTCCGGTATGGGAATACCAAACTCTTCATACTTCACAAATTTTGATTTTGGAGTATTCCACCATATATAACCACAAACAAATAGTATTAATAAAGCAGTCAGAAAAAATAAAGGCCAGGGGAAATGCTTTTTCTTTTTTCTTTTTCGTTTCGCCATAATAAACAGGTAAAGCAAATTTAATAACCGCCCGTGAAGATGCCGGTCCATTTAATTTTGCCCGGGTTGAGATCCTTAAAAACCATTCTTTTTTTTTACTCCAGGATCATTTTTTTCAGATAGTACCCTTTAGGGTCAATTTGAATTGGGGTTTTGCTGGCTACTTCAATTCCCCTTTTGTCAATAGTCATTCGTTGTAATCCTTTATCCGTTAAAATATCCACCGGGAGGGGCATATCATAATTCAAAAGCCGGACAATATATTTTTCATTGCCTGTTTGTCTTGAATGAATTTCCAGCTTTTCTGT
>DATDPZ010000255.1:0-9171 GCA_035292525.1 Chitinophagaceae bacterium
GATCTTGTTCTGATTTGTTTCAGCTTTTGCACTGATTAAAAAACCAACCTGCGGACCAGCCTGTAGTCTGAATCCATTGTCGAACATATATTGCAGCAGAACCGGAAAATTAATATAATCAAGATTCACTTTGGTTTCCGAATTTGAAATATTATACTTTGCTCCCTGACCAGAATAAACCAATTCGGGTTGTAAAGCCCATTCTTTATCTAAATGGATATGTCCCAGCAATCCCAAATGCAATCCAAGTTTTGCATCGTATTTCGACCCGTTGTCGTTTTGAATATTATAAACATTTACTCCTCCTTTTACTCCAAGGTTTGCATGTTGTGCGCTTGAAGTAAAAGAAATTAAAATGGCTGCTAAAGCCATTACTATATAAAATTTTACCATTGCTTTCATAATCGTATTTTTTAGTTATTAAATTTTTATTGGCATTATTACTCTCAGAAACACATCTCGCAGAATATGAAATGAAATCAGCATTTCTCCTGCTTATTGAATTGTTTTTAATTCTTTGAAAGATGTTATGTAAAGATGCTGCACTTCAGAGAGAAATTGTTACATAATGCTTTAATGTAGTTGTAACATTCACAGTTACTTTTAAACAACCTATTGCTTAGATTTAAGCTATAGCATCACAATTTCATTTTTTGCAGACAGGTATTATAGTTATACACTGGAAAAATAAATTATCACTTTCCTGAATAGTAGTAAAAACAGAAACTTTAATTCTTTATGGTTACATCTGTTTTTTTAGTTTCCACCTTCACGCCATTTTTATCAAAAGTGATGGTGGTACCTTTTTCAGGGGGGTCTTTTACAATGATAACCGGAGTACCCGGTACTACAATTACTTCTTTTGTAACTTTTGCGGGTTTTTCAGTACAGGATAGCATTGTCACAACAATGACCAGCGACAGGAAACCAATAATTTTTTTCATAACTGAATTTAAAAGGATGAATGCTGCATTTTGTTTCAGTGCTTTTAACGGCACCATACAGCAATAACACTGTGACAAATATCATACCCTGAAACAGAAAACACATCTTATGTCTGCTTTTCGTCAATTTGGCTTGAAAACAGAAAAATGGAAGTGAATGATTTTATAAATCAGATGAAGCAGAGGATAAACGAAAATGGTCTGCCTGACAGTACTTGTCGTTTTAATTACAATGAATTCATGAATTCCAGACTTATTACGTAAAATCCATAATGATTTTTACCAAATCTTTAATCCCAATCAGGTAATTTAACTTGTAAATTATACAAGTTTTTTTATGCCCTTTTATATTCGATAGGAGTCAGTTGCCGCAGGCAATTTTTCTGTAAATTTTTCTTATAAACATTATGAGTATTTGATTTTATTTAATAAATTCGAAAATTGAAATTTATTAAAAAACCGGTCTCATTTTTTCAGATAAAAAACTATCGCTGCTTTTGAATCACCGGAGATTAGTTGTCTTCCGCCATTTACCGGGGATAAGGCATTAATTAAAAATTCATTTGACTGCCCAATACAACTGCTGGTTTTAATATTTTTAAAAAATACCTATTGAGTTTTCAGGATATTATTTAATTTGCAAAAAAAAACAGGCAAATCTGTGAATAATGTAAGTTTTATCCAAAGTTATATAACAATTATATTATATATATATTTCAATTTTACGACCTATAAAATAAACTAAAATCAAATACAGACTTACTTTTTAAAATTCAACAAATATGAAAAAAATTTTATTCTTAATTTTTTCAGGCTTTTTAATATTAAGTGCCCAGGCACAGAAAAAGCCAGGAACCTATTGGAACACGATGGGTGGTTTAAAAGCCGGATTGAATACTTCAAATATCCGGTTTGGAGATAATGCTACAACCAGATCTACAACCGATGCCTGGAATAAGGGAGCCACCGCCGGATTATGGGCATCTTTTGCTCTGGGTAACACCATTTCAATACAACCTGAATTACTTTATTCCCGAATGGGAGGAAATGTAACATTTCCGGTTTTAGGTCCTCCATGGTTCAATCAACCTCAATTCTTTAACCAGTATAATATCAAGTCTGATTATATCTCCATTCCATTGGCGCTAAAAGTTCATACAGGAAAAATATTGGCTCTTTATGCGGGACCGCAATTTGACTTCCTTATCAATTCAAAAGCCGATGTGACCCGCTTTTCCTCAACATCCAATGAGGATTTTAAAGATTCAATAACGAAAACTGATCTTTCTTTAATTGGAGGAATACAATTATTCCCCAAAAACAAACTGCATGTTGATTTCCGTTACATATTCGGAACAAATGATATTTGGAAAGACAAAGCTGGCGATCAGTTCAACCAGGCTTTCCAGGTAACATTGGGTTTACGTCTTTTTGGTAAAAAGACGACCATTCTGCCTCCTGATAGTGACGGAGATGGTATTTACGACAAAGATGATAAATGCCCCACTGTTCCCGGTGTAATAGAATTCGAGGGCTGCCCGATTCCTGATACAGATGGCGATGGTATAAATGATAAGGACGATAAATGCCCCACTGTTCCGGGTGTTATAGAATACCAGGGTTGCCCGATTCCTGATACGGATGGTGATGGCATTAATGATAAAGAAGATAAATGTCCAACTGTTTTTGGACTAAAAGAATACCAGGGTTGTCCGATTCCTGATACGGATGGTGATGGTATCAATGATAAAGAAGATAAATGTCCAACCGTTCCCGGTGTGTTAGAATACCAGGGTTGCCCGATTCCTGATACAGATGGGGATGGCCTGAATGATAAAGAAGACAGATGTCCTACCCTTGCAGGACCAAGAGAAAACCAGGGATGTCCTGTTATAGCACCAGAAATAATTAAAAGAGTTGATTATGCTGCAAGTTATATTTTATTCGCCACTGCCAAATATCAACTATTGAGTAAGTCTTATAAAGGGTTGGATGAAGTAGTGAAAATATTAAAAGATAATCCGGATATGTATCTCCAGATAGATGGACATACAGATAATGTAGGTAATGATGAATATAATCACACATTAAGTCACAATAGGGCAAATGCAGTCAGGGAATATTTCATCAGTAAAGGCATAGCGGAAAATCGTCTGAAATCTACCGGATATGGTGAATCCAGCCCGATTGCAGATAACAATACTGCTGCTGGTCGTCAGAAAAACCGACGTGTAGTAATGAAATTAAGTTACTATTGGTAAAATAAATTTTTTAAAAAATCAAAAAGCTCCCTTTCATACCGGGAGCTTTTTTTGTGACTTGCTATAAGGCATGAATAATTTATCTGTGCACACTTTCCCTGTCTGTTTCCTTCTCTTTAAATGGGAAAAGTTAATGTAAAACTAAAAATATGGCACGGTTTTGGACTTTTAGCTGAAGGCATTAAAAAAATCTGGAACAATAATTACCAGGAAAACTTTTTCATGCTTTAATCATATTTTTTTAAACTTAAAATCATTATTTATGAATAAATCAACAGACAGCGGGCTGACAACAACCGGCCGGCAAACAAAAAGTAAAAATTATAAAAACCTGATCATTGGTGTTTTAACCGTGGCATTTTTCGGTACACTTAGTTTTTATTTAATAGAAAAGAACAGATCTAAAAAAGCAATCGAAGATCAGCAGGCACAAATTGCCCTGGTGACCGATGAAAAAAGTGAAATCAGGAAAAGCTTTGATGAATCATTGGTAAGGCTGGATTCCTTATCTGAAATTAATACAAAGCTTAATATGGAATTATCTGATAAGAACAAAGAAATTGCATCTGCAAAATCAGAAATTCGCAGCATTTTAAATAAAAGAAATGTTTCAGTTAAAGAACTAGGCAGAGCTAAAGAATTGATAGCTTCTCTCAATGAAAAAATATTCTCTATGGAACAGGATATGGCCAGGTTAACCCAGGAAAACCAAACCCTCAGCCAGGAGAAAGTTGTTTTGATCCAGGAGAAAGAAAAATTAAACCAGGACCTGATCGTTACCACAGAAGTGAAAGATAACCTTACTAAAAAAGTGGAAATTGCTTCTACACTGAATGCTTCTAATATTACGATCACACCGGTTAATGTAAAAAAGAATGAGAAAGAGAAAATTTCATCTACTGCAAAACGGGTGGACAAATTAGTGATATCTTTTGACGTAAATAACCGGATTGCAGAACAGGGTATGACTGACATTTATGTATTAATTACAGGTCCGGATGGCCAACTTATTTCAAAGGAAGAACTGGGATCAGGTACCTTTGTAACCCGTGAAGAAGGAGAAAAATTATTTACTACTAAAGTAGCATTGGAAATAGAACCCGCTACAAAAAAATTAGTTGAATTTTCCTTTAAACCAGGTACAGATTTCATCGAGGGAAATTATACTATTCAAATTTATCAAAATGGATTTATGATCGGCGAAGGGAAACGTGAATTGAAAAAAGGTGGCTTGTTTAGTTAAACACTGAAACTGTTTTTTTGGTTTTTTTCTTCATCCATTCAAATATCAAAAGCGGCCCGGGTTGGCCGCTTTTGATATTTATTTTAATATAAATGTAATAGCTTCTTTATTGGTTTTAATAAAATAATTACCCGGTGGCCATGCAGCAATATATTGTTTGATAGCCGTTGATCAAAAGTAAATTTTTCATTAACTGGCCGGTATTATTTGTAATTATCTCTTCCTGCTTCTTGTCACTGACGTTGTAATGAAATCAGTTGCCAGGTCAGTAAATACAAATCCACAGTTTATTTTTCATGTTTTTTTAAACCCTCACATGAAAGAGAAATGTGTGAATGTTATAATTTAATTCTAAAGTTTTATAACCTATATCAGCCTGTAAGAGCTGACCTTTATATCTTAAAATGAATATTCAAATTATTTACCAGATATTTTTTAGATCAGTTAAATAACTTACAATCATTTTCACAAATAATAAAATATAATACAATTGCTTCAATGTCAATTAACCTTTTAGAAACTGTTCAAACACAATTAAGATACCCGGCACTCCGGAAAATTGATCCAAACACACAGGTGGAATCAACTGATAACATCATGCCAGATGAACACCAGTTTGGACAAGCAGCCATACCTGGCATTTTAACTGCTTTATATAAATTTAGCCGTACAGATGACGGTGCAGATAATATTTTGCAGGGATCCGTTACTTCAAATTGGACAGCTTTGATTTTTGGTGATCAAAAAGAAAGTATAATTCAAAAAATTGCCGGCTTTTCCAACTTATCATTAGAAAATGCAGAAGCAAAAATGAATACAATTGCCGTGACCGCAATAACCACAATTAAGGAAAATCTGCCAGCGAAAGCTACCATTCATGATGTAAAAGTATTTTTAGCCGGTCAGAGAAATGATATATTGCTTTATCTGCCTGCTGTTTTACAATTGGGAGAAATACTGAATGATAATACACTTGATGATCGTACCAATAAAATGGAAGGACCTCTTTCAAGCCTGATGCATAAAATCGGCGACAAGTTTTCCGAAGGCGAGGCGAAAAAGAATGATACGGTATTTAGCTAATATGCTGTTCCGGGAAATATAATATTTTTTTATTCCTTTGTTTGTCCGGGTATAATTAAGAAAACTACCACTTGTGAAGCAGACCAGAACAAATCAAGTTATCGAAAATTAAAAATGATAATAATGGAAAAGAAATCAAACCCAATTAAAAAAGAAGAAGATATACAAAAAAATGCCGATGAGCATATAGACCAGGATTTTCCGGGGTTCCCTCATCTTCCTTCCAATATAAAAAGTATAACTCCCCAAACAGCCTCTGAAAAGAAACTGGCAGGTGTCAATAAGAAAAAGTCAAAGAAAACTTATGGTGGATAAAAGAATTCCTTTTTTGATTTTATTTTTTAAATCATAATACCGATGGAGGGCATTTCAATTGTTTAAGCGCTTTACCTGAATTTAACTGTCCTTTTTCTCCGCCAATTCTGTTTTTTTCACCGAAGCGAAATGTGAATGCAAGATAAGCACCTCCATCCTGAATTTTATTTTTACCCAAAACACTGGCCCAATTATGTACTCCCAGCAATAATGGTCCAAACCTGAATGCACCTCCCAACCAAAAATGCATCCGGTTATTCAAAGATGCGGGAAAGTAAATTCCCCAATAAGGTGTTTCAAACCTGGCAGTAAGGTTAATAAAATTCATATCCCTTGCTACAAGTTGTTTATTACCCATTAACGTGTGAAAGGGGATTGTTAATTCACCATTAATAAAAATATTCCCTGAAAGATGTTTATCGGCATTGACAACTATCCTTGCCGGCTGAAATATTTTATAATTACCGGCAAGCGGACTGTTTGACCCGGATATGATATACAAACTGTCGGCCAGTGATGCAGCATCAGAAATATTATCAAAAAAAACATCGAGTAAGGAATCAGAAACATTGTTCTTATTGAGAATTGCTGCACGACTGTAACCACTATATTGAAAACGGTTGGCACCCAGATCAAGCAATGACAAACCGATCTTAAGTTCATGTTCATACCCGTTTCCTTCAATATTTGCCGGCACGATATATTCAACACCTGCACTTATTCCGAAAGTTGAAAAAGTATTTCGGAAAAAATCCTTCTTTGCCGTGTTGTATGATGTTGATGAATCCAACACATCTATATTTGAGGAAAATCCATAATTAAGTAAACCGCTGGTTAAATAATATCCCGGTTTATTATTTACCGTTCCGGCTGTTTCATTAAGATCTGTAGCCGTAAGATAACCACCTGCAATACCCAAATTAGTTTTAACAGTTATCCCGGCATTTAAAATGGCATTACTATTATCGAAAATTGTCCGGGCAAAGGTTCCAAAAATTTCAGCCCATGCATGACCTCTTGCTTCTGCAGATGCAGGAATATTTGAAATATTATTCCCCATAAATTCCCTGATCCTTCCAACGCTATCCTGAAAGAGAAGTGAGGAAGTATTTGCAGAAATATAGGAACGACCTGCTGCTCCAAAAGCGATGGCAGAACGATCACCAATCCGGATACTGGCATTCAGCAACCGTATATCCTGGTTGGCCATTATAAAACTTTTATACTTGCCATTTGAAAGAAAAATTTCAGCATTTTTTGAAGACAGATAGGATGAATTTTTAATAACAAAAGCATTCGTACTATGTTTGAACTGAAATGCCAGCGGTGTAAGATCCAATACAAACGGGATATGTACAATGGATGCCGGATTATTGGCAACCACAAGACTTCCTCCATAAGAAGAACCATGTACAGCACGATAATCCTGGCTGTTGGCACAGGTAAGAAAGCAACAATGGATTATAGCTAAATAAAACTTTTTCCACTTACAGATCAAACGCATGAATTTGAAATTGACAATTTCCGGCAACAGGACAAGACGTCTTTGTTTTCATAATACGGGTTTACTCAATCCATTAAGTAAAGTTATGAGTTAATTAATATCAGATCATTTTTGAATCAGAATTAATCATTTTTTATTTCAACTATTCAGTATCTGTTTAAGTTTTTATTTTTCATAAATAATAATCTGAAATTTCAGACTTAAGCAAGGGATTAAAGATTATTTTATTAATTACCTTTCCCGGCGTTTCGCCGGAATTAGATTTTTATTATCAAAGACAACTTACTTTATAACAAAACGAATGAATATTCTTATAGCCCCTGATAAATTCAAAGGAAGTCTTACGAGTTTTGAAGTTTGTAAATCCATTGCTGAAGGAATAAAAATGACTGCTAAAAAAATTCATTTGTTTCAATTTCCTTTAGCCGATGGCGGAGACGGTTTTGCCGGTGTGATGAAATATTACCGGAAAAGCCATACTATAAAATGCCAAACCGTAAATCCATTGGGGAAAAAATTGGAAGTTTCATTTCTATGGGATGATAAAAATAAAACTGCCATAATTGAGCTTGCCTCAGCCAGCGGTCTTGTTTTGCTGCGAAATGAGGAAAGGAATCCATTAAAAACTTCTACTTACGGAACCGGTCTATTAATAAAAGAAGCCGTTCGCCAGGGCGCAAAAAAAATCATACTGGGCCTCGGGGGCAGCGCTACCAATGATGCCGGAACCGGTATTTTGCAAGCACTTGGTTTTCGTTTTGAAGATTTAGCTGGCAATACACTTAAAGCCTGTGGTGAAAACCTGTTGTTCATGGAGAAAATAATTTTACCTGACCATATCCCGGATATAAGATTTGAAATTGCCTGTGATGTTCAGAATGTTTTATTCGGACCTAAAGGTGCTGCATGTATTTATGCACCTCAAAAAGGAGCCACAGAAGAAAACGTAAAAGTGCTGGATGCCGGATTGAAAAAAATTTCGACATTACTTTCCGGAATTACCGGCAAAAAAATATCAGGTATTCCGGGTACTGGCGCCGCTGGTGGAATAGCTGCTGGGCTAATACCCTTTTTTGATGTAACAATCAGGAAAGGTATTGACATGATAATGGATGTAAGCAATTTCAAAAAAAAACTTGCAGAGGCAGATTTAATAATAACAGGCGAAGGAAAGATAGACGCTCAAAGCATGCAGGGAAAAGTGGTAGGCGAAATTGCCCGGATCGGGAGGGAAGAAAAAATTCCTGTTATTGCTTTTTGTGGTTTGCTGGATACAACTCCTGCCGTATTAAAAAAATTAAACTTAACCCATGTGGAATCTCTAGTTAACGGAATTATAAGTGAAGAGGAAGCCATGGCAAACGGAAGTAAATTACTTGCCAAAAAAGTAAAAGACTACTTTACTTATAAATTAACAACATAATAGTTATTTAATTTCCTGGTGGGAACAAACTGAAGCTGAGAGAAAATTTTATTTTAACCTGTCTTTATAATCCAATCTATGTTCCCTCAATGCATCCTTTGCTGATTCATACCCAGCATCTGCATGTCTGATCACACCCATCCCCGGATCATTTCGTAAAACTCTTTTTAATCTTGCAGCTGCATCATCTGTACCATCAGCAACTATCACCATGCCTGCATGAATACTGAATCCCATTCCTACTCCACCACCATGATGCAGTGAAACCCAACTGGCACCACCTGCTGTATTTACCAGCGCATTTAAAATGGGCCAGTCGGCTACAGCATCGCTGCCATCGGCCATCGCTTCCGTTTCCCGGTTGGGAGAAGCTACACTTCCTGTATCCAGGTGATCAC
>DATDPZ010000256.1:0-17022 GCA_035292525.1 Chitinophagaceae bacterium
ATATCCCTGAAAAATTCATTCCATTCTCTCCACTTGATAATACATTCAGCAGCCATGTCCATGTATTCTTCATCGGTGCCATATTCCATTCTTATTATTTTGCTGATGTCGGTTGATTCGGCAAGAGGATGAGGAATCGTATCAGGATTCAGGATGCCAACAGAATATTTTTTTTTGCGTAATTCAATGGCGGTGGTAATTCCAAATATGCCGGCGCCGAGAATGAGGAAGTCGTATTGCTTCATTAAAAATGAATTATTATTATTTTTCAAAATACGGTATTGGGGGTAAATAAAAAACACCAAGTTTGACTGGATAGTTTCGTCCTGATGTGTCAGAGACATAAACAAGGTTCTAAGTTAAGACTCAGGGGGAATTTAAAAGTACCTATTTATGATATTAATAAAGTTTACTTGAACAATCTGATATAAAAACTACTGAACTTTACTTTGTTTAAAACCTTTCTGTTTTACTGTATAAAAATGATTTTTGTTCACAAAAAAGTTTAATTACTGTTTTTGCTTCTTCAATTCCTAATCTAAGAGCTTTTTTAAGACAGACTTAGCTGTTATTGGTCTTAATTCAGACAAAATACCGAAAGACTTTTGGCTATCATAACCCAGGAACATTAAAAAAGCATGTGTTATCATTCCTGTACGGTGAATTCCGGCAGAACAGTGTACATATATTTTTTCTCCTTTGTATAATTTTTCTCTGACCTTTTCATAAATAGCAATAATATCTTTTTTGAAAGAGTCAGGCGGTATGTTTCCGTCTGGCAGTGGCAGCCAAAGCCAGTCTATATTCATTGATTTACATTTTTCTCCGATAAGGATGGCTCCTTCTTTTTCACTCAAAATAGTCAGCACCGAGTCGGTTTTATCGTTCATTAATGAATGAGCACTTAATTTTTTACCAAAAGGTTTATGACCTATTTTTAAAAAACCGTTTCCAATTTTTACCCAATAACTTTTCTTATCAACTTCATTTTTAGCCATTCGATTTTAATGATTGTCTTCCAATTATCGTTTTATTTAAACTAATTGTTTGTGTTTGACCGTTTATATGCCAATGTCCAGTCTCCAAAATGTAAAACCCGGCTTAACTCTGGTGGTGGTGGGGCAATATCCGGAGATTCCAGTGGAATAGGATTAATAAAATCAATGCCTTTGTTTTTAAATGCATATTCCCATTCTTTTTTCACCCATTCTGATTTTTTTGCAGCCGAAGACCAGAATAGATAAAATATATCCGCATCAAGAATTTTTTCTAATAATTTTTCTTCATATCTCTCACCCGATCTCAGATTTCGGACATCAAGAAATACATCAATTCCGGCCATTTCCAATCCCTGCACTCTTGCCAGTACATCATTTCTGTCCTCACTTGCATAGGAAGCAAATGCAGTCCGGTGTTTGTCTGCCATAGCCAGTCCGCTTACAGCTTTTGAATCGTTTTTTTCATTAACAATTATTTTTACCTTAAAATACAATAAGGAAATTTCCAGCCCATTAATATAAAAATCTACCCGGCCGGTTAAGGTAGATTCATTTATATTTTCAGGTACTTTAATAAGAAAACTGCTATTGGTTACATCACCTGCCCATAGTAAAGTTTTTTCCTGAGGTTCTATAACCAGTTTATCAATAAATAACCGTGTTGTAATCGTCGTTCCTCTTTCAATAATGACAGGCCCTTCCGATTTAATATTTATTTTTTCATCATTTTCTTCTTTTACTCTCAGCAGTAGTTTATTTCTTTGTTCTTCTATAAAAAGCCAGACATCAAGAACATAAGTTTCAGACGGAACCATGCATGCAGGAAACGAAACAGCAAAATTTACTTTTTCATTTATTTTAAAGTTGCCCGGCTGATATTTTTCAGCTTCAAGTAACATGTTTTCAATTTTGGTTAGCGGAGGGTTGCCTTCCATGGCATTTTTCATGTTACCATAAACCTGATTCAGGGTATTTACCGGAATACTCTTTTTATAAAAAAACTTCAGGTTATTGATTCTTGCAATACAGGCAGGATGTTTTTCGCCCAGGATATTTTTACAAATTTCTATGGCTCTTAAAAAATATTGTTCTGCCTTTGTCAAATCCTTTTTTTCAAGAAAAATATTTCCTAACATCTCATAAACCATACAGGCATCGAGTTGCCATTCTATATTTTCCGGGTCAGTAAATATTAGTTGTTCAATGATTGTAAGAGAGGAATTGAATGCATCTGTGGCAAGATCCCAATCATTATTTGATTGATAAAGCGTACCTGTTCTTATATAGCATAAGAACAGCTTATGTAATAATTGAATATTCCCGGGATTTGCTTTTGAAAGCAGTTCGGTTTCTTTTAAATATGCAATACTTGAATTCAGTTCACTTTGTAATAAGTTTTTTAACATAATTAGCATTATGGACTCAAAAGTTAGATATTATTTTGAATAAAAATTACGACAGTATATTTTTTTCTGAATTTACTTTTTACTGTTAATTCAAAAACACACCCGAAAAGACGGTTGTAAATTTTTGACCGGTAAAAATTCTTGCCTGACGGTGTTAAAAGACAGGAAACATTGCCAGGGTTAAAAGAATTTGAAAATAAAAAACCCCGCAGTTGCGGAGTTTTCTGTTGACCCATAAAGATTCGAACTTTAACTGACTGAACCAAAATCAGTAGTGCTACCATTACACCATGGGTCATCTTCACTATTCCTCCGAAAGAGTCTTATGGACTTTCGGAAAGGGCAGCAAAAATAAGGTTTGAATGCTTTTGAGCCAAAAGGTTTTTTTGAGCTGATGGCTAAAAACTAACAGCTTCTCTCTCCTCCCTCTCCTTCAACTCCCTGATTTTATCCAATGCTCTTGCTACCACATCACACATAATGGTGTACAAGGCACCGGGTTTCGGATTTTCATAAATATAATCCAGGGCCTGGTCTTCGTTGGGGATGGTCATAACAGGGATATTGGGGTTTACTTTTTCAATACCTTCTTTCAGCAAATTAATAATTTCGTCTGCTGTTCTTCCCCGCAGGTTCTTATCGCAGCGAATGATGATCTCATCAAAATACTGTGCAGAAATTTCTCCCAGTTCCCTTATATCTTCATCCCTTCGGTCACCGGTACCGGAAATGACACCGATACGGGAAGGATATTCCAGCTTGCTGATAAAATCACAAAGCAGTTTTAGCCCATGCGGGTTGTGTGCAAAATCAGCCAGTATTGTAAAGTTTTTAAAATAAAAAAAATTCAAACGGCCGGGTGTTAAACTTTCTGATGGTATAAATGTTTGCAAACCGGTTCTGATATCTTCAATAGAAATGTCCCGGTATAAATAAGCGGCCAATACAGCCGGCAAGCAATTATTAATATTGTGAATTGCTTTGGCTTCAAAAGTCAAAGGAATTTTTTTTGCATCCAGCACACGGATCTTCCAGCTTCCTTTCATCAGGGTAATAAATCCGTTTTCATAAACACAGGACAAGCCATTCTTAGCCGCATGTTCTTTTAATCTTGGATTATTTTCATCCATACTGAATAAAGCAATATTGCATTTCAGGTTGTTTTCCATTTTAAAAACCAAATCATCATCTGCATTCAAAACAGCATAGCCGTGGGGAAAAACCGTTTCGGGCACTACGGCTTTTACTTTAGCCATTGCCTCTACTGAATTTATTCCACCCAAACCAATATGATCGGCGGCTACATTAGTTACTACAGCCACTTCACAATGCTGAAATGCAAGACCTGCTTTCAGAATGCCGCCACGGGCACATTCCAAAACAGCAAAATCAACCGTAGGATCTTTTAAAACAAAGCTGGAAGAGACCGGGCCGGTACAATCTCCTTTCATCATCATTTGGTTTTGGATATACACTCCGTCACTGGTGGTATAGCCAACTTTTTTACCGGAACTCTTGGCAATATGAGCAATCAGCCTGGTAGTGGTTGTTTTTCCATTGGTACCTGTTACGGCAATGATAGGAATACGGCCAGTGCTTCCTTTCGGGAAAAGCATGTCCACGACAGGTTCGGCTACGTTTCGCGGCAGACCTTGTGTAGGTTCTATATGCATTCTGAAACCAGGAGCTGCATTTACTTCCAGAATCACGCCTCCATTTTCTGTAATCGGTTGTCTTAAATCAGTTGCCATAACATCAATACCGCAAATGTCCAGTCCTATAATTTTTGCAATCCGTTCAAAAGTAAAAATATTTGCAGGATGAACTTCATCTGTCACATCAGTTGAAGTACCGCCGGTAGAAAGGTTTGCTGTAGGTTTCAATAAAACCTGTTCACCTTTTTGGGGTATAGTTTCTAAGGTATAACCTGCATCATCCAGCATCTTTTGAGTAAACTGGTCAGTGGTTATTTGAGTCAGCACTTTTTCATGGCCATAACCGCGCCGGGGATCTTTATTAACTTCATCAATGAGCCATTGAATGCTGTGTTTTCCATCTCCTGTTACAGAAGCCGGCGTTCTTAATGCGGCACAAATAAATTTATAATCAATTACCAGGCAACGGAAATCAAAGCCTGCAATAAATTTTTCAATGATTAGACTCCGGCTGAATTCTTTGGCGGCAATAAAAGCTTTTAATGCCTGTTCCCGGGTTGTAATATTTGTTGTATTTCCTTTTCCATGATTACCATCAATTGGTTTTATCACCAGGGGGTAACTAAATTTTTCAATGGCTTCCAGCAGTCCCTCTTCTGTTTTGATAACTGTTCCTTTGGGTACGGGAATCTCAGCAGCTTCGAGCAACAATTTTGTTTCTTCTTTATCGCAGGCAATATCTACTGCAATATTTGAAGTGGTAGAAGCGATGGTAGCCCGGATTCTTTTCTGGTGTACTCCATATCCCAACTGAACCAAACTATGTTTATTCAATCTTATATATGGAATGCCCCTTTTTGCCGCTTCATCAACGATACAACCGGTAGAAGGTCCTAATCTTGTATCTTCTCTTATTACCCTTAGCTGGTAAATGTCTTCAGCCAGGTCATAGTTTGTGTCGTCTGCCAAAGCCTGGGCTATCTTCACAGATGCTTTTGCTGCATAAACACCTGCATCTTCTTCCATATAACTGAAGACAACATAATAAACACCTTCTTTTTCTCCATCAGGTGTCCGGGTTCTTCCAAAACCAGTATCCATACCGGCAAGTGTTTGCAGTTCGAGTGCTATATGTTCGATCACATGGCCCATCCAGGTGCCTTCATCTACCCGTTTAAAAAAACCACCGCGTACCTCTTCACTGCATCGGTGTTCAATCATGGTTGGAAACATTTTCTCCAGCCGGTCCCGAAAGCCGGGAATTTTATTGGTGGGTTGTTGTTCCAGTTCTTCAAGATCCAGCTTCATCTGAATCAGTTTGGTACGGCGTACACTCCAGTAGTTAGGCCCTTTCAGCACTTTTAACTCAAGTATTTTCATGTAAAAAAAAGTTAAGCTAGTAAGATAGTTTTTTTTAATCAGGCAGCCAACATTTACACTCCTTTCATTGCACTTGTGTCACTTGCCGAAGGGATTCATTCGGAGTAGTTAGCTTTTAAAATTAATCCCAGCAAATGAAACTGAATCAGTAATTCATTTTATGTAATTTTAGAAATACAAAAATTCTATTATGTCTTCATTTAACCGCCGTTCTTTTCTTTCCAAAGCCGGAACATTATCTGCCACCGCTTTTTTTTCTTCAATAGCAAAACCAGCCTGGGCAAAAAATCTGGATGCTGCCATTAAAAATGCTGAAGGAGTTTCTCCTGATGATTTAGCAACTGAAGAAGATTTCTGGTATTATATTCAGCAATCATTTACCGTATCGCCTTCACTGATTAATTTAAATAATGGAGGTGTTAGCCCTGCACCCAAAACGGTACAGGAAGCCATGAAGCGGTATTATGATTACAGCAATGAAGCGCCGAGTTATTATATGTGGCGTATCCTGGACCAGGGCCGTGAACCGCTGAGAAAGAATTTAGCAAAGCTGGCAGGTTGTGATGCTGAAGAAATAGCCATCAACAGGAATTCTTCAGAAGGACTGGAGACAGTTATTTTTGGTTTGCAGCTCAAAGCCGGAGATGAAGTGGTAGCGGCAAAACAGGATTACCCCAATATGGTGAATGCTTATAAACAAAGAGAATTGAGGGACGGAGTAAAAATGGTTTGGATCAACCTGGAATTACCAAGTGAAGATGAAAACTACCTGGTAAACCAGTATGTAAATGCCTTTACTACCAAAACCAAAGTGGTGCATATCACTCATATAATAAACTGGAATGGCCAGATTTTACCAGTAAAAAAAATTGCTGCTGAAGCACATAAGCGGGGAATAGAAGTAGTGGTGGACGGAGCACACAGTTTTGCTCATTTTGATTTTAAAATTCCCGAACTGGATGCCGATTATTTTGCTTCCAGTTTACACAAATGGCTATATGCTCCTATTGGTAGCGGGATGCTGTATGTGAGAAAAAATAAAATCAAAAACCTGTATCCGCTTTTTGCCACTGATGATCCTTTAAAGGATGATATCAGGAAATTTGAAGCTTTGGGCACCAGGCCATTCTTTATTGAACAGGCTATTACCAAAGCGCTGGAGTTTCATGAAATGATTGGCAGCAAAAGAAAAGAAAAAAGGTTGCATTATTTAAAAAATTACTGGTTTGATAAAGTAAAGGATATTCCAAAAGTAAAATTACATACTTCTTTTAATCCTAAATGGGGCTGTGCTATTGGCAATGTAAGTGTGGAAGGAAAAAAGCCGGAAGAACTGGATAGTTTTTTATTAAACAATTATAAAGTCCATACAGTGGGTATTAATTGGGAGAATATTCATAGCGTACGGGTAACGCCCAATGTCTATACGACAACAAAGAACCTGGATGTGCTGGTGGAGGGGATTACAGCATTTGCAAAAAGCGTTTAGTATAAGGGTGACAAGTATAATGGGGAGGAAATCCACTGAACCGGTGTTCATTAGTTTTTTGATGTGTCGTCTCTGATTCACTTTTCTCCACATTTCCACATAATAGCAGCACAAACAATTTCGTTTATACCATTAGCATTATATTTGTTCCAATCAAACCCTTTTGAATGAACATTCCTAAAGGAAAATTGATAGCCATTGGTGGTGCAGAAGATAAAGGCACCGATTTAGAAACCGGAATCATTCACCGTTCTAATCTTAATTTTTTTGAGCTGGGAATTCTTCGCCGTGTGGTAGAAGAAGCAGGAGGTACAGCAGCCCGGATTGAAATCATTACAACAGCCTCCACCATTCCATATGAAGTAGGGGAAAATTACCTGAACGCATTTGGTAAAATAGGATGTATGAATGTGGATCTGATGCATATCCGTAACCGTCAGGATACTTTAAAGGAAGAAATTCTTGAAAGAATAAAAGCTTGTGATGCGGTAATGTTTACCGGGGGAAATCAGTTAAGATTAAGTGTAACGGATGGCGGAACCGAATTGCTTTCTATTTTGAAAAAAAGATACCTGCAAGAGGATTTTTTAATTGCCGGTACCAGCGCAGGTGCTATGGCGATGAGCCAGTCGATGATATATGAAGGAAATGCTGCAAGAGCACACCTGAAGGGAGAAGTG
Source organism: Chitinophagaceae bacterium (assembly GCA_035292525.1). Taxonomy (GTDB): domain Bacteria; phylum Bacteroidota; class Bacteroidia; order Chitinophagales; family Chitinophagaceae; genus VBAS01. Next base: position 7,609 of record DATDPZ010000256.1, read on the forward strand.
AAAATGACCACCGGTTTGGGATTTATTGATGCGGTTATTATTGATTCACATTTTGAAAAACGGGGCAGGTTTGTAAGATTGGCCCAGGCTGTTGCTACCAATCCTTCCTGTATCGGAATCGGGTTGGGTGAAGATACCGGCATGCTGATCACACAGGGAAATAAAATGGAAGCTATCGGGAGCGGATTAGTGATGATACTTGACGGGCACGAAATCCTACATTCTAATATTGCAGATATTCCGGAAGGGAACCCGATCAGCATTGAAAATATAAAAGTCCACTTTTGTGAAATGGGTAACGGTTACCTGCTTAAAGAAAGAAAATTTTTAATGGAAGCCAGCGATGGTTCTGTCATAAAGAAACATGTGGATGTGGAGTGAGCAACTTCTCTTAATTTTTCCGAAAGGAATATTTTTTATTTTAAATTACAGGAGAAATAAAAAACATGAAAACAATCCTTTCATTTATTCTATTGTTATTGATAACTTCTTTTATTTCTCAAAGGAAAACCAAAGTTATTTTTTTCGGCGATTCTATTACACAGGCCGGTGTACAGCCGGGAGGATATATTGTACGTATTGATAGTATGTGCAGGAAGGAAGGCTTAGGAAATAAATATGAATTTACCGGGGCCGGCATTAGTGGAAATAAAGTGTATGATCTTTTTTTAAGACTGGAAGAGGATGTGTTGATTAAAAATCCTGATATCGTGGTCACCTATATTGGGGCAAACGATGTTTGGCATAAATCAACATCCGGTACCGGTAAGGATGCAGATAAGTTTGAAAAATTTTACCAGGCAATGATTGATAAAATGAAGGCTAATAATATAAAACTGATTCTTTGTACACCGGCCGTCATCGGGGAGAAGATGGATTTCAGCAACCAGCAGGACGGGGACATGAATCAATATAGTAATATCATCAGGCAGCTTGCGGCAAAAAATGATTTGCAGCTGGTAGATTTAAGAAAATCATTCCTGGAGTTTAATCTGAAAAATAACCCGGAGAATAAGGAGCGTGGCATTCTGACTACTGACCGGGTTCACCTGAATGCAAAAGGAAATCAACTGGTGGCTGATGAAATCTGGAAATTGATCAAAAATTAAATCGTGTTGATTAAATAATAATTTCTCTTGCCTTTTTGCACAAGAATATATTTTTGATACAATAAATCTTTTTCTGAAACAGCATAAGAAATAGCTGTTATTTTATTTCTGTTAATACTTATACCACCTCCCTGCAACGTTTTTCTTGCTTCTCCTTTGCTGGGAAAAATTCCTGCTTCAAACAAAAAACTAACCACATCCGTACCAGCGGTAATTTTTTCTTTTGCAAAATCAATTTTTATTACCCCTTCCATACCTTCCAGGTCTTCAATGCTCAAAGTTCCTGCCGGAGCATGTTGATGTGCAAATAGTTTCTGAGTGGTGGTTAATGCTTCATTCAAAGCCTTTTCGCCATGAACAAATTTTGTCACTTCTTCTGCCAGCCTTTTTTGTAAAATTCTTTTTCCCGCATCTTTTTTATGCTCATCAAAAATGAAATTTATTTCAGGTTGTGTAAGAAAAGTAAAAATCTTAATCCATTTTTCAGCATCCGTATCAGTGGCATTCAGCCAAAACTGGTAAAACTGGTAAGGGGTTGTCCGCACAGGATCCAGCCATACATTTCCACTTTCAGTTTTACCAAATTTACCACCGTCAGCTTTCGTTATAAGAGGGCAGGTGAAGGCAAACGCTTTACCCCGCAACTTTTTTCTTATGAGTTCAGTTCCTGCGGTAATATTTCCCCATTGATCAGACCCTCCCATTTGCAACCTGCAGTTATGGTGCTCAAATAACCACATAAAATCATAGGCCTGCATCAGTATGTAATTAAACTCGGTGAAAGAAATTTCCTGCTCCTCCATCATTCTATCTTTGATAAAACCCTTGCTTAAAAGATAGCTTACGGTCAGATATTTTCCGGCATCCCTTAAGAAAGCAATGGTGGTTATTCCTTTGAACCAATCAGCATTGTTTACAAGAATCGCAGCATTTTTTTCAGCATGAAAATCTAAAAACTGGCTAAGCTGTTTACGGATACAGTCCACATTATGGTTGACTTCTTCTTCTGTCAATAATTTTCTTTCTTCCTTTTTTCCTGAAGGGTCTCCAATCAGGCCTGTTGCACCACCTACAAGGGCAATGGGTTTATGCCCGGCTCTTTGTAAATGAACCAGTAATAAAATGGGAACCAGGCTGCCAATATGCAAACTATCTGAAGTAGGATCAAACCCGATATAAGCCGTGGTTATTTCTTTTTTTAGTTGTTCTTCAGTGCCGGGCATTATATCCTGGATCATCCCTCTCCATCTTAGCTCATCAATTAAGTTCATTTCAGGAAATTTTAGTGGCAAATGTAAGGCAAAAAGAAAGGGGAGGTATATCAGCAATATTTTTCTAAGTTATTCGTTTTCAAAAGTTAGAGTTTTTCAGTTATAAGCTATGCAGTACCATACTTTCAACTTAAATTTACAAACGATCCGGTTCAATGAAAAACAATCTAGGTTGCACTAAGATCCGAAAATTGAAAACATGAAAAAACTACATGCTTATTTTACTTTTCTAATCATCTTTAGCACCATATCAGGTTACTCTCAGTTCAGGAAATATTCGAATGAATTTTTGAATATTGGAGCAGGAGCCAGGGGTCTTGCTATGGGTAGTGCCCAGGTAGCATCTGTTCACGATGGTACATCAGGTTACTGGAATCCGGCAGGGCTGGTAGGCGTAAAAGATGTTCCCAACTTAAACCTGATGCATGCAGAATATTTTGCCGGAATTGGTAAGTATGATTTTGCCAGTGTTGCTTTTCCAACTACAAATAATAAAAGAACTTTTGCTGTAACAGGTCTTCGCTTTGCAGTGGATGATATCATGAATACATTATTCCTGGTAGAACCGGATGGGTCAATTAATTACAACAATATCCAGGCTTTTTCTTCAGCAGATTATGCTTTTATATTTTCTTTGGCTCAAAAACTGAAAGAAAGTGAAAAGAAGAATGTTCATTTTGGAGTAAATGCAAAAGTGATCCATCGCAATGTTGGCAAGTTTGCAAAAGCCTGGGGGTTTGGACTGGATGCCGGCATCCAGATTTATCAGAATAAATGGAAGTTTGGGATCGTTGGCCGGGATCTTACCACCACGTTCAATTCATGGGCTTTTACTTTTACAGAAAAAGAAAAAGAAGTCTTGTACCTGACAAATAATGAAATTCCGGTTAAATCCACAGAACTTACGGCTCCAAGACTAATACTGGGTGTAGCCCGTGATTTCAGGTTAAGTAAAAAAGTAAACCTGTTAGCAGAAGCAAATATTGACCTGACTTTTGATGGACAGCGAAACACCCTGATCAGTGCCGATCCTGTCAGCGCTGATCCGAAACTTGGATTGGAATTTAATATCAGCAACACATTTTTTTTAAGAGCGGGTATTAATAATTTTCAAAAAGCACTGGCAGACAGTGATACCCTGAATCAAAAAAAGGTTTGGATTTATCAACCCAGTGCCGGTGCAGGTTTTAAAATTTCCAACATAACAATTGACTATGCTTTTGCCAACCTGGCCAATCAATCCAATCCCTTATTCACCCATGTTTTTTCATTAAAAGTGGAAATGATTAATGATAAAAACAGGAAGAAAAAATAATCTGTATTCAGAATAAACTTATGACGATGAAACGATTTCTGATTTTAATGTGCCTCATCATTCAGGGTATTATATCCCAGGCACAAACTTATAATAATGAGTGGATCGATTACAGCAAAACTTATTATAAGTTCAAAGTGGGTGCTACCGGGTTGTACAGGATTTCACAGGCATCATTATCGACCATTAGCCTCGGAAATATACCGGCAGAACAATTTCAGTTATGGCGCAACGGGCAACAAGTACCGATTTTTACTTCTGTAAGTTCCGGGCCTTTAGGTGTTAGCGGGTTTATTGAATTCTGGGGTGAAAGAAATGATGGTAAGCCGGATAAGGAACTATTCAAAGATCCCGGTTTTCAATTGGCAGATAAATATAGTTTTCAGACAGACACAGCAGCTTTTTTTCTTACTGTAAATGCTGCCGGTGGAAATTGGAGGTTACAAAGTGCAGCAAACAATGTTTCAGGAAATTTGCTTGCTCCTGAACCTTATTTCATGCATACAGAAGGGAAATATTTTAAGGATTATATAAATGCAGGGTTTTATATTGATGCAGGCGAATATGTTTATTCTTCTTCTTATGACCGGGGAGAGAGTTGGGTAAGTTATGATATCTATCCGGATGTTGCCAGGATAAATGCACACAAAGTTTATGTTTATACAGGCGGGCCGGCAGCTATATTCCGGATGAATATAACGGGAAATGCTTACAATGAACGACGGTACAGGGTAAAAATAAATAACGACAGTATTTGGGGCAATGCATTGAATTTTCTTAGCTATGAAAAAATAGAAGTTCCCAATATTCCGCTTTCTGTTTTTACTTCTGATTCTGCAAAAATTGAAATAAAAAATTTAAGCGGTTATCAATATGACCGGATGGTGGTATCACAGTATGAATTGCTGTATCCCCGGATTTTTAATTTTGGCGGAGCCAGTAATTTTGAATTTGAATTGCAGGCTAATCCCTCCGGCAATTATCTTGAAATAAGCAATTTCAATCATGGGTCGGTAGCCCCTGTTTTGTACGATATATCAAACGGAACCAGGTATGAAGGAGATATTTCAAATCCTGCACTGGTTAAGTTTGCATTGTTACCATCTTCTACAAACAGGAAATTGATTTTAATAAGTCTTCACGCCGGAAATATCAGGTCAGTAAATTCATTTACTACCCGCAATTTCATTAATTATCTTTCTGCATCCAGCCAGGGAGATTACCTGATCGTTTCCAGCCCGGCACTTTATTATGGAGCTAATGGATCTAACCCGGTAGCAGAATATAAAACTTACCGGTCAAGTACAGCCGGTGGTGGCTTTAATGCTAAAGTTTATGAAATAGATGAATTGGTAGATCAGTTTGCTTTTGGTATTAAAAAACACCCTTCATCTATTAGGAATTTTTTACGTTGGTCAAGGGCCAATTATCCGGTGGCGCCAAAATATGTTTTCCTGATCGGACATGGGATCGTTTATAGTCACTACCGGAGTAATGAATCTAACCCGGATGTGGAAAAATTAAACCTGGTTCCGACTTTTGGCAACCCGGCTTCAGATATTTTATTAAGCGCTGAAATAGGCCAGCAGATACCAATTACACCCATTGGAAGATTGTCTGCAATTAATGCAGGAGAAGTGGCCAATTACCTGGTTAAAGTGAAGCAGTATGAATATGCACAGCAAACTCCATCACCTTATATCCAGGATAAAGCATGGATGAAAAATGTGGTGCATGCTATTGGGGGAAATGAACCTTTGCTGGTGGCACAATTGTCTGGTTATTTTAATAATTATAACCGGATTATTTCAGATACACTCTTTGGGGCTAAGGTCACAACTTTTAAAAAATCCTCTGCCGATGCTGTACAACAACTTTCCAGCCAGCTTTTGGAAAATTTGTTTTCGGAAGGAATCAGCCTGATCACTTATTTTGGACACTCATCATCAACTGTCTTAGATTTTAATCTGGATGAACCAGAGCAATACAGCAATCAGGGAAAGTATCCTTTCTTTATTGCCATGGGTTGCCTGGCCGGCAATTTTTTTAGCTTTAACCCGGCAAGATTTATTGTAAAAGAAACTTTATCTGAAAAATTGGTATTTGCCCCGGAGAGAGGAAGCATTGCTTTCCTGGCCAGTTCACATTACGGGTTACCCAACTATCTCGATATCTATAATACCAATACTTATTTAAGTATGTCAAAAACACATTATGGAGAATCGTATGGGGAAATTTTACGTGAATCCATTATTCAGATGTTTAACCAAACTTCACAAACAAATTTTATATCCCGGTTTCATACGGAGCAAAATACCCTGCATGGAGATCCGGCCATTAAACCTAATTTTCACAGTAAGCCAGATTATGTAGTAGAGAGTTCCACTGTAAAAATTTCACCATCCTTTATTTCAATTGTTGAACCAGTATTTACTGTAGATGCAAAATTTTACAATATTGGTAAAGCAATAAATAAGAACATTGCTGTTGAAGTAAAACGACAGGATCCGGCAGGAAACATCACTACTGTTTATAAAGACACGATTCCGGGAATTCTTTACCAGGATTCTATATCCATTACACTTCCCATAAACCCGTTAACAGATAAAGGGTTAAACAAAATAATTGTCAGTATAGATGTAGATAATGATGTGGATGAAATTTATGAAACGAATAATTCGGTTACCAAAGATGTATTCATATATGAAGAAGACATCAGGCCGGTTTATCCTTTGAATTACGCTATCATCAACAAACAAAATATCAAACTCCAGGCTTCCACTGCCAATTCTATGAGTCCGTCAAAACAGTATCGAATGGAACTGGATACAACTGAGTTTTTTAATTCAACGCTGAAGCGATCTCAATCTGTTACTTCAATTGGCGGAGTATTGGAATTTACCCCGGGAATTACTTTTGTGGATAGTGTTGTTTATTACTGGCGGGTATCTCCGCTGGATAACCAGGGCAATCCTGTGAAATGGAATAATTCTTCATTTGTTTATTTGTCCAACAGTGATCTGGGATTTAACCAGTCGCATTTTTTCCAGCATACCAAATCTTTCTCTGAAAAAATAAAAATAGACTCAACAAGCCGAACCTGGAAATATAAACCGGTAATCAATAATTTGTTTATCCGTTGGGCAATTTATCCTACAGGAGGTACTAATAGTACAGATTATAACATTACCGTAAATGGCGATATTCTTCATTACGGTGGCTGTAATTATAATGAGCTTGTCATTAATGTTTATGACCCCCGGACATTTAAGCCAATGCAAAACAATTATTCTACGGGCGAAGGCTTATATGGAAGTATTGCTTCCACCTGTGGCGCATTGCGTACGCAGAATTTTCAATACTTATTGGGTGATACCAGTTGGAGAAGAAAGGCAATGAATTTCCTGGAAAATGTTGTTCCTGATGGAGCATATGTAGTAATCAGAAGCAATACATCACCAAACCCCGGTGTGAATACCTATTCTAAAGTGTGGCGGGGAGATACAGCTTATTGGGGTTCCGGTATTTCTCTGTATCATACTTTGAAAAAACAGGGATTTTCTTCTATTGATAATTATGATACTACCCGCTGTTTTGTTTTTGTATATAAGAAAAATAGCCTGAGTACCTATACTCCTGAAATTGCTTTTACAAACACGGTTTATGATAAACTATTAGTGAACGTGGATTGTCCCACTCCAGATAGTCTGGGGTATATCAGCTCCCCGGTATTTGGAGCAGCAAAGGAATGGAAACAACTTAAATGGAGAGGATCTTCCATTGATATCATTCCGGGGGATGTTCCCACACTTGATGTGATTGGAATTGATAACATGGGTACAGAAATAACTTTATTAAGTGATCTGACCTGGAACCAACAGGACTATGATATTTCCGGAATCAATGCCGTTCAATATCCGTTTTTAAAATTAAGAATGAAAAATGCAGATTCTATCAACTCTACTCCATACCAGTTAAAATACTGGAGGCTGACTTATACACCTGTGCCTGAAGGTGCACTTGCTCCAAATATATTATTTCAATTGAAAGATACTTTTGATATTGGCGAACCGCTGGAATTCAAAGTTGCTTTTAAAGATATCAGTGAAGTAAATTTTGACAGCCTCAAAGTAAAAATGATATTGACAGATGCAAATAATGTATCAACTCTTTTGCCACAATCAAAGTACAAACCTTTGCTTGCCGGGGACACATTACATGTTCGTCATTCATTTATTACAAGTAGCCTCGTTGGCCAAAACAGTTTATATGTTGATGTAAACCCGGATGAAGATCAACCGGAGCAGTTTCATTTTAATAATTTCATGTTTAAAAATTTCTTTGTCAGGGGCGATAACCTGAACCCCTTGCTGGATGTCACTTTTGACGGTGTTCATATTTTAAACAGGGACATAGTTTCCTCCAAACCTCATATCCTGGTAAAACTTAAAGATGAAAGTAAATGGCTTATCCTGGATGATACTTCCACAGTAAAAATAAAAGTCAGGTACCCGGATGGGAGTTTGCGTTCATCATTCTTTATACAAAATGATACTCTTAAATTCAATCCGGCTGGTGCAGCACCTAATCCTGATAATACAGCTACGATTGATTTCACTCCCATGTTTATCCAGGACGGAGATTATGAACTGATCGTAACCGGAAAAGATAAAAGTGGAAATACAGCCGGAAATCTTGAATATAAAGTAGGGTTCCAGGTCATCAACAAACCGATGATCTCAAACATGCTGAATTACCCGAATCCTTTTACTACATCAACCGCTTTTGTATTTACAATTACCGGAAGTGAAGTGCCTCAGAATATTAAAATTCAGATAATGACTGTTACTGGTAAAACGGTGAGAGAAATAACCAAAGACGAATTAGGTCCTTTGCATATTGGTAGAAACATCACCGAGTTTAAATGGGATGGAACAGACCAGTACGGACAAAAATTAGCAAATGGTATTTATCTGTACCGGGTAGTCACTAATCTGAATGGCCGTTCTTTAGACAGGTATAAAGCAGACGGTGATGATACAGATAAATATTTTAATAAAGGATATGGTAAGATGTACCTGATGCGTTAAAAAGAGAAATTACTGATTGCAAAAATAAATTCCAGGTCCTCCGGTTAAGCCGGCGGACTTTTTGTTTCCATCTTCGTAAAGATTTGAAATAATCTCTTATTACTTTTGCGTCCTCCTTATTAAATTTCAACATTTATTAATTGAGTATTAAATCAGTTATGGCAAAAATTCCAATTAACATAGCAACAGGCAGTTTACAAAAACAGGAAATGATTGTGGGAATTGATCTTGGAACCACCAATAGTCTGGTTGCCATTATTCACCCGGAAAGTAAAAAACCGGTTGTTTTAAAAGAACATGACGGAAATGCACTTGTTCCATCTATCATACACTTTGATGAGGCTGGTAATATTTCTGTGGGTGATAGTGCAAAAGATTTTTTAATGTCAGAACCTCAAAGAACAATATTCTCGGTAAAAAGACTTTTGGGAAAAGCTTATAACGATGTAAAAGAAAGAGCTTCTTTTTTTACTTATAAAATTATTGATGACGATACAGAGCGTTTGGTGAAGATACAGGTGGGTGATATTTTTTATTCTCCCGTGGAGTTGTCTTCTTTTATTCTGAAAGAATTAAAAAACAGAGCTGAACATATTTTAAAAACCCCGGTGACTAAAGCAGTAATCACA
>DATDPZ010000257.1:0-13847 GCA_035292525.1 Chitinophagaceae bacterium
TGGAGTAAGTCGTTACCCAATTGCAGTTGGATCAAGATTTCAACAAATTATCCCTGCCTATATGCCTTCTGTCAGAAAAAGCAGTAAAGCAAAGGCATACAGGCTACCTGTTTAAAAATTAGATTTTTAGATACAAATTTCTATTCTTATTTTTCCGCAACATTTTATAACCAAAATTACGACATATGAGAAAAAGCTTACACTTTGCAGCTTTATTTCTTTTTGCTGCAATGGTTTCAATTACGGCTTTTGCACAATCCGTAACAATTAGCGGAACCGTTAAAAACTCAAATTCAAAAGAAGCAGTTCCTGCCGTTTCGGTTTCCATCAAAGGCACATCGCTGGGTACTTACACTGATGATAAAGGTTTCTTTTCAATTTCGACAAACAGTAAACTACCTGTTACTTTAGTTTTCAGTTCTATTGGTTTTGAAACCCGGGAACTGTCTGTAGATAATGTATCTGCTCCGTTAGAAATTGATTTTGTTCAGGTTTCCACACTTGGACAGGAAGTAGTAATGGCTGCCAGCCGGACCGAACAAAAAATTCTTGAATCGCCGGTTACCATTGAAAGATTAAACTCTTCTGCACTTAGAAATGCGGCAGTTCCCAATTATTACGAGGCAATTGCAAACCTGAAAGGCGTGGATATGCATACAGCCAGTTTAACTTTCAGAACAATTACCACAAGAGGTTTTGTAAGTAGCGGTAATGTAAGATTTAACCAGTTGATTGATGGAATGGATAACCAGGCCCCGGGTCTTAATTTCTCCGTTGGAAATATTGTCGGGTTAACAGAACTGGATGTGGACAACCTGGAATTACTTTCGGGAGCTTCTTCAGCACTATATGGTTCTGGAGGTATGAATGGCACTTTGTTGTTAAACAGCAAAAATCCTTTTAAATATCAGGGTTTAAGTTTTAATATTAAACAAGGAATCAATCATACAGATGGTATGCAAAGAAAAGCAGCTCCTTATTATGACTGGAGTATGCGCTGGGCTAAAAGCTTTAATAACAAACTGGCCATAAAGCTTACCGGACAATTGCTAACTGCCCAGGATTGGCAGGCAGAGGATTACAGAAATGCTTTGCGTGATGGGGTAAGATCCAAAGTGGTTGGGGGAAACAGACTAACTGACCCAAATTTTGATGGAATAAATGTATATGGAGATGAAACAACTGCCAATATGCTTTTGGTAGCCCGGGCTATTCAAGAACAATTCAGAGCTGGCATTGCAACTGCATCCGGAGGTGCCATTTCAAATATTGTTGCTACTTTAAATGGAGCAATACCTGCCGGAGCAACTCCAACAACACGTAATGCAATTTATGCAGGTGCATTCCCTGCTTCTTTGCAACCCACCCTGGCACAATTAGATCCATTCTATTGGGGTCTACGCAATAATTGGTTCCCGAATCAAAATGTATCCAGATCCGGATACAATGAAGAAGATATGGTTGATTATGGTGCACTGAATTTTAAATTTACCGGCGGACTGCATTATAAGATCACGCCTGGTATAGAAGCATCCTGGAATACATACTGGGGTACCGGAACAACTGTATACACCGGAGCTGACCGTTATTCTTTGCGCAATTTTATCATGGCACAACACCGGTTAGAAGTAAAACATAAAAATTGGTTTATCAGGGGATATACGACCCAGGAAAATGCCGGGGAAGCCTACCAGGCAACAGCTTTAGGTCGTTTGATGCAGGAAGCCTTTAGTCCTAGTGCCACCGTTTGGTATCCAACCTATATCGGAAATTTCAGTGGGTTTAAACAAAACACTTTACTGGCAGGTCAACCATTAAATGATTTTAATGCTCATACTTTTGCAAGATCAGTTGCTGATGCAAACAGGCCACTCCCGGGTACTGCAGCTTTCAATGCTTCAAAAGAAAAAATAAAAACAACTCCGATTGGCCGGGGCGGCGCCAAATTTCTTGATAAATCAGATTTATGGGCTACTGAAGGACAATTAAATCTTTCAGATGTTCTGGGTTTCTCAGATAAAGTTGAAGTAATCACCGGTGTTCAGTGGAAACAGTGGGTATTAAATTCACAGGGAACTATTTTTTCTGATATCTCAGGACCTATCACTATAAATGAAACCGGCGGTTACATGCAATTAAGAAAAAAATTGTTTGAAGAAGTGCTTACACTTACCGGTGCAGTACGTTATGATGTACAATCAAATTTTGACGGAAGATGGACCCCCAGGATTACCGCTGTTGTGAAAGTGGCCCCTGAGCAAAATATCCGTTTGTCATTCCAGACTGCTTATCGTTTCCCGACAAACCAGGATCAATATATCAGCCTTGAAACAGGTAGTGTGAAATTAATTGGTGCATTGCAGGAGGCTTTTACACAGAATGGATTAAATACAGGTACCTATACCGAAAAATCAGTATTGGCTGCAAGGGCAGCATTAAATCCGGCTTTGCTGGTTCCGGCCACATTTACTCCGGTAATTCCTGAAACGGTGGCTTCCGGAGAAATAGGTTATAAAGCATTGATCAATAAAAAACTTTTGATTGATGTATATGCATATTACAGCAGGTATAAAGATTTCTTCGCAAGGGTACAGGCAGCAAAAGCTGCAACAGCTGCAGCAGCCCTTAACCCTTTTACTTCCAAGAACTATTCTTATCTGCAAAACAGTCCAAATGAAGTGAAAGCTTCGGGTTGGGGAATAGGACTGGAGTACCTATTGCCACGTGGATTCATGGTTAGTGGTAATATTTTTTCCGATAGGATACATGATTTGGAAGCTGACTTTATTGCTTTTTTCAATGCACCTAAATACCGCGTGAATCTTGGCTTAAGAAATGATAATGTCTGGAAGAATATTGGATTTAACATTACTTCAAAATGGCAGGATGAGTTTTTCTATGAAGGAACATTTATTATGGGTACGCTTCCGGCCTTCCTTTGGGTAGATGCGCAGGTAAGTTACCGGATGCCTAAAACAAAAAGTATTATAAGAATTGGCGGATCTAATGTTGGAAACTCTTACAGGAGAACCGGTTTTGGAAGCCCTTATGTAGGTGGTGTTTATTATGTAAGCTATGGATACAATTTAAATTAGCCAGCTAATTATATGGTAAAAAAGCGGTTTCAGATCCTGAAGCCGCTTTTTATTTCTGCTTGTTTATTATTATTAATTAAGTCTCCAGCTCGCATCTGCAATCCTGGTGCCTCTGTGATAAATGCTGAGTTTATAAATCCCTTTTTCAAATCCATCCGGCTGTATGGTGAATACTAGTCGTTTTGCCTCCCCTTTGTTATATTCAAATCTCATTTTACGGGTAAACGTTTTTCTTCCTTCTGTTTTTGTATCAAAACTTCCTGCATCCCACACTTCGTCATTGAGGGTTTTACCGGAAGGTAAAGTGATGACAATGACCAGTTCTTCGTTATTGAGGTCAACAAAATTATTCTGAACTACAAAAGAAGCCACCAGTTTATCAGCTCTTTTAATTTGATTGGTGCTTACTTCTTTCTGCCCCTGCCTGATGTCAACAGCTGTAAATTTTATTTCTGAAGCAACAAAAACAGAGGCTTCATTTACCTTCCGGGAAAGCATTTCATTCTCAGCGCTTACTTTTTGAATATTTTGTTGAAGCGAAGTAACTTCCAGATTGAGCTGGGCAAGGATTCCATTTAACCGTTTTTTCTCTTCAGCCAGGGAGGTATTTTCACCCCTCATGGACTCCACCCGGTTTTGAAGATCCCGGATCTTTTCCCTTGCTTCCGTCAGATCTGATTGAGTAAGATTTTTTTTATTCAGTATAGTGCCAATCTCTTTTTTAAGTGCATTAAGTTCGGCCATGCGGGTTCCCAATTCATCTTTTAAGGTCAGGTTGTTTGAATCAATCTGCATTTTTTCAGTCTCTAATTCCTCAAGGGATTGTGAAAAAATTTTTTTTAAAGAATCTGATACAGCTTCGGCCACTGCAATTGAATCTTTAATAAAAACCTCCCTTGTCCTTTTTGAATAACTGGTTTTATCATACAAATGATAAACCCAGGTAAGCACCAGCCCGCTGCTGAGTAATACTAATAATAAGGAACGGCCATCTTTCATGTAATCAAACTAAGCAAAAAATGTAAAAAACCAGAATAAGAATTTTGTACTGTGGAAAATTAATGGAAAAGCCGTCCCGGACAGATCAGAACGGCTTTGAAAAATCTTTGTGTATGGATAAAATAAATTATTTCAATTTTCTTACTCCCTCACCAATTTTAAATCCGTTTTGGTAAACCAGTATCCTGTAATCGCCTTTCAGGAATTTTTCAAGATATAAAGGCAGTTGTACGTTCTGACGCTTACCTTGTTCATAGTTCACCGTTAATTTAGAAGTGAATATTTTATCCCCGTCCAGTCTTGTAGTTAAGGTGCCTCCACCGGTGGTTTCATTTGAAATAACTTTTCCATCAGGTGCAGTTACCATAATATACATATCGGCGGGGCCAGATTTTGCTATGCGGTTTTCCACATCAAAAGACACCACTAATTTATCCACCCGTTTTGCTGCTGAAGTTTCTCTTTCCTTCCCGCTTCTTTTTTCATTTACAGATACGATCTGAATATTGCTTGCACTGAAAGTGGAACCTACATCCACTGTTTGTTCCAGGTTTTGTTTTTCAGTCTGGGTAGTAGCAAGGTTCGTTTCCAGATTTTGTTTCTCCTGGGTCAATTGTGTGTTGGCAGAAGTTAATGTCAGGTTTTCCCCTGTCAGGCGTCTTACTTCGGCTTCCAGGTTGGAAATCGAATTAAAAAGCTCATTGATCTTAGCTTTGGCCTGGTTTAATTCTTCTTTTGTAGCATTATTCTTTTTTAAAACACTGCTGATCTCTGATTTTAATTTTGAGATTTCGCTTTGTTTGCCGGCCAGTTGGCCCTGCAGATCGTTGTTAGCTACGGTTACAGAGTCGTAATTGGTTAATGCAAAATCATACAATAGCTGTACAGAATCACGTTGAGTTAAATACCTTACCCCTTCTTCCGTTTTCTGAAGAATTTCTTTGTCAGTTTTATTTTTATTTAATAATAAATAGGCCCAGGTACCTAAAAGCGCTACAGCTAAAAAGCCAATGATGATGTTCTTTTTGTTGCTACCTTCAGAAGGTGAATTTTGCGGGGTAGCCGATGGATAGTTCGTGTTACTCATTTTTATTATTGAATTTTGGTTTTGAAATAGTTAAACAAATATATAATGACTTTCAGGGTAATCATCTGTATTTTGTCAACATAGACACAGCGCAATTCGGAAAAATCATGCCAGAATTTTAAACTTTGAATTTTTTTAAAAAAAACAATTCGACATTTGAGTCTTGAAAGCCTGTATCTTAGCGCCTTATGTCTCATCAGAAAATAATAGCAGAGTGGGAAAAAAATATTTTCAAACCTCTTTACTGGTTAGAAGGGGAAGAGGAATATTTTATTGATAAGGTAATTGACTATGCGGAGCATAAGATTTTGAATGAAAGTGAAGCCAGTTTTAATCTTTCGGTTTTTTATGGTAAAGATGCAGCCTGGGCTGATATTCTGAATGCCTGTCGCCGCTATCCGATGTTTTCGGAAAAGCAAGTGGTGATACTGAAAGAAGCACAACAAATGAAAGAAGTAGATAAACTGGAGCCCTATATTGAAAAGCCATTGCATTCCACCATTCTTATTGTTTCCTATAAAGACAAAAAAATTGATGGCCGCACCAAGTTTGCCAGGCTGATCAGGGAAAAAGGCGTTTTGCTCAGCACAAAAAAACTCTATGAAGATAAACTGCCCCAATGGACGGAAGATATGGTGAATGCAAAAGGGATGGAGATCAAAAGAAAAGCCCTGATGTTGCTGGTAGATCATATTGGCAATGATCTGAACCGGCTGGAGAATGAAGTAGATAAAATCCTGGTAAACCTGGGAAAAAGAAAAACCATTACTGAAGAAGATATCGAACAGTTTATCGGCATCAGCAAAGAATTTAATGTTTTTGAATTCCAGAATGCCATCGCAGTGAAAGATCTTTCCCGCTGTATGCGGATCATACAGTATTTTGAAGCCAATCCCAAAGCAGCACCCATTCAATTGATCTTACCCAGCTTCTATTCTTTTTTCAGCAAACTCTATATGATCCATGGTTTACAAAGCCATGAAGAGAAATCAGTGGCTGCGGTTATTGGCGTTCATCCATTTTTTGTGAAAGATTACTTACTGGCTTCAAAACAATACAGTTTCCCCCAGATTGAAAAAGCAATTCTGGAATTGCACCGGTACAATCTTCGGTCATTAGGCATAAAGGATGGGGGTACGGAAGATGCCTCCTTGCTTAAAGAGATGGTTTATAAAATTATTTCACCAAACTGAAAAAATAAATCCAATTAATTTTTTTGCCAATAATTGCTTTCAAAGGCGTTAAAAAAGATTCCGGGTTTTAACCATTAAATCTTCATCAATGAAAAAAATAGTTAGTGTACTTAGTTTAACTGCAGCAATCATCTTTACCAGTTGTTTTGACATTTTTGAAGAATCAACAATAAATGATGACGGAAGTGGCATTTATACCCATACATCCGATATGAGCTCAATGTGGGCAATGCTTAAAATGATGGGTGGAGAGGATACGGATAGCCTGGGGAAAATGAAAATAGACACTGTTATCTCTATAGTGTCTTTTAAAGACAGCATACCCGGTATTACAGAAACAGAAAAAAAGTTAATCGAAGAAGCAACCATGAGAATATTGATGAATGCCTCTGAAGAAATATTTCAGGTGATATTCAGATTTCCTTTTTCTAATCCCCCTGACTTAAAAAATATAACTGAACTTATAAAAAAAATTGATGAAAAGTCTATTAATACTGCAATGGGAAATGTAGTCTCCGGGGAGGAAGCTGAAGATAATCCGAATCAAACAGGTGGAATAGGTTTTAAAAAAGCTGATCCGGAAGAATATTATGTTTTTGAAATTGAAAAAGGGAAAATTTCCAGCAAACTTAATAAAGAAAAATATGCCCGTATTGCTGATGACCTGGGATTAAACTCTTTAATGGAAATGAGCAAAATGGGATATCCGATGAATTTTGTGACAGTTTATAATCTTCCGCAGCCAGTAAAAAAAGCTGAAGGCAAAGGGATAAAAATTTCAGCCGATAAAAAGAAAGTCACCATAGAAGCCTCCCTTGATGATTTCTTAGAAAACCCTGAAAAATTTGAATACGAAATAGAGTACTGATTTTTTTGAGAAAATATATTTATAAAACTTTCAGGCTTTCCATTTTATCCTGGTCTATCTTACTGATTAATTCTTCGAGGGTATTAAACTTAGCTTCCGCCCGAAGATATTTTTTTACAAACACCTGTAAAATTTCTCCATAGATCTCTTTTTCAAAATCAAAAATATTCACTTCGATCACCCTTTTTTTACCATCTACTGTAGGCCGGAACCCGATACTCATCATTCCTTTGTAGCGTAAAGAATATTTGTTTTTTATATCGTTATTATTTGCCTTTACCTTTTCACTTTTCACACTTGCATACACGGCATAAATACCATCGCCGGGAATCATCTTTTCCTCATCGGCAATCTTTAAGTTGGCAGTGGGGTAGCCCAGTTTCCTTCCTAATTTATTTCCATGTATGACTTCACCTTCGAAAAAAAATTCATGTCCCAGAAGTTTATTGGCCGTATCCATATCATTATGCAAAACAGCTTCCCTGATATTGGTGGAACTGATTGAAATTTCGTTTAAGATACGTTTCGGAATTTCTTTTAATTTAAATTTAGATTCGGCTGCCAGTTTTTCAAGCAGCCTGTAATCACCCAATCTTTCCCGTCCAAAACGATGGTCATAACCGATAATGACAGTATGCGGATGAAATTTTTCAACCAGAAAATTTTTTACATAATCTTCGGCTGGTTGATTGGCAAATGCGTCAGTAAATGGGACAACCACCAGGTGATCGATTCCAAGTGCTTCGAGAAGAGTAATCTTTTCTTCAAGGGTATTGATGAGCCGGATACCCAGTATAGCCGAGGAAACCACTTTTCGCGGATGTGGATGAAAAGTGATAATAACCGATTCGCCATTAATTCTTGCAGCTTCTTTTTTTAAACTGGCTAGTACCTGCTGATGCCCCAGATGAACCCCATCGAATGTGCCGATGGTGATTACCGCTTTTCTGAAAGCCGGTAGTTTATCAATATCGTAATGTACCTGCATAAAGAGCAGCAAAACTAAAGAATCAAAAGCCAATCCGCAATTTGAAGTATGCAATAATCAATTAGCTTTGCGCCAGTCCGAATAAATCACTATGTCATTATATTCCAAACGGGGAGTTTCTGCCCAGAAAGAAGAAGTTCATTTAGCTGCAAAGAGTCTTGACAAAGGACTTTTTCCAAAAGCATTTTGCAAAATATTCCCGGATGTTCTTAGTGGTGATGATGCCTGGGTAAATGTAATGCATGCGGATGGCGCCGGTACTAAGTCCGTTCTTGCTTATCTCTACTGGAAAGAAACCGGTGATTTGTCTGTCTGGAAAAATATTGCTCAGGATGCCATCGTCATGAATCTCGATGACCTGCTTTGTGCAGGTATTTATGATCAGTTACTTTTTTCCTCAACCATTGACAGAAATAAAAATTTAATTCCTGCTGAAGTGCTGGAAGCGATCATTACCGGCTCCCAGAAATTTTTTGATACCATGAAAGGTTTTGGAATTAATATTACGTACATGGGTGGCGAAACTGCTGATGTGGGAGATGTGGTAAGAACCATTGCTGTAAACGGAACCATGACAGCGAGGTGGCCGAAATCAAAAATTATTTCCAACGAAAGAATAAAAGCCGGAGATGTGATTGTTGGTCTTTCGGGCTGTGGACAATCAGACTATGAAACAGAATATAATAGCGGTATAGCCAGTAATGGACTGACCAGCGCCAGGCACGATATGCTGGAAAAAAGTTACGGAACAACATTTCCTGAAAGCCATGATCCCGCATTAAATGATGAAGTCGTTTATATAGGACCAAATAAATTAACTGATGAAGTACTAATTGACAATAAAATATTAACAATCGGGAAATTATTACTGAGTCCAACAAGAACTTTTGCCCCGGTTTTGAAAGAATTACTGGAAAATCATTTTAAAGCCATTCATGGGTTAATTCATTGCAGCGGCGGGGGACAAACAAAATGTTTGAATTATATTCCCGAAAATGTTCGGATAGTAAAAGATAATTTATTTAAACCTCCTCTTATTTTTAAATTGATTCAGGAAGCCAGTAAGGCCGATGATAAAGAAATGTACCAGGTATTTAATATGGGAACCCGGATGGAAATTTATACAAATGAAAAAGAGGCTGACAAAATTATCAATGTTGCAGAAAGTTTTGGAGTGGATGCACAGGTGATCGGCAGGGTAGAGGAAAGTGAGAAAAAAGAACTTGTGTTAAAGATTGGTAACAGGACTTTGAAATTTTAGTTTATTAAAATCGTTTGCTTTATTTTGCACCAAACCCATCCGCATGCCAGAAAAAATTATTGAAATAAAAAATGCCAATATCTACCAGGGCAATAGCCTGATACTTGAAAATGTTGATCTTACTGTAAATAAAGGCGAATTTGTTTACCTGGTTGGCAAAACCGGAACAGGGAAATCCAGTTTACTGAAAACACTTTATGGTGAATTGCCCTTAACAGAAGGAGAGGGTATCGTTAATGGTTTTGATTTACGCCAGCTGGATTGGAAAAAAGTACCGTATCTCCGACGTACTCTTGGTGTAGTATTCCAGGAGTTTCAATTACTCACTGACAGAAATGTAAATGAGAACCTGCGGTTTGTACTAACGGCCACCGGCTGGAAGGATAAAAAATTAATGGATGAAAAAATAATGGATGTGCTGGACAAAGTGGGATTGAAAGCAAAGGGGTTTAAAATGCCCTATGAATTAAGCGGTGGCGAACAACAACGAGTGGATATTGCAAGAGCATTATTAAATTCTCCCCAATTGATATTAGCTGATGAGCCTACCGGAAACCTGGATCCTGAAACATCTGATGAGATCATGAACCTGCTTTTTCATATAACAAAAAATTACGGCACTACCATTGTAATGGCTACACATGACTATATGGTTGTTCAAAAGTTTCAAGCCAGGATGATCCGCACAGAACGGGGCAGAGTCATTGATAATGCTACCATATCCATTGAATAAGCTGGCGGGCATTCTTTTCATTATCAAAAATAGCAGGTAATATTTTTTCCCGGAGTAAAATTTCTTCTTCCGTAAAAGGCTGGCGGTAAAGTTGCATAATAATGGAAGCGATCGCTTTTTTATTTGTTCCGATATGACAGGCTGCTTCCATACCAGATCCTTCCACAGCTGAATCATTAACCACGCAATGCCTTCCGTGGTAAAGTGCATTGATCAGTTTTAATTTTACACCGGTTTTATTCAAAGATGGCAAAACATGAATTTGTGCCTGTTCTATCAGTTCATTTAATTCATCGTCGGTTGGGTTGGGTACCAGTTTTGTATTACCGTACATGGATGCTCTTTTTTGCAAGCGGGAGGATGGGTCTCTCCCCGCAATGATGAATGGAATTTTTAGTTTAGAAAAAACTTTTTTCAATAACCACAAAACAGCTTTTTCATTTTCTATTACCGCCAGGTTTCCGTGGTATAAACAATATTCACCCATTCCTTTTTTTGCAGTTATTTTATTTTCCGGAATAAAAACAGGCAGGAACATAGAATTTATTTTTCCCAGAAAATCTTTGTAATAACTCACATCATTTTTTGAAACACCCAAAACAGGAAGTTCTTGGGGCAGTTTTTTCTCATACTTCTCCAGAAAAATACTTTCATTCAGGTAATAGAGTTTCCGGAAAAGATTTTTTTCGCTTTTAAATAATTCGTTATAATAAAGCGTTTCTACATTATGCAGCCGGAGAAATACTTTTTTATTATGCCTTAAAAGGGGAGCCAGGAAAGCAGTACAATGAATTCCTTCCATCAGCACCGGGTGCTGATCTTTCAACAGGTTGGTCAGTAACAATGGATTTGCCCTGGACTGAACAATATAAGGTTTTGTCATAGAGAATCCTTTCCATCCGGTAAATCTTTTATAATAATGAACTTCTTCGCAAAACTTATTTAATTCCTTCTGCTCTTTTCGTTGACCATACAAAAAACAATGCAGGATAATGCCGACCCCTTCAGCATGTAATGCTTTTAGTTTGTAAAAAAGATCTACTACCCCGCCATAATCTGCA
The DNA here is from genome assembly GCA_035292525.1 of Chitinophagaceae bacterium. GTDB lineage: Bacteria > Bacteroidota > Bacteroidia > Chitinophagales > Chitinophagaceae > VBAS01. Next base: position 11,286 of record DATDPZ010000257.1, read on the forward strand.
GGCCAGGGTATGGCATGACAGATTATATGAATTTTTTTTTCGCTATTCATGAAAAAGATGATTGTAAAACGTGATCAGTTTTTTTTCTTCCAGTTGCCAGTTATGATTTTGTCTTGCTAACAGGCAATTATTTTTAAGCCGGTTAAAAAGAATAGTATCTGATAAAAGTTTGTTGACTGCATTTGAAATAGTCCCTGGTTCAAGGTCGTCAATTAATACGGCAATCTCCTGTTCTTTATTCACTTCCTGGTATTCAGGGTAATTCATCGTGATTTGTGGTAAAGCTGCGTGAATATAATCAAAGAATTTATTAGACAGGGACAGGTATTGGTTTAATCCCTTTCGTTCAAATGGATTTATAGCAATTGTTGCTGCTGCTGTTTTCTTCTTAAGTTCCAGCGGGTCCAGCATTCCCAGGAAGGTCACTTTTTCATTAACATTATTTTCAGTAACAGCAGTCTTCATATCATTGATAAAATTTCCATCCCCGCAAATCCATAATTCAGCTTCAATATTTTGCATGGCAGCAACCAGTTTTTCCAGGCCCCGCCCCTGGTTCACTGCTCCCTGGTAGAGGAGAATATTTTTCCTTTTTTCAGTCACTGGTAATTCATTCAGGATGGGTACATTCCTGATCACTTCATAATCTGCGTTAAAATTTTTTTTAAACTCTGTTGCCAGGCTTCGACACACAGTGTATCCATTCTTAAAGCGGGGTACCATTTTCTTTTCCAGCCAAAGCCAAATTTTATAAATAAAAGGTCTGCAGATCACTTCATTTAACTGGGTAAAATATTCATGAGCATCATACACTCTTTTAGTGCCTTTCAGTTTTGAAACAAAAAAAACAGGAAGCATGGTATCAAGGTCTATGGCGCAGAGGCAATCTGATTTTTTAAATAAAAGGTAAAAGAAAAGCCTCAGGTTATATTCTGCATAAAATAATTTACCGGTTTTAAAAAAACAGGCGATGCGTTTTTGATTAAATTTTCTGGCAATCAATGGCAGGGATTTTTTGTTTTTTAATCCCACCAGGGTGATATTATATCCTGTTTCAGCCAATGATCCACAGATACGATGCATCCGCTGATCAAAACTGATATCATTGGTAATAGTAAAAATAATTTTTTTCAAAGCATTTCAAATATAAATGAAAAGCCCCGATCCTGACATAACCAGGACCGGGGCTTTTCAATTTTTTACTTTCTAGAAATTCACATCCATGTTATTCATACTTTCCCTTTCACCTTTCATGTTTTTTCTTTTGAAAAGACTGGCGTCAAACTTACCAAACCTCCAGCTGAAATTCAATCGAAGTACCTGGGGATCACGGCGACGGAAAACATCCTGGATAAAATAGAGTGATTCGGAATGTACGTCACTACGCCGGGTTCTGAAGATGTCATTAATATTTAAAGAAACGGATCCGGCTTTATTTTTTAAAAATTCAAATTTCACACCTGCATCTACAAAATAATTAGGTCGCACATAGCCTTGTGCAGAGGAAGATTGTCCGAAGCCCATAAAACCACCACGGCCACCACCGCCACTACCACTTCCCGGAGGAAGTATAGATTTGGATTGATATTCTCCGGAAAGCTGAACGGTGAAATTCTTAGGAAGTTTGAAGGTGTTATTAATCTTTCCAAACCAACTCAAAAACTGTTCCTGCTCTGGTTGTGAGGGGATATCTATTTTAATTTTTGAAGTGAACAGATTTAAATTTGAAGTCACTTCCCAGATTTTCGTCACTTTATTCTTCAAGGTCATTTCCACACCGGTTACATAACTGGAATTGGCATTGATAAAAGTATTCAACACATAATCTTTTCCGTTAACCGGGCTGGTAAACAATTCCTGGTATCTTGTGATTAAGCCATTGGTGTTTTTAAAATAAACTGAACTGAGGAAATTATCCTTATTCTTAAAAATCTTTTGGTAAGAAAGCTCAATGGAATTGGTGAACTCAGGATTCAATCCGGGGTTTCCTTTACTGAGATTCAGAAAATCTGATGAGTCAGTAAAAGGAGTTAACTGGAAAAAATTAGGCCGGTTAATTCTCCTGGTATAATTCAATTGAAATTCCTGTTCATTCTTCAACTTCTGGCTGAGGAAAACACTCGGGAAAAAGCTTACCGGGAATTTATTATTAAACTTTTCATTGGTTTTTAATAACTCTCCTTCGTAACCAGAACTCTCTACTCTCAATCCTAATTGATATCCGAATTCCTTTATTTTATTGGTAAATGTTGCATATCCTGCAAGTACATGATCGTTACTTTTATAATTAATTTGAGAGGCAGGTTGCAGGATCAGCTGACCATTGGAATTTACAGTGTAAAAAGCATTGGTGCTTGTTGAGTTGTTAAAAGAAGCCCTTAAACCCATTTCCATTTTGGATTTATCCGATAACGGATTTGTGAAATCTGTTTGGAGAACAAGATTTTTACCATTGCCCAACCCATTCTGTTGTTGTGTAAAGCTGTTCCTGATTGTATTGGAAGGATAGTTATAGAATTTTGTCAAAATATTATTGGAGTTCTCATTCCTGCTGGAATTAAA
>DATDPZ010000258.1:0-13017 GCA_035292525.1 Chitinophagaceae bacterium
AACAGCTGGAATTTGTAAGTAAAGTGGTAAAAGAAGAAGAGGAAGGATTTTTGAGAACATTGGAAAAAGGGTTGAAAAGAATTGATGATATTTTACGTGGATCATCAACTGCTGCTACAAAAATCATTTCCGGAAAAGATGCTTTTGAGCTTTTCGATACTTATGGTTTTCCAATTGATCTTACCCGTTTAATAGCCAGTGAAAATAATCTGACAGTGGATGAAACTGGTTTTGAAAATGAAATGTTGCAACAAAAGCAAAGAAGCCGTGCTGCAACGAAAGTGGATACCGGAGACTGGGTTGTGCTGGATGATTATGCAAGGCATGAGTTTATCGGTTACCGGGAATTGGAATCAACAACTAAAATAGTTAAGTACCGGAAAGTAAAAACAAAAACCAAAGAAGCCTACCAGCTTGTTTTAGAAGTTACTCCTTTTTATGCCGAGGGTGGCGGGCAGGTTGGCGACAGAGGAGAATTAGTAATCAATCATGAAAAATTAATAATTACTGATACAAAAAAAGAGAATGACCTGGTCATTCATGTTGCTGAATCCATGCCGGGAGATTTGAGTACTGAGGTTATTGCAAAAGTGGATAAAGTAATAAGAAAAAAAACAGAATCGCATCACACGGCCACACATCTTTTACATGCCGCATTAAGAAAAGTACTGGGTACGCATGTGGCACAAAAAGGAAGCCTGGTAAATGAGCATCATCTCCGGTTTGATTTTTCTCATTTTACCAAAGTGAGTGCAGAAGAAATAATTAAAATTGATGCCCTTGTCAATCAGAAGATCAGGGAAAATATTCCGGTGGTCATTAAAGAAATGCCTAGAGAGGAAGCAATGCAGATGGGGGCTATAGCTTTGTTTGGAGAAAAGTATGGCGATACAGTTAGAGTGGTGATCATTGACCCCGCCTATTCAATTGAATTGTGTGGCGGAACACATGTTGGTTCCACCGGCGAAATGGGAATTTTTAAAATTACACATGAAACAGCTGTGGCAGCAGGCATTCGCAGGATAGAAGCCCTGAGTGGTGAGGCTGCAGAAAATCATATCAACCAATTATTGACACAACTGGAAAAAATAAAAGAACAATTCAATAACCCGAAGGATATTTCAAAAGCATTGGAGAATGTGCTGGAAGAAAATTCAACTTTAAAAAAACAGTTGGAAAATCTTGAGAACAGGGCATTAGTCGGTATCCGGAATAAATTATTACTGAAAGATGAAATCATCAACGGGATCAATTTCATTGGTGAAATTGTAGAAGTAAGTAACCCGGATGCTTTGAAAAAAATATGCTACGATCTGAAAAATAATCTCAGTAGCTACCTGGTAGTTCTTTGTGCCAATATTGGCGGAAAACCTTTTGTGGCTGTCAGTATTGATGAAAAAGTTGTGGCTGCAAAAAACCTGGATGCAGGCAAGATCATTAAAGAACATGTTGCTATATTGATAAAAGGCGGAGGCGGTGGTCAAAAAACACTGGCAACAGCCGGAGGGCAGGATGTTTCAAACCTTAAACAGGTGATTGAAAAAGTAAAGGCATTAATCAATGAAAAAATATAAAGCCTTATTCTTCTCTTCAGCTTTTCTATTCCTGTCTTATTCGTTAAAAAGTCAAAAAACTTTAGCCGATTCATTAATTCATCCGGATACACTGCGCCAAATTGTAGAAGTGTTAGCGGCAGACAGTCTGAACGGAAGATTTGCGGGAACATTAGAAAACCTTCAGGCGGCTTTATTCATTGCCGGCCAATTTGAAATAGCAGGTATTCATCCAATTGCAGGAAACAGGAAATATTTTATGGAAATAGAACCTGGTTGGTTAAATGTGGTTGGCGCTATTATCGGGAAATCAAAACCCGGCGAGCTGGTAATTTTTTCTGCACATTACGATCATATTGGAACAATAAAAACCAATCCGTTTCCTGGCATGGGCGGAAATGCCAAAGCGGAGAAAGGAGATGAAATTTATAATGGCGCCAATGATAATGCTTCTGGTGTGAGTGCAGTGATCAGTCTTGCAAAATATTTCAAAGCAATGAATAATAATGAAAGGACCTTGATCTTTGTTGCTTTTACCGGTGAAGAGCTTGGCCTCATCGGATCAAAATATTTTGCAGATAGTTTTGATGCCGATTCTGTTATTGCAGTAATTAATATTGAAATGATAGGAAGAAGCGATTCTCCGAAGATAAAACCGTATGTAACAGGTTTTGAAAAATCCGATCTGATAGAAATTTTAAATAAGAACTACCGGCAATTAATGGATAAATCAGAGAAAAATTATTTTAAACCAGATCTGTATAAAAACAGTTTCTTGTTTTTGCGATCTGATAATTATCCTTTTGCTCAAAAGGGAATTCCGGCACACAGTATTATGCTCACCTCACCTTTTGATAAATACTATCATAACCTGAATGACGAACCCGGAACCCTGGATTATCAGGTTATGCAAAAAGTAATTCATTCTGTGGCAGCTTCAGTTAATGGACTTGTGACTGGTACAGATACGCCAAAAAGAATTGTTAGAGTGGATTAAGTTTCCAAAAATCATTCGTTTTCATTATTGTTTTTAATTTTTGGGCTTTCTTTATAAATTTTTATTACAAAGCCAATGGCAGCTATACAAACAATGATGGCAATTACAGATACTAATTCATTCATGTCAGTTAGCTTGGATTTATAATATTTTACCAAAAATCCTGAATAAAAACCATTAATACAATACTCCTTTCGGGTTAGATAAAATACCTGTTACAAATAAGTATTTTTACCTGGTATGAATATCATTTTAGAAACACAGCGGCTGATTCTTCGTCTGTTTACAGTGAATGATACTCAACTGATTTATGATCTTAACCAGGATGCAGCAGTTACCAGGTTTACACATGATCCCGTAAGAGACCTGGATCATGCAAAAGAAATCCTGGAGGGAGTTATCATACCACAATATATTTTATATAATTATGGACGCTGGGCAGTTCATTTAAAGCCGGGTCTTGAATTCATTGGCTGGTGTGGATTAAAATACAGGGCAGAGACTGACGAGATCGACCTGGGCTTCCGCCTAAAAAAAGAATTTTGGGGCAATGGGTATGCCACTGAAGCAGCTTTTGCAGCCATAAAACATGGGTTTGAAAAACTGAATATCAACCGGATAGTTGGTAGGGCAGAACCGGAGAACAAAGCCTCCTGTGCCGTATTAGAAAAATGCGGTATGACTTATACCGGAGATAGCCTGGTGGATGGCTATCCCGTAAAAACCTATGAAATATTTAGTTATGGCTCAGCAGGGTGATAAATCTTTTAACATTTCCGAAGTATTTCGTATTTAAAAAAAGTCTTTATATTTGATCTACGAAAAAAAACGTAGAACAAAAAATTAAAACCATGAAACGACTTGCAGTAAAATTTGCAGCAATAGCTGTTTTAGCTTCCCTTGTACTTCCGGCAATTGCACAGGATACAAAAGAAAAAGATAAGGATAAGAAAAAAGAAGTAGAGCAGATCATTATTACAAAGAAAGGCGATGATCAGGAAAAAATAGTGATCGAGATCCAGGGAGATAAGATCACTATCAATGGAAAATTGACAGATGAGCTGAAGGATCAAGACATAAAAGTGCTGCGCAATAAATATAAGAGTATTGAAGGATTGAATGCTTTTACCTTACCCCGTGGACAAGGCGGTAATTTTAATTTTAACTTTGATAATCATGATGGCTTTGGGGTTTTCAGCAATGTGGATGAAAACAGGGCTTTGCTGGGTGTGGTAACAGAAAAATCGGAAAAAGGCGCTAAAGTAAATGAAGTGACAGAAAAAAGCGCCGCAGAAAAAGCTGGAATCAAACCGGGAGATATCATTACAAAAGTTGGCGATAGTAAAATTGAAACCCCCGATGATCTTTCAACGGCTATTCGAAAAAATAAACCGGGAGAAAAAGTAAACATAACATTATTAAGAGATAATAAAGAACAGAAGTTAAATGCAGAATTGGGAAAATGGAGTGGCTTCGGTTCTTTAGCTTTGTCTCCGAGGATGCCTGATATGGATATTTTTAGAGAAGCTTTACCCCGGATTCAGTCAGTTCCCAGAACTCCCTATGGACAAAATTGGGTAATGGCCGGGGGTGCACCAAGATTAGGTCTTTCCGTTCAGGATACCGATGATGGAAAAGGTGTAAAAGTGATAGACGTTGATAGCGAAAGCAATGCAGCTAAAGCAGGAGTGAAAGAAAATGATATTATCACACATGTAAACGATAAAGAGGTGAATGGAGCAGATGAAGTGGCAAGAATGGTGAAAGAAAACAAAGACAAAGTTTCCATTCAGTTAAAAATAAAAAGAGATGGCAAAGTGCAGAATATAGAAGTAAAAATGCCCAGGAAACTGAAAACAGCCAACCTGTAAAAATAATATGTTGAATTCTTAAGGAGCTACCTCAAAAGGGTAGCTTTTTTGTTTGTGTTAAAACAAAAGATACACCACGGTAATTGGTTATTTTTGCCATTCATTTTTATATGAAAAATTCAGATTCATACGAAATAGTCATTGGCCTGGAAGTGCATGCACAATTATTGACAAGCAGTAAGCTTTTTTGCGGGGACAGCATTGCTTTTGGAGAAAACCCCAATACAAATATCAGCCCCATTACACTGGCTCATCCGGGCACCCTGCCCAGGATGAACAAAAAAGCAATCGGGCTTGCTATTAAACTGGGTTTGGCTTGTCATGCTGAAATAATGAAAGAAAACTATTTTGCCAGAAAAAATTATTTCTATCCTGATCTGCCAAAAGGCTACCAGGTATCGCAACACACTACGCCAATCTGCAAAGGAGGATTTATAAAAATCAAAACAGGCGATGGAGAAAAAAAAATTCAATTAAACCGTATCCATATGGAAGAAGATGCAGGTAAAAGCCTGCATGATGTTTATACAAATGAATCAGCTTTGGATTTTAACAGGGCAGGAACTGCTTTGGTTGAAATAGTAACAGAACCTGTTCTCAGAAGTGGCGATGAAGCACATGCTTATCTTACAGCATTAAGAAAAATGGTACGCTATCTTGACGTTTGTGATGGAAATATGGAAGAAGGAAGTTTCCGCTGCGATGCTAATATTTCTGTAAGGAAAAAAGCCCGTCCGACCGGGTCATCCGGGCGGGGGGAAACCAAACTGGGAACCAAAGTGGAAGTGAAAAATCTCAATTCGATCCGGAATGTAAAACGAGCCATCGAACATGAAGGCGAAAGAATGATAGACATGCTGGAGAATAGCCAGGTCATCACACAGCAAACAAGAGGTTTTGATGCAAACACCGGAGCTACATTTGAAATCCGGGAAAAAGAAGATGCAGATGATTATCGTTATTTCCCTGAACCGGATTTAACTCCATTTAATATTACCGGCGATTTTATCAATACTATTAAAAATGAAATTCCGGCATTACAGGAAGAAAGAATAGAAAAATACAGGTCTCTATACCAGCTTTCTGAATTTGATGCCCTGGCCCTGACTGATGAAAAAGAATTTGCTGATTATTTTGAACAGGCTGTTCAACTAACAGGAAATTATAAAGCAGTGGCCAACTGGATGCTGGGACCTGTAAAGACATGGTTAAATGAATCAAATAAGGAAATTAAAGAATTTCCATTATCAGCTGCATCGCTGGTAAATCTGATTGTTTTAGTGGAAGAAAACATACTTAGTTTCTCTTCTGCATCTGCCAAAGTGTTCCCTTTGATGACAGAAGATCCGGTTGCTGATGCAATGAAACTGGCAACCGCATTGAATTTAATACAGGAAAGTAACATTGATTACATACTGCCAATAACTGATGAAGTACTTTTGCATTTTACTGATAAAGTAAAAGAGTATAAAAAAGGTAAAAAAGGGTTGCTGGCATTATTTGTAGGAGAAGTGATGAAAAGATCAAAAGGCAAAGCCGATCCGAAAAAAGTAAATGAAATTATTCTTGAAAAATTAAAACAATAAAATTATCTGAGCTCATGATGAGAAAATATTTTACAATTGCTGTTATCCTTTTCCTTGTATCCTGTTCCGGGGAAAAAAGCTCCACACTGACCGTTTCTGGTACAGTGAAAAATAAACCTGCAAAAGTGATTTACCTGGAAGAATCACAGGTTTCCACTTTGCAAAAACTTTCCAGGGATTCCGCTGCTATTGGCGTGGATGGAAAGTTTTCTTTTAAAAAAAAGGTGACCCAGGAAGCCATCTATAATCTTCGACTTGATAATGATGAATACCCCTTTGTTTCAATCATCAATGATGCACCGTCAATTACTGTTCATGCAGATTTTAATAATATAGAAGAGTTTTATACGGTTACCGGTTCCGCTGCTTCACAGGAATTGAAAGAATACCTGACAAATTCCGGGGAAAAACTGAGACAACTTTTTTATATAAATAAAAAACTGGACAGCTTAAAAACCATACCATCAGAAACAGTTTCCGTGCAAAAGGAAGAAGAAAAACGAAATGCTGCCATTGAAAAACTGAAAGCCTATTCTCAAAAATCAGTGCAGGAGTCAAAAAGCCCATCACTTGCTTTGTTTATTTTAAGCACTTACCAGGGGATGGCCAGTAATCCTAATTTCAGCATTGAACCCTTCACTATTGATAATTTATTGCTATTGCTGAACGGGTTGGTTATAAAATTTCCTGAAAGGAAAGAGATTGCCGGCATCCGCAATTCTATAGAATCACAAGCGGCAAAAACCGGGTGGATAGGAAAACAGGCGCCGGAAATTTCTTTGCCAGACACTGAAGGAAAATTTATCTCCCTGAGTTCTTACAAAGGGAAATTTGTATTAGTAGATTTCTGGGCCAGTTGGTGCGGACCCTGCCGCCACGAAAACCCCAATGTGGTAGAAGCATACAACAAATACAGGAATAAAAACTTTACTATTCTTGGCGTTTCATTAGATATGAAAAAAGAAGCATGGAAAAAAGCCATTGTGGATGATAATTTAAACTGGGCACATATCAGTGATCTGAAACATTGGAACAGTGAAGTGGTGCCGCTATATAATATTAAAGGTATCCCGTTTAATGTGTTGGTGGATCCTGATGGAAAAGTGATTGCCGAGAATTTGAGAGGTAACGAACTTCAGCAAAAACTTGGGCAGGTATTACAATAACTATTTTTTCTTCTTACTGTTTAAAGTAATTAACAGGGCAGGTAATAATACCAGGTTGGTAACGGTAGCCGTTACTAAAGTCAATGAAGTAAGCCAACCCAATGATTGAGTGCCCCCAAATCCACTGAAGCAAAAAATAATAAAACCGGCTATTAAAACCATCGATGTATATATGATACTGATACCAGTGCTGTGAATAGTGGCAATGACCGTTTTCTTTATATCAAAATTATGGCGGGGTAATTCCTGCTTATAGTTGACTAAAAACCGGATAGTCACATCAATAGCAATTCCTAAAGCCACACTAAAAATTAAAACGGTTGATGGTTTTATTCTTACACCCAACCATCCCATAACACCGGCAGTGATTAATAGAGGAATCATATTCGGGATTAATGAGCACAAAAGAATCCGCCATGACCTGAATAAATAAAGCATACACAGTGCAATTAATCCAAACGCCCATAGAATGCTTTCTTTTAAACCATGGATGATAAAACTGCTTCCTTCCAGGAAAGTAACACTGGCACCGGTGAGCTGCACATTGTATTTATCTTTATCAAATAAAGTGTCCACTCTTTTCTGAATGCTGTCCAGGATTAATGGCAAGCGGTAACTGCCCACATCTCTCATACTTACACTTATTCTTGCCTGCTGTTTGTCTTCATCAGTAAAAGTGGAAACAATGCGGGCAAAAGAGTTATTACTTTTAATACTGTCTTCTTTAAATTCCAGGTAGGGTTTTAAGGGGATCATGTCCCTCTCAGTCGGAATTGAATAGTTGAGAGAATCACCTTCAAAGAAAGCCTGCTTGGCAAATTTTAATCCTTCAATAATAGTAAGGGGCTTACCGATGTCGGGCATGGAAGCAAGAAACTGAGCCAGCGAATCTATCTTGATTAAATTATTCAGGTTGCGGCTTACTCCTCTTTTCTTTTTGGTGTCTACTACTATCTCCAGCGGCATTACCCCTTTAAAATTTTTTTCAAAAAATTTCAGATCAGTATAAATCTTATCTGTTTTTGGAAGATCATCCACGATGAACCCCTCGCTTCTTAACCTGGACATACCAGTTATTGATACTATTGCAATTAAAATAGTAGTAGTATAAATAAATTTACGGTTGTTCAGTGACCATCGTTCCAGCCGGGCCAACCAACGATTCAATCTTGGATTTACCAGGTATTTTGTATGACGGTTTTTTGGTGTTGGTAAAAAGCTGAGTACCGAAGGTATCAGGATCAGTGAAATTAAAAACAGGAGCATGATATTAATACCGGCAACTGCTCCAAATTCTTTTAATATCTGGCTTTGTGTTAAAGCAAATACAGCAAAACCAATGGCTGCAGCAATATTGCAGAAAAGAGTAACAATGCCCATCCGATCCACCATCTTTAGCAAAGCTTCTTTTTTATTACCCGTTTCATTAAATGAAACATGAAATTTATTCAGAAAATAAATACAGTTTGGGATACCGATAACAACAACCAGTGGCGGAATGAGTGCTGTCAGTAACGTGATCTTATAACCCAGCAACACCATGGTACCGAGGCTCCAGATTACACCGATCATTACCACTGACAAAGAAAGCAACATGGCACTTACCGACCGGAAGAATAATAAAAGAATAATAGCGAAAAGCAAAACGGAGGCCAGCAGGAACCATTGCATTTCATCTGCTATTCTTTTTGCCAGTACTGTTCTGATGAGGGGCAATCCACTCAGGTGAATTTCAAGCTGATGTTTTTTGCCGAAATCATTGGCAAGAGAAGAAATGTCTCTAACTACTTTTTCTCTTTTTTTGGTAGCCAGCACTTCTTTATCAATTCTTATTCCCATCAACCAGGCTTTGGTTTCAGGATTGTATAAAAGATGACGGTAAAACGGAAGATTAAAGAAAATATCTTTACAACTATCTATTTCATTTTGTTCAAGAATGGTATCTCTGAAAATTAATTTTGTTTCCAGGTTTTCTGAATCAGGGTCCCTGGTAAGATTGATGGCTGTTGTTAAGGCCATTACGTCTTCTACTTTTGCTGCTTTTTTTAGTTGTTGTGAAAGTGACTTGTAATCGTTAAAAATTTCTTTTTCAAAAATTTTATCTGTTTGGATACCGATTACCAACAGGTTCCCGTCTTCGCCAAATTTTTTCCTGAATTCCTGGTAAGATTTATACTTGGGATGATCAGTGGGTATAGCATTGGCAAATTCATAACTTAATTCCAGCTTTTTGGCTTTATATGCCATAAAAGCCGTTACACCAAGTAATATAATTAAAAGCAGAATCCGGTTGTTAAGAATAAATTGGGCAAGACGTTTCCACATAAACGAGACTTTAATCTTCAGGATTGGCAAAGAAACAGAAAAATGACTGAAACTGTCTTTACAATCTGTGATTTTGATTAAGAGTGATATTTTTGAATGGTGAGATTTTATCAAACGATAGTCATTGCTGTTGTTTTTATTATTTTTTTAATAAAAGGAAATAGCCAGCAACCCATTCCACCCATTGGTCAATGGAGAGAACATCTGCCTTACAAGTCAGCTATTGACCTGGCAGCGGGTAATGGAAAAATATTTTGTGCAACACCTTATAGTTTTTTTATTGTGGACCAGGCAGAAAATTCAGTTGAACGGATGAGCCGTATCACCGGATTGAGCGAAACAGGAGTAAGTGGAATTCATTATAATGATTTAAATGAAAAATTATTAGTGGCTTACCGCTCCGGGAATATTGATATCATTTACCGCCAGGATATTTTTAATGTGCCGGATCTTAAAAGAAAAATTATCGCTGGCGATAAAACGATTTATAATATATTTTCTTTGGGTAAATATTTTTATCTGTCAACCGGACTGGGTGTAATAGTAATCGATGCTGAAAAATATGAAGTAAAAGACAGTTGGTTTATCGGAGATAGCGGGGAACAGGTAAAAGTAAACGGCTTTGCCGCAGATAATTTATTTTTTTATGCGGCTACGGAAGAAGGACTGAAAAGAACTTCTGTGAATACAGCTGATCCGGCAAATTTTTTAAACTGGCAAAACCTCAATGGGCTGAATGGTTTGCCGCCAGGGGCCTGTAAAGATATTTTGGTTGTGCAAAACAAAATAATTGCTTTACAAAAAGATTCTTTATTTGTACTCAACGGAAACAGCTGGAATTTATTTTTTACAGAACTCAACTGGCAGATCCGTAAGATTAATTCTACTTCAGGTAAAATCATTATCAGTCAAAAAAGAAGTGATGGCAGCGTTAAAATAACTTCAATAAATGCAGATGGATCGGTTGCAATCCTATTGCAACAAGCGGGAGCTATCCTGGTTCCACAAAAAACCATTTTGGTAAATAATAACTATTGGGTGGCAGACAGTTCCGGTGGGTTAATGAAATTTTCAACAGCCGGATTTCAAAATTACCAACTCAATTCACCGCAATCCATTGCCAGCGGAGAAATGCTGGTGAACAAAAATATTTTGTATGCAACATCAGGTGAAGTAAATGCGAACTGGCAAAAGACAAATAACAAGAATGGTATTTATAAATTTTCAGGCGGGCAATGGACAAATTATAATAAAAATCAATTTGCTCAGTTGGATTCTATGGCCGACCTGATCAGCCTGGCTATTGATCCGCGGGATGAATCCATCTGGGCAGGCTCATTTGGCGGCGGCCTGCTTCATATTAAAACAGGAAACAACTTTGAGAACTTCAAGCAAAATTCTCCGATCAGTCAGGCTGGTTTTGATCCTGGAAGTTATCGGGTATCAGGTCTTGCATTTGACAGGGATAAAAATTTATGGATTTCAAACTATGGGGCTGCTCAAAATATTTTAGTAAGAAAAAATGATGGTAGCTGGAAAACATTCACTCCACCATTTGCTCTGATTGAGAAAGCAGTTTCACAGGTGTTGGTGGACGAAGAAGACCAACTATGGATTGTTTCACCAAAAGGGAATGGACTGCTATGCTTCAACGATGGAAATTCTATTGATAACATCAATGATGATAAATGGAAATTATACAGAGCCGGGGCAGGTAATGGAAACCTGCCCTCCAGCAATGTTTTTTGTCTGGCAAAAGATAAAAATGGTTTTATTTGGGTAGGTACTGATGATGGGATCGGCATTGTACAATGTCCCCAAAATGTATTTACTGCCCAGGGATGCGAGGCAGTGCTGCCAGTAGTCTGGCAGGGCGGATTCAATCAATTTCTTTTTAAAGGAGAAGAGGTTAGAAGTATTGCAGTGGATGGAGCAGACAGAAAATGGGTGGCAACAAAGAATGGTGCCTGGCTGATCAGTGCACAAGGGGACGAAGTCATTTTTAGATTTACAGAAGAAAATAGTCCTTTATTAAGTAATGATGTAAAACAAATAGCTATTGACGGAAAAACAGGAGAAATATTTTTTGCAACAGCAAATGGCATTTGTTCATTCCGAAGCACAGCAACGGAAGGTGGTGAAAAAAATGAAAATGTGTTGGTGTTTCCAAATCCGGTTCCGCCGGGTTATGGGGGAATGATTGCTATTCGTGGGTTGATCAATAATGCCATTGTAAAAATTACAGAATTGGACGGGAGGTTGGTTTTTCAGACCAGGGCATTGGGCGGACAGGCTGTTTGGGATAGAAAGGATTACAAAGGACGCAGCATTTCCAGCGGCGTGTATTTAGTATTAGTAAGTGATGATGAAAAAAAAGAAAGATTGGCAACAAAAATTGTATTTATAAATTCAAAAACCCCCTGAATTGGGATTTTATCATGTTGCACAGCACCAAAGGCATCGTGTTACGTACCGTTAAATTCGGTGAAACCAGTATAATCGTTCTGGTCTTCACGGAAAAATTTGGTGTGCAATCTTACCTGGTAAATGGAGTAAGAATTTCTACAAAAAAAGGAAGCGGTAAAGCCAACCTATTTCAACCAACGGCCATACTTGACCTGGTGGTTTATCATCATGAAACAAAAAACCTGCAACGGATCAAAGAATTTAAATGGAGTCATCTTTACCAGCATATTTTTTCCGATGTACCTAAAAATGCCGTTGCATTATTCATGGTAGAGCTGCTGACCAAATGCCTTAAACAACCAGAAGCCAATGCTGATCTTTTTCTTTTTTGCGAAGATGCTTTTATTCACCTGGATGAAAGTACCGGATCGGTGACGGCGAATTTTCCTTTATTTTTTGCCCTGCACCTTACAAATTTTTTTGGATTAAGACCCACCAATCATCCAAATGGAGCCAATATGGCTTCAGGTAATTTGATTCTTGATTTAAAGGAAGGCCAATTCGCAAATTCCATTCCCGGCCATCCGCATTTTATAGAAGGTAAATATGCAGAAATAACTAGTGAGCTTTTAAAAGTAATGCAGCCGGAAGAACTGGAAGATATCAAACTCAACCAGGATTTTCGTCGCCAGTTGCTACAGGCCTTTGAAACTTATTATACTTTACATATCCAGGATTTCGGCACCTTAAAAACATTGCCTGTGCTGAAAGAACTGTTAAGCTAATTTCACCGATGAGGAAAGATCTTTTTCTATCAATACCACACCCGGCTTCTTCCCCTTTTCAAAACTACCCAGTTCATCATCCCAATCCAGGGCTTTAGCGCCATTAATTGTGGCCCATTGTAAAATTGTTTCAAGTGGAATAGCAGGAAAGTTATTTTGAATAGACTGCATTTCTTTTGTGATGCTCAGCTGCCAGTTGCTGCTGTAACTATCCGTGCCTAAAACAAGGGGACAATAATGGTTCATCAGCATCTCTATGGGCGGTACTTTATTTTCAATGTAGAGATTAGCATTTATACAGAGACACCAGATCAGGTTCAAATCTTTT
>DATDPZ010000259.1:0-3168 GCA_035292525.1 Chitinophagaceae bacterium
ACTCCTTCACCACTCACATCACGGGTTATAGATGGGTTATCGCCTTTACGGGCAATCTTATCTATTTCATCTATATAAACAATTCCCCGTTCAGCAGATGCCACATCATAATTACAAACCTGGAGCAACCGGGTTAAAATACTTTCTACATCTTCACCCACATAGCCTGCTTCTGTAAAAACAGTGGCATCTACAATGGCAAAAGGTACATTCAGCATACGGGCAATACTTTTTGCCAACAGGGTTTTACCGGTTCCTGTTTCACCAACCATGATGATATTGCTTTTTTCAATTTCTACATCGCTGGTAACAGATTCAACCGTTTTTTGCTGCAGTCGTTTATAATGATTATACACGGCAACGGCCAATACTTTTTTAGCTTCATCCTGGCCTATCACATATTCATCAAGGAATTTTTTTATTTCAATTGGTTTCTTAACGGTCAGTTTAAATGCCGAAGGTGATTTTTCATCTTTGGTCATCAGTTCCTGTTCAATAATTTCACGGGCATGCTCTACACAATTTTCGCAGATATGACCTTCCTGTCCGGCAATCAGGATTTTTACCTCATCGCGGTTGCGGCCACAGAATGAACAATGTAACGGGTTTTTTGCCATGGTTTATTTAATAATGATGGTCTTTTAACGGGTTCGGACGTACAAAATTATAAATCCACCCCGAGAGAGGCGGATTTATTTTTAAAAGGCAGGTTAATTTATTCCCTGTTAGGGGTTTATAGTTTTTCGATAATTCCATCTACAATGCCATATTCAATAGCCTCGGGGGCATCCATCCAATAATCCCTGTCAAAGTCTTTCATAATCTGGGCAACCGTTTTGCCACAGTTTTCTGCCAGGATATTTGCTCCTATTTCTTTTACTTTCCTTGTTTGAATGGCCTGGATCTCCAGGTCAATACTTACGCCGCGGATAAAACCACCCAGTGAGGGCTGATGAATCATGACTTCGCCATGAGGATAGATAAATCGTCTTCCTTTTTCGCCACCACTTAATAAGATACTACCCATGGAAGCAGCCAGCCCCATACAAATAGTACTGATGGGAGATTGGAGCATCTTCATGGTATCGTACATCACCATTCCGCTGGTGACAACCCCACCCGGGCTGTTGATATAAAACTTTATTTCTTCGCCCGGTTTATCGGCATCCAGTAAAAGTAATTTGGAAACCACTTCTTTTGCACTTTTATCATCTACCACACCCCATAGATAAACAGCACGTTTTTCAAAAAAATATTTTTCCAGTTTTTTATTCAGCATCTGCAATTCATCTCTTTTGTCTTCACGTTCCGGCTCTTCATCATCACTTCTCCAATCGGTATGAAAAAATTGATTTCTGTTCATAGTTTAAATTTTTAATAGTCAATTTTTATAATTCTTTAGCTAAGAGATTAAAAGAGAAAATGAAAGGAACGAGAAATAAGAAAACCTTTTATCTCCTTTTCTCTTTTTAACTCTTAGTCTTTCTTTTGTTTTTTCGGGTTTATTAAAAGTACTTCATCCACCAGTCCATATTCTTTGGCTTCGGGGGCCGTCATCCAGTGGTCGCGGTCAAAATCTTTTTCTATCTGGACAACGTCTTTTCCGGAATGAAAACTGATTACTTCATACAATTCACTTTTCAGTTTTTTTATCTCCGCTACTGTAATTTCTATATCACTTGCCTGCCCGCCGATAGCGCCGCTGGGCTGATGCATCATCACTCTTGCATGTTTCAATGCTGCCCGTTTTCCTTTTGTACCTGCTGCCAGCAGCACAGAAGCCATGGAAGCCGCCATACCAATACAAATAGTGGCAACATCGGGAGTCACATACTGCATGGTATCATATACACCCAGTCCGCTGTACACACTGCCGCCCGGGCTATTGATGTACATATTTATATCTCTTGTTCTGTCTGTGGAATCAAGAAATAATAACTGGGCCGTTACAATATTTGCCACTTCGTCATTGACCGGATAACCAAGGAAGATAATCCTGTCCATCATCAAACGGCTGTACACATCCATTACGGCCACGTTCATGGGTCTTTCTTCAATAATATTTGGAGTAAGTGCAGTTACCATATGCGAAGCATAGCTATTCAATGTATTACTGGAAAGGCCAAGGTGTTTTACCGCATATTTTTCAAATTCTGATTTATAACTCATGAGAAAAAGTAGTTTATTTTTTATGAGGTTTAAAAGTTTAAGGTTACAGAGTATATTACTTCATCCTGGTAAAAAAAGAAAAAAATATCCTGGAACTTTAAACGTTGAACTCCTCAAATATCCGTCCAAATGGTAAAACCACAAAATTGCTGACAGTCCGGCATAAAACTTCGTAAAAAAATCAAAGTGCTTTCGTCTATTTTTGATGTTCGGTTGTTGATTTATTTTGATTATGAAATTAAAAGATATTCCATATCTGTTTGGCATTAAACCACGGGCTATTGAATATGGCTATGAAATAATTAAAATAGACCTGCCTGGTGAAGGGATCATCAATCTGGCACAATGGCTTCATCCAAAAGCAGGAAATATAACGATCAATGAAGAAGAGGTTTCAGCACTCAGGCAATTTATTAATCCCGGTGATGTAGCTTTAGATATCGGGGGTTATACGGGTGATACTGCATTGCCTTTAGCCATTGTTACAGGACTTACCGGGGCTGTACTGGTGATGGAACCTAACAAATATGTTTTTAAAATTCTTGAAAAGAATGCTGCGCTGATCCGCCAAAAAGGGAATATGATTCCTTTACCATTTGCGGCTGCACCTGCAGATTGTATTATGGATTTTAAATATTCTGATCCTGGTTTTTGTAATGGAGGATTTCACGAAGGGATCAGCAAATGGAGACATGGCCATGCTTATAAATTAAAGGTAGAAGGGAAAAATCTTGTAAATTATTTAAGAAGACATCATGCATCACTAATAGACAGAATTAAGTATATAAAAGTAGATGCCGAGGGATTTGATTATTCAGTTTTGGAAAGTATTTCAGAAATTATTGAACAGCAGAAACCATTTATCCGGGTAGAGGTTTATAAATACTCAGATCTGCCTTACAGGGAAAAACTATTTAGCTTTTTAAAAAACAGGAATTACAAAATATTTCATTTTAATAGTTCTTCAGATTACAGGGGTCAATCTATATCAGAGAATGA
>DATDPZ010000260.1:0-18472 GCA_035292525.1 Chitinophagaceae bacterium
TTTCGGGTTCCTGTAATTTTCTGAGCAATGTAAGAAGTTGTTTGTCTGTATCAGAAAAATTTTCTGTATTCACATATTTTGTCAGGTCAATCTTTTCCACTTTACCGGGAAAGGAAGTGCTGTTTTCATCCGCTTCGCCACAGATGGCATTGATGGTAAAATAAGGATAGTTTTTTTTATTAAAATGCAGTACCACGCCCAGCCGTTGGGTAATAACGGGTATCCTGTCCGGTTCTGTTTCGGTCATCACCTCTTCTTTAATAAAAACGGGCCGTGGCGCCGAAACGGGTTGGGTGTTTACCCGTTTTATTCCTGTATCCAGCACCCTTAAATAAGGCTTGCCTTCTTTGTAAGTGAATTCAAATTTACCGGTGAGATCATCATTTAATGAATAGCCATACGCTTCCAGTAATTTGTTTTTTTCTTTATCCCAGTTGCGGATGCTTTCGAAATAGTTCGGGCCATGGATGTCCAGCAGCTGTAAAAAAACAATGGCCTTTGGTAAACAGAGGGGATGGTCTTCATCTGCATAATCGCAGCTGGTATCAAAATTCTTTTCTTCGTTCTTTTTTATAATGACACGATAGTTTTTTCCATCCAGCAGCACGGAGGCCTTAACTGTTTCGTCTTTTGCTGATTCTATTTCTGCACGGTGTGACCGTAAATAATTTTCTGCTTCTGCATACGTTTCCTGTGAGCAAAGCAGTTTGATTGTTCTCAGGTCCAGTGTTTTCATTTTTGCAACGGTGTGCCGCTGGTCGTATGCAGGCTCTGCTGTTTTCAACAGGTTTTTGTCCAGCATTTCCTGTAATTGAAATAAAGAAGCTGCTTCGTGCCTGCAGATATCTCCCAGGTTGTAGGGGCAGGCACACCTGAGCGAAACATGTTGCGGGTCATTTATTTTCTGAACATACACTTTGTAAAACGTAGCATAACTATCGTCTTTTACCCGGAATACGGCAGAGCAAAAAAGATGATCGTATTCAATCAGCTCGGCAAATCCGATGGAGTGAATTTTTTTTCCACGACGGATCACTTCATCGGTTCCATGGGTGTACACATACTTGATCAGGTGCGGCAGGGCCAAGAGGTTTCAGATTTTAGATTTTCAATTTCAGATTACCGGATAATCCGCAATCAGAAAAGAACAATCTGCAAAAATAAAGGAATGTCATTCTGATTTTCAGTGATCAGTGAATAAAATACTTATTTAATTTTTTGTAGTAAAATGCAAAAAAAATGAAGTACCTTGTTTGGTTTTTTTATTTTTCCGGATCAGAAAAAAAATTATTTAAGTATCAACTGACCGTTTTCATAAAAGGGCAACACATTCGCCACATCAGCAGTCAGGCAATAGCGGATATCTTTTTCCAAACCAAATCCCATCAACCGGTGATAATGAGAGGCGTTGTTTTTTTTCATAAAACCAAAGAGGTCTTTCTTTCCCTTTTTATAAATTGTTTCAGCCAGGTGAGAGGAATCGCAATTAATAGTAAATGCTTTTTTCACTTTGGATATAACTGCCCCGGCAAATAACATGTCTTCTATATTTACACGGTCTTTCCATGCGGCACAGCCAAGAATTACATTTTGATTCTTTTGTAAAAGATAATCGCAAACAGCAGTATAGTTAGGGAAGGATCCTGTAATAATTTCTCTGGCTCCTTTATCAAGCGCCATTTGCAGCAATCGTGTTCCGTTGGTAGTGGTAAAAACCAGGGTCTTTCCTTCTATAAACTCCCCTGGATATTCAAAAGGAGAATTACCATACTTCAACCCATCGGCAATTTTTCCATCTCTTTCGCCAGCCGTAATGCCATCCAGCTGTTTTCCCAATTCAATACATCGGTTTATACTGTCTACCGGTATGACGGCTTTGGCCCCGTTAAATAATGCCGTGGCAATAGTGGAAGTGGCACGAAGCACATCTATGATAACAACAACACTGTTGCTGACATCGTAGAGCTGCAGTAAGGCAGGGGAAA
Organism: Chitinophagaceae bacterium; assembly: GCA_035292525.1. Taxonomy (GTDB): domain Bacteria; phylum Bacteroidota; class Bacteroidia; order Chitinophagales; family Chitinophagaceae; genus VBAS01. Next base: position 1,986 of record DATDPZ010000260.1, read on the forward strand.
GCGAAGTGAAGAGGGTGGGTTTTTGTTTTGGCATCAGCAAATATAAAAGATATCAATTTTTCAATGTTGTTTTACTTTCCCGGCTGTCTTATTGTCTTTGATTACAGAGGCAATACTGAGTTTCATCTGCTTTATATTCTTAAAAATGGGCAAGTTCAGTTTCACAGGAATTTCATTAAATTGACTATTGCCAGCAACGGAGATCCGCATTTATCCGTTTCTAAAAGCAATAAGAAAAAGTTGAAATTAAACTGCATTATAATTTTCATAGTTCTTCTTTCCTGTTATTTTATTATTACAGGTTGTGCAAAAGAATACAGCTATGAAGGAGGAATCATTCCCGTTATAACTGACAGCATACCATCAGTAACCCCGGCGTATGTATGCCCCGCCTGCCCGGGCAATGATAATTTCCAGGAAAACAAATGGAGCCTGCTGGATGATACGCTATTGCGATGTGGCATTATTGATACAGCCATCGTAAGTCCCGAAAGAACCGGATTTACTTTTTTTGGACCCTCTTCTTGTTCAGAAGATACAGGAATTATCATGACTATCTACCTGGATACCGTTCACCTCAACCGGGATATTACAAATGTAACTTTCAGCCGGAATGCTTTTTATTATTACGACAACGTGTTGAATACTTATATTTATATGAGTGCCCAGTTTAATCCTTTTACTGTAACGCTTATAAGTTACAATCATCAGACAAAACTTGCCTGGGGCAGTTTCAGCGGTTTCGCTTACAAAACAAATGGTGGTGGTTCCTCAATTCGTTCCGGAAAATTCAAGGTCAAATTACATTAGCTTTTTACAACTGATATTGGTTGGATTCAGTTAACAAACCTGGTTTAAGAAAACAGGTAAAGGGGATATCCAATAATGCGGGGTTCCTGAGAAAAATTTATGTGTGTCAGGACTACCGGTAACCAAGCACTGCCCGCCACTTTTCTCCTTCGCCATATTGCCTGATTACTTCATTTCTGTTAAGTACCATTTTTTCCAGATACGAATTCAGGTAAAATTGGTTAATAAATTTACCCAATAACCCATACGCTGTTTCATAATGGATTATGTCAATAATGATGCTGCCATTTTCTGCCGGCTTAAAAAAATGTTCATGCAGGAAGGAAACCAAATCTCCCCGGATCATTTTTTCTGTGAATTTTTCAAATGGAATCATTTCAATGACTTTTAATGTAAAAAATCTTGTTTTAAATAAATGCTTTGTTTTCCAGGTCACGGTATCATCTATATTGATCAGGCCGGAGGTGATGCCGGCAATGGCCACCTCGCCGGTTTGTTGCATGGAAATTTTATGCAAACTGATATTGCGGCTGAGATCAAATACCCGATCTACAGGTGCTGCAATGAATGTGGTAAGATGAATCGTGGGCATATCAGAGAAATTGAAGTATGAAGTAAGATGTCAGATGTACGACCTTTCTAAAACACAAAACCCATCCAATGTTATTTACAATTCTTATTAAAATATTTCAATAAGCACGAGCCGTGTGATGGTGGCTTCCCCCTTTGGGGGAAGTCGGAAGGGGGCTTTTAACTGAAAGGAAGCTTCACCACTTTTGCTTTTAGTGATTTATCCCTTACTGCCACAAATATTTCAGTATCCAGGTTTGCGTTTTCAACTGTAACATAACCCATGCCAATGGCTTTTTGTAATGCAGGCGATTGGGTACCGGAGGTTACCTGTCCGATGGTTTTCCCGGCAACATCTTTTAATTCGTAGCCATGGCGGGGAATTCCCCGGTCAATCATTTCAAAAGCAACCAGTTTTCTTTTTACTCCCTCTCTTTTTTGTTTTTCAAAAATATTTTTTGAAGTAAAATCTTTTGAAAATTTTGTAATCCAGCCCAGCCCGGCTTCCATTGGCGAAGTGGTATCATCAATATCATTTCCATATAGACAAAATCCCATTTCAAGCCGCAATGTATCCCTGGCGCCCAGCCCAATTGGTTTTAACCCCTGCGGACCACCAATTTTAAAAATCGCATCCCATATTTTACCGGCTGCTCCATCTTTATCTTCAAAATAAATCTCTACGCCACCGGCACCGGTATATCCTGTTGCACTTATTAATACATTGTCAACGCCTGCAAATTTTCCTTTGGCAAATGTGTAGTATTTCAGGTTGAGTATATCTATTTCAGTAAGTGGCTGCAGCATTTTTGTGGCGTTGGGTCCCTGGATGGCCAGCAGGCAGGTCTTGTCTGAAATATTATGCATCTCCACTCCTTTCGTATTAAACCGGTTTATCCAGTTCCAGTCTTTTTCAATATTACTGGCATTAACCACCAACATATAGACTCCTGCCCGACCGGCAGGCGGGTTGTTTTCTTCAATGCAATAAACAAGCAGGTCATCCACAATACCACCGGCTTCATTGGGCAGGCAACTGTATTGTGCTTTGCCGGCAGTCAGTTTTGATGCATCGTTGGAAGTAACACGTTGAATCAGGTCAAGTGCATTTTCTCCTTTCAGAATAAATTCTCCCATGTGGCTGACATCAAAAACGCCTGCATTTTTTCTTACGGTTGAATGCTCATCGTTGATGCCCGAATAAGAGATGGGCATATTGTAGCCGGCAAATTCAGCCATTTTAGCGCCAAGGTCAATATGTTTTTGATAGAAGGCTGTGTTTTTCATAATAAAAATATGGGGTTGGCAAATATAAGATTAGCAAAATAAAAAAGCCCCTTTTTGAAAAGGAGCTCTTTTGTTCCCAGATAAAATCAGGGAATCCAACTTCAACCGAGTTTAATTGAATAACTGTACCAGGGAAAATATCGGTGAACCACTGATGCCTATATCATCATTGTCTTTTTCGTCTATACTTTCTCCACGGGATCTGTTGGATTTTTTTGCAGAATCCCTGGAAGCACCAGACGCTTGTTTGACTTTAATTTGTTCTTGTTTCCTTTCTTCGAGTTCTTTCAATTCATTTTTCTTTTTTTCAATTGATTTTTCAAGACGGGTACTGTCATTATCATTATAGCGGTAATTGTTTTTTAAAACAGGCGAGCCATCAGCATTCTTTAATTCACCATCAACTCCCATGATATAATCTGTATTTTTCATCCAGCGGAAAGAGTCAAATTCATCAATATCAACTCTCATTCTTCCGTTTCTCCAACCACTGTTTCTTTTTACCCGGATATTTACAGGATTTAATTTGTCACTTACAGACTCATCAAATCTTATTTTCTTTCCAACCGGAATTTTTATTTCAACTGCTACCATTTGCCCGCGGTATTTACTGTCTTTATCAATTGCAAAACCGCTTCCCAAATCAAGCACTCCGTTTGCATAAGCGGCGTGGTATTGTATTTTTCCGGCTCTCCGCTCTACATCTTTATTGGTTTTACCGGCGCTGTATTTTTTTATGGTAACATGATAGGAAGAATCCAGGCTGGGCAATATGTTGAATTTCACAAAAGACATTTTTAATGTGTCCTCAGAAAGATCCCATCCTTCAGAATCGCCATCAATCCACCAGTAGCGGTCAGTGAACTCCAAAACCGGCTCAGATACTGCAACGATTAACTTGTTATCTATTGGCTGAGTAACCAAAGGAATCTCCACCGGGGTGCTATAGTCATAATACCGGATGTCTTTTGATATACTGGCGATAAGCAGAACTACAGAAACCCAACCCAAAGCCCACAGTCCGCCAAAGGTCCAGCCCAGGTAATTACTTTTTGATTTTACTCCTATAATTCTTCTGATGAGCCAGATAAGAAAGCCTACCAGCGGCACGCCCAGGAATAGTATAACTGTGCCCCATGCATATGCCTGCTGCCAATTGCTGGTCCATAAAAAATTATTGACGGGCCACCATGCCATTCCACCAAAGATGATTGCCATTAATGCAACAAAGAGACCAAAGGCAATAGTGCCGGCAATAAATAAAAAGAAAACTTTAAACAAAACGCCGATAGCATGACCAATTCCATTGGCCACCGGCCTGGCCGTTTGTCTTACTTCAGCAGCAAATTCTTTACCCCGTGTGTTCGAAAATTCTTTTGCTTTTGTACCCAAATTTTGTGCAGATTCTTTTACATCTTCACTCCAGTCTTTCAGCTTGTCTTTCATGCTGCCTATTCCTTCCTGCACATTTTGTTTGATGGTAGAAACATTTACACTTTCGCCCCTCATTTCCATTTTTTCATAAGGGCTTCTGGCTTCCGGCAATACGATCCACAATACTATATAAATAAGTATAAAAGTGCCACTCAATGAACCAAAGAAAATGTTTGGTAAAAAGTTGCCGGAATGAAAGAATGGCCAGCTTAAGCTTCCGAAGATTATATTTAAAAGGATAGGACCGGCAAACAGGAGGCGAATGATCCAGGTTTCTCTGCCAAAATAAGCAGCTAATCCGCCGGAAACACCGCCGATAACTTTGTCTTCCGGGTTTCTGAATAACCTTTTTCCGGCAAATCCATCAAGGTCTTTTGGTGGGAGTATGATCCATAATAAAATATAAATCAAAACGCCCAGTCCGAATCCACCAAAGGTGATAATGGCAAACAAAATTCTCACAATAGCAGGATCCACATTTAGATAGTTGGCAATACCACTACATACACCACCCAGAAACTTATCACTGGAGTCACGGAACAATCTGCTTTTTTTTCGAGGCGTTACCGGTTCTGATGTGGCCTGGCTTTTTTGCTGTGAGTGTTTGGCTTCATCAGCTTCTTCTGCTTCAAAATCCTCAGGGCGGCCCATTGACTTTGCAATTTCATCCACATCTTCGTCGGAAATTGCAGTAGTTCCTTTACGCACCTTTTCGCTCATCAGTTCAGCAATACGACTTTCAATGTCGTTGATGATTTCATCACGGCCGTCTTCATTTGCAAAATAGCGACGCAGACTTTCAATATAGCTTTGCAGCTTTTCATAAGCCGAATCTTCAATGGGTATTACCCTTCCGCTTAAGTTTATATTAATGATCTTTTTCATGTGCTGATTTTTTTTGGTTGAAGCCCGCCTGCTCCAAAGGACTCCTTTGGACCGGCTGACAGGTTTATATTATTGGTGTTGGGTTGGTTTTTTGTGTTAATGCATTTACACCATTGGCAAGTTCCTGCCAGGTTGTTTGTAATTCATTATAAAATGATTCGCCTTTTTCAGTCAGTGAAAAATATTTTCGGGGAGGGCCGGAATTGCTTTCCACCCAGCGGTAAGATAGCATCTCTGCATTTTTAAGCCGGGTAAGCAAAGGGTATAAAGTACCTTCAAGAATTTGGAGATTGGCAGCTCTCATCTCCTCTACAATATCACTTGGGTAGGCTTCTCCTCTTCTGATGATGGAAAGAATACAAAATTCCAATATTCCTTTTCTCATCTGGCTCTGTGTGTTTTCAATATTCATAACTTCCGGCTTTATTTTTTTATAATGAAAAGAAGAGGGATAAGGTTTAAATTTTTGTTCTCAGAAATTTTTTTACACTCTTTTCATTATTTCAAATCAAAGATAGGGTGATATTTGGTACTATACAACACATAGTACTAGTTTTTTTAGGGTTGATGGAGGATTAAATAATGAAATTTGTACTTAAGTCGTTTATTATTAACAAGATAATGATCTATTTTAGTCTAATATTTTTTTTCAAAATTTGATAATTGGGAAAATAGATTGATGAATAACAGAAATTAGTTTGATTTTTAAATTGATTTTTTTCCTGAAGCTATGAAAAAACGAAAATTTGCTTGTTTGGTATTGATTATTGGATGTATTCATATTACATCTTGTTCTGATAAATATCTTGTTTATAAAGACCAGTATCGGTTTAAAAGCAAAGACGGAAAACCAGACTATTCTGATCTGCATTACTGGGCTGCTCATCCATGGAAATGGGATCCTTCTGATAGTATTCCGGCACCATTAAGAAATGAAAAAAGAGATTCAGCAGTTGATATTTTCTTTCTGCATCCCACCATGTACACTATGAAACAGAAGAACAATAAACTGAATGCTGATATTGATGATGAATATATAAATGCAAAAACAGATTATTCAACCATTCTTTACCAGGCCAGTGTATTTAATCAGCATGCAAGAGTTTTTGCAGCACGTTACCGCGAAGCACATATAAGTACTTATCTGATTAAAGATTCAGTTGTGGCGGCGGCAGCTTTTGACCTTGCCTATGAAGATATTAAAACAGCGTTTGAATATTTTTTACAATATTATAATAATAACCGGCCAATTATTATTGCTTCACATAGCCAGGGGTCAACTCATGCTTTACGATTGCTGAAAGAGTTTTTTGAAAAAAAATCCCTGCAAAAAAAATTAGTTGCGGCTTATGTTGTGGGAATGATCATACCGGAAGATTATTTTTCTTCGCTTGGCATGTGTGAAGATCCTGCACAAACCGGGTGTATAATTGGGTGGCGAACTTTCAGGAAGGGTTACCTGCCGGCATATGTGAAAAACAGCAAGATTAATTCTTTAGTGACCAATCCGCTGACCTGGCAAACAAATGAGGAATATGCCCCCCGCACACAAAACAGCGGCAGCGTTTTATATAAATTTAATAAGATTCACCGGGCAAGCACGGATGCACAGATCCATAAAGGGGTATTGTGGGTAAAAAAACCAAAGTTCCCCTGGAGCTTTTTATATTTTAGAAAAAACTATCATGCAGGGGATATAAATCTTTTCTATATGAACCTGAGAAAAAATATAGCTGAAAGAATCAGTAGTTATTTTTACAGGCAAGAGAAATAATGAAAAAGATTATTTTTTTATTTAATCACAAATATGCCGGTCCTGTTTGCCTCCTTACAGCAATTGCCTGCCGGGTCGTCAACACGATGTTCGTTTCCTTTGCCGGCCGCGATAAAATGTTGCTTGTTTTACAAAGTAAAAATTTTTTGGAAGGCAAGGGGCTGAGTGTTCAAAAATATTTCACTGATCAGCCGGACATTCCCTTATTTGACTTTACCCAATTATGGCCACCTGGCTATTCTTTATTACTTGCTCCTTTTTTAAAATTATTTAATTACAATATTTATTGGGCCACTACAGCATTTGACATCCTGGCAAGTCTTGCTTTTATTTTTATTGTAAGGAAAATTTGTTTGCAAATAAAATTTCCGGCTGCTGCTACCAATTTGATGACGCTGGTGGCAGGTTGTTTTGAGTATCCTTTTACCGGCTCTTCACTTCCCACCGATACCATTTCCCTGTTCTTTATTCTTGCAGGTATTTCTTTAATGCTTAAAGTTGCAGCAAATGATAATCCTTCATTCAGGCAGCTGTTTTTTACAAGTATTCTTTTGTTTCTTCCCTGTTTTTTCCGTTATGCTTATCCCCCGGTTTCTTTGTCGCTCCCCGCAGTATTTATTTTATATGGATGGATGACGAAAAATAAAATGCTGATACGGAAAGGAATCCGGATCACCGGCATGACTACGATTTTGATCGCTGCACTTTTTATTTTTTTAAAAATTTATTCCGGGCAGGCCGGCTATATCCTGCAAACAGAAAAGGGATTTTTCCCCGGGAACCTGGTTCATTGGTACCAGTTAATACCAGCCATATTCATTGACTTTCCTTTTTTAACCAGCCAGGCCATCAGGATAACAGGGTTGAGTTTTGAAACCATAATGAAAACACTGGAAGTTATCAATATCAGTTCCATTATTGTTTTACTAATCCTTTTTGTCCGTTGGATTTTTAAAAAAAATATTTTCACTGAAATTACTTTAGCTAAATGGTTACTATTTTTTGGACTGGCTGCTTCTGCTGCTACATTTTTATCTCTGGGCTGGCTTTCTTTCACTTATCAAAAACAGCAGGGATATTTCTACGACTGGAATTATATTTCTGAGGGACGTTATTATTCTTTGATTATTGTCCTGTTGCAAATAGGTTTTTTTAGCTGGATTTTTTTAAGTGATGACTGGAAGAAAAAGTGGTGGCAGAAAAGCATCATCGTTTTGTGTAGTGCTTTACTTTTTATTGAAGTCACCCACAGCATTTATTTCCAAACTAAAGTTGCCCTGAACTTTAAAGAATACAAATCGGCAGTTTACCGGGAGCAGGATTATAATTATTTTAATGAACTTTTACCCCTACTTGAAAAGGAATACTCCGGGCATGAAATACTGGTGGCAGCGCCGGGGGATGATTTTTATACCTATACGGCAGCCTTTTATGGCCTAAAAGGGATCTTTGATGGCCGCAATCTAAATCAGCGGCTGCCCCATGTAAAAACAAAATCAATATTAGTAGTAATGCTGTATCATCATGAACTGGACGAGTACAGGGAATTTATATTAAAACCCGGGGTTAAAAAACTTCAGCAAGTAGATTATTCCAATTTCTACATATTGGAAATGATACCTTAAGTAGAATCATCAAAAGTCCTGATTCATATCAGGGCAGATAAAAAATAAGTAAGGTATATTTAAATTCATAAATAATTTTATCATGAAAACAATTATTGTTCCTACCGATTTTTCCCCGGCTGCCACCAATGCATTAAACTATGCAGCTGATATGGCAAAGGAGATCAACGCCAGTATGATGCTCCTGCACGTTTACCAGGTACCTGTTTCCATGAGCGAAGTGCCGGCGGTTTTAATTTCTGCTAATGCGTTGAAGACAAGCAGTGAATCAAAACTAAAAGAACTTAAAAAGGCGGTTGAACATATTACGTCAGGAAAAATAAAAATATATACAGAGGCGAGGGATGGTAATGTGATTGATGAAATTGAAAAACTATGCGAACGGATTAATCCCTTTGCAGTTGTGATGGGAACTACCGGTACCAGCAGCATTGAAAGAATTTTTTTTGGAAGTACTGCCCTGAATGCAATCAGGAATTTAACCCGGCCTGTCATTGTAGTGCCACCCGGAAAAGAATTTGGAAAAGGGGTAAAAAAGATCGGGTTTGCCTGCGACTTCCGGCAGGTGGTAGAATCAACTCCTGTTCAGTTTATCCGGCAGGTGGTAAAAGAATTTAATGCGGAGTTACATGTACTGAATGTTGATTTCAAGAATAAAGAATTTGGCCCCGAAACCCCGGAGCAGTCACTTCTGCTTCATGAGATGTTGAAAAACCTGGAACCCGTATATCATTTTATTGAACATGCAGATATTGAAGACGGGATCAATGAGTTTGCTGAAAAAAATAACCTCGACCTGGTCATTGCAATTCCTAAGAAGCAAAAACTATTTGAAGGAATATTTAAATCCAGCAGCACCAAACAACTGGTGATGCAGTCCCGCATTCCCGTTATGTGCATTCATGAAGAATAAAAAAAATGCCGGGAATATTATATATGGCCTGGTAATTTCAACAGTATTTAAAATTAAAATTCAGCACTTCCCGGCGTTCTTGGAAAAGCAATTACATCCCGGATATTATTCATGCCGGTAACAAACTGCACCATCCTTTCAAACCCAAGGCCAAAGCCGGCATGTGGCACTGTGCCAAATTTTCTGGTATCCAGATACCACCAAAGTTCTTTTGCAGGAATATTCATTTCTTTCATTCTGGCTTCCAGTTTGTCCAATCGTTCTTCTCTTTGCGAGCCGCCTACTATTTCACCAATGCCCGGCGCAAGTATATCCATTGCCGCTACTGTATTACCATCATCATTCTGGCGCATATAAAAGGCTTTTATATTTTTGGGATAATTATACAGGATTACGGGCTTTTTAAAATGTTTTTCTACCAGGTATCTTTCATGCTCACTTTGCAGATCCATACCCCAGCCCGTAACTGGAAATTGAAATTTCTTTTTCTTATTATAGTTGCTGTCTTTTAAAATTTCAATAGCAGTTGTATATGTAAGTCTTTCAAAATTATTGTTAAGCACAAATTCCAGTTTCTCTATAAGTCCCATTTCGTTTCGTTTGTCCTGTGGCAATTGTTTTTCTTCGTCAGCCAGGCGCTGTGCAAGAAAATCCAGGTCTTCTCTGTTATTTTCCATCACATAGTTAATGAGATATTTAATGAATTCCTCGGCAAGATTCATATTGTCTTCAAGATCAAAAAAAGCCATTTCCGGTTCTATCATCCAGAACTCAGCAAGATGACGTGCTGTATTGGAATTTTCTGCCCGAAAAGTAGGACCAAACGTATAGATTTCTCCAAAGGCAGTTGCGCCCAGCTCACCTTCCAGCTGACCACTCACCGTCAGGTTGGTGGCCCGGCCAAAAAAATCTTCTTTGAAATTGACGGAGCCATCTTCGTTTTTTGGCGGATTACCCGGGGGCAATGTGCTGACACGAAACATTTCTCCCGCACCTTCTGCATCGCTGGCAGTAATGATTGGCGTATGCATATAAATAAATCCTTTGTCATTATAGAATTTATGAACAGCAAAAGCCAGGGCATGGCGAATCCGGAACACAGATCCGAATGTATTGGTACGAAAACGGAGGTGAGCAATTTCTCTCAGGAATTCCAGGGAATGTTTTTTGGGTTGAAGCGGATATTTCTCTGCATCACTGTCTCCAAGAATTTCAATGGCCGATGCATTCAAATCCATTTTTTGACCCTTACCTAATGAGGGAACTATTTTACCGGAAACTTTCAGGGCAGCGGAAGTGGTAATCCTTTTAAGTATCTCTTCGCTGAACTTTCCCAAAGTCAATACCACCTGCAGGTTATTATTTGTACTTCCGTCGTTTAAAGCAATAAACTGGTTGTTACGAAATGTGCGAACCCATCCCATCACGGTAACTTCCTGCTCTATTGGCTCCCGGGCCAGCAATTCTTTTATCTTGATTCTTTGATTAAACATTATCTGGTATTAACTTTTCTTTTTTGTGCTTAAGCGGGCAAAGGTAAGATTCATCAGGGAACTATGACAGGGCATGAGCTCCAACCCCTATCCATTTGGTCTTAACAGATGGACAAGGGAAGCGAAACCAGGGGCATAATGAATGCCAAAATCTAAAAATTTGCTTTTTTAATATTTTAGATTAATATTGTGGTGGAAAAACCGATAAATACGTCCTCATTTTAAGCTCATCGTTGTTTCGGATTCCATTCATATAAATTTCAAATCAAAATTTTTCCGGGAGACCACCTCCGGCGCAATCAAGGAAGATCAGTGAATCAGAATATGTGTCTAACCTCAAGTTTTTTGTATGTATGACATTTTGCAATTGAACGATATGCTCGTTCCCGAACTGCTGGACTTAGCCGAGCAGTTGAAGATCCCTAACGCTAAAAAATTAGGTAAACAAGACCTGGTATACAAAATACTTGACAACCAGGCTGTGAAAGCCAGTGAAAAGAAAAGCGGCGACTCCGAGGAAAAATCAAGGCGCAAGCGAATCATTAAAACCACTACCAGTAATTCTACCGAAGAAGCAATAGTAGAAGAAAATAATAACGATAATAATATGGCTAAAGCAGCAAAACCTCATGTTGGTAAAACCAATATCCGAAAAGAAGAAAAACCAATTCTGAAACGGGGCCGAAAGAAGAATGATGAGGAAATTATTGATCCTGTTTATTCTGAAGAAGAACAAGAATCAATTTCTGAAACCGAAGTGGATGACGAAATGGAAACAACTTCTGTTGTGGAAACAGAACCCACTAATACGGAAATTCTGGCTCAGCAAAAGGTCTATCCCCAGCGCAGAGACCAGGTGTTTAATATAGAGTTTGACGGGGTCATTCTCTCTGAAGGTGTTTTGGAGATGATGCCCGACGGATATGGATTCCTCCGTTCTTCAGACTATAATTACCTGTCATCACCGGATGATGTTTATGTTTCTCCTTCACAGATCAAGTTATTTGGATTAAAAACCGGTGATACGGTTTCCGGCGCTGTACGGCCACCAAAAGAGGGAGAAAAATATTTTGCACTTTTAAAAGTAGATACTATAAATAATAAGCGGCCTGAAGAAGTTCGTGACCGGGTACCTTTTGATTACCTGACCCCGCTTTTTCCATTTGAAAAATTAAACCTGTTCGATGCTGCTGATAATTATTCTACAAGAATCATGGATCTCTTTACTCCTATAGGTAAAGGACAGCGGGGATTGATTGTGGCACAACCTAAAACAGGAAAGACCATGTTGCTGAAAGCAGTAGCAAATGCCATTGCCAAAAATCATCCCGAATGTTACCTGATGGTGGTGCTGGTAGATGAAAGACCGGAAGAGGTAACTGATATGGAACGAAGTGTAAGAGCAGAAGTAATTGCATCCACCTTTGATGAGCCGGCAGAAAAACATGTGAAAGTTTCTACCATGGCTTTGCAAAAAGCAAAACGTCTTGTGGAGTGCGGACACGATGTAGTTATTCTTCTTGATTCCATTACCCGTCTTGCCCGTGCTCATAATACAGTGGCTCCGGCATCAGGAAAAGTATTATCCGGCGGGGTGGAAGCAAATGCCATGCAGAAGCCAAAACAATTCTTTGGCGCCGCCAGGAAAATTGAATACGGGGGTTCCTTAACCATCATTGCTACTGCACTGGTAGATACCGGCAGTAAAATGGATGAAGTGATCTTTGAGGAATTTAAAGGAACCGGCAATATGGAATTGCAGCTTGACAGAAGATTATCCAACAGAAGAATTTATCCGGCTATTGACCTGGTGGCTTCATCCACCCGGCGTGATGATTTGCTGCTTGACAAAGAGGTATTGCAAAGAATGAACCTGCTTCGGGTTTTCCTTAATGACATGAACTCCGAAGAAGCCATGCGGGAATTGCAAAACAGAATGAAAGGAACAAAAAACAACGAAGAGTTTTTGGCCAGTATGAGTAAATAGACAGAACTGTTCGCTGATTAAGCCGAATTAATATTATAAATCAACCGTCTGCTTGCAGACGGTTTTTATTTTTCAGCCTGATGCTTTGTTACTATTATACTTTTATTGCGCCAGGGAAGAAATACTTTTGGGCTCTCACTGTTGCAGCTTTTTCTTTATTCAGCATTTTTAAATAACTCCATTAAATTCGTAACTGAAAATGTCTGCAGAAAAAATCGATATTGATCAGTTCCTCTTCCTGGCAAAACATCATCCTGTTATTGATGTACGCAGCCCGGGAGAATACAATCATGCTCATATTCCCGGAGCTTATAGCCTGCCCCTTTTTTCAAATGAAGAAAGAGAAGCAGTGGGCACTGCATATAAACAAGAGAGCAGGGAAAAAGCAATTAAGATCGGGTTGGATTTTTTTGGTCCGAAGATGCGAAAATTGGTGGAGGAGGCGGAGAGTTTAGAGGGAATTAGGAATAAGAAATCTGGGATTGGAGATGAGGCTGCTTCAAATTCAGGGTTGCCAATTCCTGATTCTAAAATACTCCTGCTCTACTGCTGGCGCGGTGGTATGAGAAGTGCAGCCCTTGCCTGGCTCTTGGATTTGTATGGATTCAAAATTTATTTACTGACAGGAGGCTATAAAAAATTCAGGAAAATGGTCCTGGATATTTTTAAACAGCCCTTTCAATTAAAAATCCTTGGCGGATACACAGGTTCTGGTAAAACAGAAGTGTTGAAGGAAATGGAAAAACAGGGAGAAACAATTATTGACCTGGAAGGAATTGCCAACCACAAAGGCTCTGCCTTTGGAAATATTGGAATGCCGCCACAACCATCTCAGGAAATGTTTGAAAATATCCTGGCATCGAAAATATATTCAATTAACTGCGAACTAAAAGAAAAATCGAAAGCCCCCTTTAGGGGGGGTGGGGGCCTCTGGCTCGAAGATGAATCTCAGCGCATCGGACTGGTCAATATTCCGAAAGATTTCTGGAATAATATGCGCAGTTCCCCTTTGTATTTTTTAGAAATCCCTTTTGAGGAACGATTGAAACATCTTGTAAAAGAATACGGAGATCTCGATAAACAAAAAATGATGGACGCTATTTCCAGGATTAAAGACAGGCTCGGAAGCCTGGAAGCAAAAAATGCAATCACTAATTTGCAGGAAAACAACAGCTCAGCATGCTTTCAGATTCTTTTAAAATATTATGACAAATGGTACAAGAAAGGCTTGCACAATCGGGAGGGATTAAATTCGTTATTACATACTATAGATTGTGAATCTGTAACCCCGATGAATGCAAAAAAATTGATCCAACAGCCTGAGTATCATGAAAAGTCTTAAATTTTTAATTCTTGTTTCCTTTTTCCCTTTAATGGCCCTTTCTCAGGATTTATCAGGTATCTGGACCGGAGTTTTATCAAATGACAGCCTGACCATAAGAAAAAATCAAACATTTGAGATCGCTTTAACGGAATACAAAGGCAAAGTTTATGGGTATACTTATTCTACATTTATCGTAAACGACACGCTTTTCTATATCATTAAAAAAGTAAAAGGAGATGTGAATGGAAAAATATGTGAAGTAAAAGATGTTGAAATAGTAACACATAATTTTCAAAGAAAACCGGAAAAGGGAGTTAATGTAGTTTATACTTTTCGCAAAAACCAGCAGGAAAATAAATGGACAATTGACGGTAACTGGAAAACAAACGCCACCAAAAATTTCTATTCTCTGTCAGGGGATGTAAATGCCCGGGAAGAAAAAGATCTTTCTATGTCACGGTTATACCAGCATCTCGGCGACCTGAATCTTCAGCAGACACTTGTTTTAAATAAAACAAAGGAAATAAAACCAGGGAATAAAATTTTAAAAGAAACGCCGGTTAAAGAACCTATCGCCAGATCCACAGTGAAGTCAGGATTTAAAAAACCTGAAAATGATATGGCAAAGCAAGATGTAAAAAAAGATAATAACCGAGAGGATCAAATATCTATAATCAAAAAAACAGCAGATCAAAATAATGAAGTATCAACAGAACTAATGTCAAAAGAAAACAAGCCAGCGAATGACATAGCAAAAACGGAAATGAAAAAGCAGGAAGAGAAGAACAACCTTGAAAATTCAGAACTAAAGCTAAAAGAAAAAAAATCATTAGTAGATAATAATAAAACAGAAGTTAGAATACCGGAAGAAAAAAATGAAACAGCGAATACAACAGAAAAACATAGTGAAAAAGGTGCGGTATCAGAGTTTGTTTTCGCAGATGTGAAAAGAACAGAACGGAATCTGAAACTTGCAAAAGCCATGTTGGAAGAAAGACTATCTGTGCCTTCGGAAACTATTTATTTTAAATCAGACAGCCTGGTGCTTGCTTTATATGACAATGGAGAAATTGATGGCGACACGGTGAGTGTTATTATTAATGGCGAATTGATCATTGAAAAACAAGGATTAAAATCAGCCGCATTCAAAAAAACGATTTACCTGGCTCCTGATGAAACAGATTCTGTATTGTTGGTTTTGTATGCAGAAAACCTGGGGCTTTATCCCCCCAATACCGGGTTGCTTATTATAAAAGATGGAGAAGATAGTTATTATGTCCGGTTCAATGCGGACTATGAAAGAAATGCCGCCATCATGTTCCGGAGAAAATTAAAGTAATATTATTCGTATTTTAAAAACGAGATTTGTGGCCACATGAATCCAGAAATAAATATAGATGAATCCCTTAAACTTACTCAATATTCACATGGTGCCGGTTGTGGTTGCAAGATTGCCCCTGCCGTTCTGGAAGAAATTTTGAAAAGCAATCTTTCCCAGCCTGCCGAAAAACTTCTTGTAGGAAATAGCAGTAAAGACGATGCAGCTGTGTATGATATGGGAAATGGAACGGCCATTATCTCCACTACTGATTTTTTTATGCCCATTGTGGATGATGCTTTTGATTTTGGAAGAATAGCCGCTGCCAATTCTATCAGCGATATATATGCAATGGGGGGTAAACCACTCCTGGCAATTGCAATACTTGGCTGGCCGGTAGAAAAACTTCCTGCTTCAATGGCACAAAAAGTAATTGACGGAGGAAGAACAATTTGCACAGAGGCAGGCATTTCGTTAGCCGGTGGTCACAGCATCGACTCTCCCGAACCCTTTTTTGGCCTATGTGTAACCGGCACGGTTGCCATAGAAAATTTGAAGAAAAATAATACTGCACAGAAGGGTGATTTTTTATTTTTAACCAAACCGCTTGGACTTGGCATTTTATCTACTGCACAGAAAAGAGGGTTGCTGAAAGAAGAATATCTGACACAGATGATCGATCAAATGTCAACCTTAAATAAGACAGGGGAAGAGCTTGGGAAAATAAAAGAAGTAACAGCCATGACTGATGTTACCGGCTTTGGGATGCTTGGTCATTTAATAGAGATGGCAGAAGGAAGTGGATTGACGGCTGAATTATTTTACAACAAACTTCCGCTGGCAGAAGGAGTGAAAGAACTTATCAGCCAGCGGATTTTTCCAGACGCCACTACAAGAAACTGGAGTAGCTACAATAGTAAAGTGAGATTTGGGAAGGGAGTAAATGTGATGGAAGCATTTACGCTATTACCCGATCCGCAAACCAACGGCGGATTACTTTTTTCTTTAAAAGAAAACTCTGTGGACATGATAAGAAAGGTTTTATCTGATGCCGGCCTGTATGGTTT
>DATDPZ010000261.1:0-10364 GCA_035292525.1 Chitinophagaceae bacterium
ATATTCATCAAATAAATACAATTTCAATCTTCAGAAGTATTTCTATATTTTTGCTGCCCTTTGGCGGGGTAGCTCAGGTGGTTAGAGCGTTGGATTCATAACCCAAAGGTCACGGGTTCAACTCCCGTCTCCGCTACTTAAAAACCCGGAGCTTCCCGGGTTTTTGATTTATTCATTTAAAAGTTTTTTAATCCTTTCCTCCAGCTTTTCGGCATCAGGCAAAACTGCTTTTTCCAATCCCATATTCAATGGAACAGCTGGAACATTTTCTGATCCTAATACTTCAACAGGTGCATCCAGCCATTTGAAGCATTCTTTTGAAATTCTGCCAGCCAGGGCTTCTGCAAAAGAATTGTTCTGCTGTTCTTCTGTCAGTACCAGACATTTTCCATGCTTTTTCACTGTTTCAAAAACCAATTCTTCATCCAGTGGGAATAACGTTCTTAAATCAATGATCTCAATTTGACCAATAAAATTTTTAGCAGCAGCTTTTGCCCAATAAACACCCATGCCATAAGTTATGATACAACAACTCTGGCCTGATGTTGTTTTTTCCTCCGCTGCCCGGAGAATCACATTAGCTTTACCCAAAGGCAAAATATAATCAGCTGAAGGTTCAATAGTTTTTGCTTCTTCAGTTCCGGGTACTTTGCTCCAATAAAGTCCTTTATGCTCCAGCATTACTACCGGATTGCCATCATAAAAAGCTGCTTTCATCAATCCTTTCATATCGGCAGCATTGGATGGATAAACTACTTTTATTCCTTTTACAGACAGCAAAGTGGTTTCTACGCAGCCGCTATGATAAGGGCCACCACCGCCATAGGCGCCTACTGGTACACGGATGATAGTGGAAACCGGGTATTTGCCACAACTTAAATAACAGGATTTTGAAATTTCTGATACCAATTGATTAATACCAGGGTAGATATAATCTGCAAACTGAATTTCCACGATGGGCTTTACCCCTACGGCACTTAATCCGACTGTAGCACCAATGATATATGCTTCCTGGATAGCAGTATTGAAAACACGGTGATCGCCGAATTGTTCTGCCAGTGTTGCGGCTTCGCGAAATACACCTCCTAATCTTTTTCCCACATCCTGACCGAAAAATATACATTCCGGGTGAGTTTCCATTAATTCCCTGATGGCATAAAGTGCTGCATCCACCATCATCACTTTTTCCTTATCTGCCGGCATTCTGTTTCCTTTCTCTTCAACAACAGTTGTTGGAATAAAAATATATTCGTGTACTTTTTGCGGTTCGGGTTCGGCAGCATTTACCGCTTTTGAAAAATCTACTTCTACCTGATCTGCTGTGTCTTTTTGTATATTAATAAGTACGGTTTCTGTAATGCCATTTTCAATTAATACTTTCCTGAGTTTAGGAATGGGATCATCCAGGAAATGCATTGAAAGATCTTTTTCAGAACGGTAAAATTCTTTCCGTACACCACTGGTATGATGATTAAGCAATGGAACCTTTGCATGTACCAGCCAGGGTTTCCTGTTTTTCCTTACCTCATTGATCACATCAGCCATTACTTTGTAACAATGGATAAAATCAGTTCCGTCGAGCTGAATTTTATTTAACCCTTTAAAACCCTCTGCATATTCATAAGCATTCATCGCCCTTGTTTCTTCTGCCCTTGCACTGATGCCCCAATTATTATCCTGCACCAGGTAAATAATGGGTAACTGTTTTAAAACAGCAAACTGGAAAGCTTCACTTACTTCTCCTTCCGTTATACTTCCATCTCCCAGGGAACAAATGACTACCGGCAGTTCACCGGCAGGTCCTTTTTGTAAATAAGGAGAATTTATTTTTTCCAGGTATTGTATTCCCTGAGCCACACCCGTAGTGGGAATGGTCTGCATGCCGGTAGCGCTGCTTTGATGAATTATTTTTGGCTTTCCGGGATCAATGCTGTTGGGATGGGAGTAATATGATCTGCCACCCGAAAAAGGATCATCTGCTTTTGTGAGTAATTGAAGCATTAAATTATAGGGAGAATAATCTAACCCCAGTAAAACACTTTCATCGCGGTAATAGGGGCTGATGTAATCACAACTTTTTAAATGAAATGCCGTAGCCAACTGTATGGCTTCATGGCCACGGGAAGTGGAGTGTACATATTTACAAACCTGCCTGTTCGTTTCGTAAATCTCCGCCATTGATTTAGCAAAACACATGAACCGGTAGGCTTTCAATAAGATTTCATTTTCAACCATGGGCAAGCAATAGTGGCAAAAATAAGATGAACCCGGCTATGAAAAACAGAAAAGCCAGCAGAATATTACTTGTGGCTTTTAGTGTTAGATTTGACTGAAGGACTCCTTCTTCATCTTTGGAGATTGAGTTGCTCCAAAGGAGTAAATAAATTTTTTATTTAACTTCTAAGGTTAATAATGAATCATCTTCCATAAATGCTTCGATCTCGTCGCCCACCACTAGCTCACCCACTCCTGCTGGCGTACCGGTATATACCAGGTCTCCGATATTCACCGAAAAATAATTTGAAATATAGGAGACAATTTTATCAAAGCTATGAATCATGAGTCCGGAATTTCCCTGCTGCACCAGTTCTTTATTTTTGTAGAGACAAAAATTTATATCTTTTTTATTTTTTAATGCGGAAAAGGAAATCCATTTCCCAACGGCCGCAGAATTATCCCATGCTTTTGCCTTTTCCCAGGGAAGCCCTTTTTTCTTTAGCTCGTCCTGAATATCCCTGGCTGTAAAATCAATACCCACGGAAACTGCATCATAATATTTACTGGCAAATTTTTCCTGCACATATTTGCCGTTTTTACTGATCCTTAATACCAACTCACATTCATAATGTAATTCATTGGTAAACTCCGGGTAATAAAAAGGAGTATGTGGCTGCAAAAGTGCACTCTTGGGTTTCATAAAGATCACCGGTTCATCAGGAATTTCATTACCTAATTCACGGGCATGTGCAGCATAGTTACGACCAACACAGAATATTTTCATTTCAGATAGTTTAGTAAGAATATAATGGATACAAATACAAAGACTGTTAATCCCATATATTCATGGCTTTAATAAAACACTGGATTTTAAGGGGAAACTTGATCGGGGAGGCTAAAATAGGTAATCAATTGGATATTACATAGTTTATCCTGCCTATTTTTTGTCATAAATATTAATCCAAAAGTCCGTTACCTGGATTTAATTCAAAACACTATCTTAGTTCATCCCTTTGCAAATGCAAGTTCAATTTGAAACAATATGTCAGCAGATGATAACCCGGTTGCAAAAAGAGCTGCACCCGGGACTTCTTTATCATAATGTGTACCATACAATAGATGTGATGGAACAGGCTGAATCCATTGCCCGAAACGAAGGCATTAAGCCGGGACATGAGCTGAAATTATTAAAAATCGGGGCTGCTTACCATGACAGCGGATTTCTTTTTACCTATAAAAATCATGAAGAAAAAGGATGTGAAATAGTAAGAGAAGACCTTTCCGGTATTTTATCAGATAAGGACATGGATATAGTTTGCGGATTGATTATGGCAACAAAAATTCCGCAATCGCCCCATAATTTACTGGAAGAAATAATTTGTGATGCAGACCTGGATTACCTTGGCAGAGATGATTTTGAACCGATCAGCCAGAATTTATATAAAGAATTTATTGATTTTGGCATTATAAAAAAAGAAACCAACTGGGATGATATTCAGATAAATTTTTTTGAACTTCATCATTACTTTACCCAGACAGCCCTGATAAAAAGAAAAAATAAAAAACAAGAACATCTGCAAATTTTAACAGGCAGAAACGGAAACTCATCATGATCAATGTAACGTCTTTACAAAAAATACTTAATGTCCGGCCTTCAGAGTGGAGTATCGTTACAAAATTATTCTGGCTTCAGTTTTTCCAGGGAACCGGGATCGCCTTTTTCTTCACGGCTTCTTTTTCCAGGTTTCTTGAAAGTTTTCCTGCAACTGAGCTGGCCTGGGTGATGATTATTTCTTCCCCTTTTTTATTTATTACCGGATGGATCTTCAATAAATTTGAACACAAACTGAGCTTAATTAAACTAGGTACAGGCACCATCATCGCTATGGCAGCCAGTATACTTTTATTTCATCTTGGCTCCATTTATATTGATGCCGGTTGGTTTTATTACGGGTTGTTTGCGTGGTATTATGTGTTGTACCTTTCCAGTAATCTTGGTTTTTGGAGCATTACCTCTACTCTTTTTGATGTCAGGCAGAGTAAACGGTTGTTTTCTGTAATAAGCGCCGGAGATATCCCTGCAAAATTCATTGGTTATACGGTGGCTTACTTTTTTGTAAAAGCAGTGGGTCCTATTAATTTACTCTGGCCCGCTTCTATTTTCATGCTTGGTTCCCTGCCCTTCATTTACCGTATTTCTCAAATGGGTGTCATTAAAAACCACCAGCATCAGCATCACCAGTATCGAAGCCAGCAAGAAATTATTGAAAGTACATCCGGAAACAGGTTTTGGGTGATTATAAAAAGGTTTACACTTAACACCCTTATCCGACGTATTGCTATTCTTACCTTTTTGATTTCCTGTTGCCTGGCTATTATCAACTACGCTTTTTATGCCGAAATAAAAGATGCCCACCACGACGACAAATCGCTTTCCAATTTCATATTGTTATTCCTGGCTGTTTCACAGATCATTGCTATGCTGGTTAAATTTATTTTTACCAGCCGGATCATCACTGTGCTTGGCATTAAAAAGTCATTACTGATCACCCCCCTGGTTTTAATTACACTGTTGTTGCTGATCTTAACTGCTGAAATGTTTCTCGGCAATCATAAAATTATTTTTTATGCTTTCGGGGCTGCTGCCATCGCAATTGAAGTACTGAAAACTGCCATTAACACTCCGGTTTTTCTCTCTGTCATGCAACCCCTTAATCATGCAGAAAGAACAAAAGCCCATGCAATTGTAAAGGGGATCATGGATCCTTTTGCTTTTCTTTTTTCCGGCGTACTATTACTTTTCCTGACTTTTAAATTACAAGATTACAGTCTGCTTGGAATTATTTTTGTATTGATATTTTTTACATTAGCCTGGCTTATTTCCATTGTGCTTGTTGATAAATCATATCGCCATATATTATTAAAAACAATCAGCAGCCGGTATTTCAGCCAGGATGATTTTACCTTATCCGATGAGGATATCAGGAACCAGATAAGAAAAAAAATTAAAACAGGCAATGAACTGGAAGTGATCAATATCCTCCAAATGCTGAACAGCCAGATCAGATCAGAAAGTAAAGAAATTATTTTTGACCTGCTGGATCATCCATCCGATAATGTAAAAAAAGAAACAATACTTCTTATTCAAAACAGGAAATTAAAAGGTGCTGCTGCCAAACTTCAGCAATTGGCTAACCATTCCAATAACAATGATGTAAAATGGCTTGCGGTGCAAACACTTTGCCTGGAAGAAAACAGTCATGCACATCAAAAACATTTCAGCCATCATCTTCAACCTGAAATAAGAGCAGCTGCTTTTTCAGGCATGTTGTTATCAAAAGACCTCCATGCAATACAAGAAGCAGAAATAAAGATCGGGGAACTTATTCAGTCTGCTGATGAGCAGGAAAAAATGCTGGCTGTTTTTGTTTTAAATAAAGTAAAAGATTATTACATGCATCCCCTGCATGCACATCTTTTTAATGAATCGAAAGAAATCAGGTTCAGAGCAATTCAGGCATTGGGTAAATCAGCTACAGAAAATATTCTATTCAGTATTTTTAACCTGTTCAAAGAAAATCAAAGAGCCGTATTGGATGCATTGCAGGCAGCAGCAGAAAGAGCAGTACCTGTCATTTACATGAATCTTTATTCGGGTCAATACCCACCGGAACTGAAGGAACGCCTGATTGGTTTGTTGGGAAAAATAGGGGGACCAGCATCACATGAAGTCTTATTAAAATTACTTACCGAATATCCAAAGGATGCTTCACTGGTTGTGAAAGCCCTGCATAGAAGCCGGTTCAAGAGTACTACAGAAACCAGGGACTTGCTGGAGAAGATCAGTTTTGAATTCCTGGTCTATGCAGTGGAATTACTTTATATGCAAAAAAATCTAAACCCTGACCAGCCAAATTACACGGTTCTGATCAGCGCTTTAAATATGGAACTGCTGGAAATCAGAAATGTTTTATTGAGCATATTTGGTTGTCTTTATGATCATGAAAAAATATTTAAGATCAAACAGGGGCTGGATATGAAAAAGAAAGATACTATTGCCAATGCCATGGAGTTGATTGAAGTAACCGTAAAAAAAGAACTTGCATCAAAATTCAATACACTTTATGAGCCAGCAGACATTGATCAAAAATGCTATTTGCTGAAAGGAATGTTTCCACAGCAGGCCATTCAGAAAGCAGAAGAAATTTTAGACAGAATCCTGGAAGAAAAACCCATTTATTATACTTCCTGGACCAAAGCCTATTCTATGTATGTTTCAAAAAAATATAATGTGCCCGTAAATCCTGAACTGATTAAAAAGTACATTCATTCTGAAAATCAATTACTCCACGAAACAGCCCTTTATTCAGTCTGAAAATATTAATTTTAATAAATGGAAAAGGCAAACACAGGAAGATTGATCTTAATTGAAAAAGTGCTGATCCTGAAATCACTTAATCTTTTTAAAGAAACGCCTGAAAATATTCTGGCCGACCTGGCACCTTTAATGCAGGAGAAAATTGTTGAACAAGGCGCTCTGATCTTTAAAGAAGGAGAAACCGGCGACTGCATGTATATCATACACCAGGGTGCTGTGAGAATTCATAAGGGATCCACTACGCTTGCAATCCTGCCCGAAAAAGAAGTGTTTGGCGAACTTTCCCTGCTGGATGCAGATACCCGGAGTGCCAGTGCGACTGCAGACAAAGACAGCATCCTGTTTAAAATAGACCAGGAACCATTTTATGAATTGCTGGATGAAAGACCTGAAGTGGCAAAAGGATTTATTAAAATATTATGCCAGCGCCTGAGGATTATGAATGAAAAATCAAGTATGCAGTAATTTATCTTATAATCCGAATTCAAGATTATTCACTTCATTCATGGTAAGACTGATTCCTTTACTGGAAAAATTTTCGATAACAGTAACTGCATGATCAATTTTTGTTTTCACCAGCAGCTCTTCTTTTTTATTCCATTTGCTTAAAACATAATCAGCCTGCATCCCTTTCGGATAATCATTTCCTATACCGAATCTTAAACGCGGATATTCTCTTGTCCCGATCATTGCCTCTATACTTTTTAATCCGTTGTGCCCAGCATGGCTGCCCCCCGGCCTTAACCGCATTTTTGTAATAGGTAATGACACATCATCCACTATAACCAATATATTTTCCGGTAAAATCTTTTCTTTATCCATCCAGTATTTTACTGCCTTACCACTTAGATTCATAAAAGTAGTAGGGCAAATACAAACAAATTTTTTCCCCTTCCATTTCATTTCTGCTACAAATGCTAACCGCCCGGTGGAAAAGCTGCCATTGTGTTTGATCACAAATGCATTCACCACATCGAAACCAATGTTGTGTCGGGTGTGGGCATATTCATTCCCTGTATTTCCCAGGCCAACAATTAAATACTTCATAAAAATTATTCTCGTTCAAAGAAAGATTATTTTTTCTACAAATAAAAAACCCCGTGATTAGCGGGGTTCGGATTCATATTGTTTTGATAATTATTTCTTCCCCTTTCCAGGAGCTTTTGATGGTGCAGCAGCTGGAACAGCAGCCGGCTCTGAAGCACCTGCAACCGGAACAGTAGCAGCAGTTGGGGCAGCAGCAGCAGCTTCTTCCTGTTTTAACTCACGGGTCAATCCTACAGAAGCAATAGGAATACGTGGTGAATTCAGGATTTCAAAATTTTCGATTTTCACGTCTTCTACACGGATATTACCGTTTAGTTCCAGGTCATCTACTTTCACTTCAATTTGTTTAAGCAGGTATTTTGGCAGCGTTTTTACTTTAAGTGATTTCATCCTGATGGAAAGTTTTCCGCCATCTTTTACTCCTTTTGCAATACCTGTAAAATGCAAAGGGATGGTTGCCACCACTTTTTTGTTTTCAACAAGTTCCAACAGGTCAATATGGATCAACTGGTCATTGAGTTTGTCAAATTGAAGATCTTTCATGATGCATTTGTAAGTATGACCATCCAGTTTTACTTCTGCAATCTGAAAACTTGGTGTGTACACCAGTGTTTTAAAAGCCTTGGAAGGAGCAGCAAAACTGATCTCCTTTTCTCCGCCATAAATTACACCGGGCACCATATCCTGAGAGCGAAGTTGGCGGGTGGCTTTCTTCCCGGTTTCGGTCCTCAGTTGTCCTTCGATCGTAATTGTTTTCATTTTTATGTTTGTTTATTAGTTACTGTTTATAAAAGACATTCTTTGTGCCTTCTTATTCCTTCTTTAGCTGGGAATGAACAAAAAGGCTGGTGATACTCTTATTCTCAAATGCATTTCTGATGGCTACTGCAAAAAGATCCGCTACGGAAATCAATTTGATTTTTTTGCTTTCCTTTTTTAAAGGAATCGTATCACATACTACTAATTCATCTAATACACTATTCTCAATATTCTCATAAGCATCCCCGCTCAATACCGGATGGGTGATCATGGCTCTGACACTTTTAGCGCCTTTTTCCATTAAAAGAGCTGCGCTTTTGGCTAAGGTTCCTCCGGTATCACAAAGGTCATCTATGATCACCATGTCCTTGCCGGTTACATCCCCGATAACCACCATGCTGGCAATTTCATTTGCTCTTTTCCTGTGCTTATCGCAAATCACCATTTCAGCTTCAAAATAACTGGCAATTTCTCTTATCCTGTTTGCACTTCCTACGTCGGGGGCGGCAAAGGTAAGGTTTTCAAGCCTCAGATTTTCTATGTAAGGAATAAAAACAGCATGGCTATCCAGGTGGTCCACAGGTATATCAAAATAACCCTGAATTTGCGGAGCATGCAAGTCCATAGTAATCATTCTGTCTGCACCGGCAGCACATAACATATTGGCAATTAATTTACTGCCAATTGCCACCCGGGGTTTGTCTTTCCTGTCCTGACGGGCATAACCATAATAAGGGATCACGGCTATGATTCTTTCAGCCGAAGCTCTTTTTGCTGCATCAATCATGAGCAACAGTTCCATTAAGTTGTCAGAAGGTGAGTAAGTACTTTGAACCAGAAATACAAAATCGCCCCGGATACTTTCCAGGTAAGTGGGCAAAATCTCTCCATCACTGAAACGCTGAAGTTGCAGTTTTCCAAGCTTACAACCGAACCTTTTACAGATAAGTTCGGCTAGTTTAAGAGAGCCGCTTCCGGCAAAGATTTTAGCTGATGACATGGCTGTAAAATAAAGCCAAAGGGATTTCTTTGGTGCGGCGAAGATAATACTTCAACATCAATTGAAATAAAGACATGTAAAAAAGATAAGCAATAAAAAATTATCTCTTTACCGAAGCAACCGCTATATTTTTTTGGCTAACCACAGGTGATCCTTCGTTCTTTGATTCCGCAACTGTATCAGCAGATGAATTACAACTGTAGAAAATTGAAGAACAGATAAAAATGGAGAAGAACAAAGCCACTATATATACGCCGGCAAAAAATAACAGGGGGTGCAAAGCGCCAATGGCTGAATTTGAATTTCTTTTCATAGGTTTGGTTTTGATTTTAATATCCACCGGGTACTGAATTCATCAACTTTAATTTCGTTTTCCGGTTGAATTTTTTTTTAAAATTACTCCGGGCTATACCATCAAAGTTGAATTTGACAAACCTAAATTAAATGTTAACACTGAACCATGCAACCGCAGAAATACTCAATAAAAGAATGGGCAAAAGACGACCGGCCGAGAGAAAAATTACTAACAAACGGGCCCGGGAGTCTGAGCAATTCTGAATTGCTGGCTATCCTGATCCATCATGGAACAAAAGAAAAAAGTGCTGTAGACCTGGCTAAAGAAATTTTATTTACCGGGAAAAATAACCTGGCAGAACTGGGCAGGATATCTATCAGGGATTTGATGAAGATAAAAGGAATTGGACCCGCCAAAGCTATTACAATTGCAGCTGCACTTGAACTGGGGATAAGAAGGCAACTGACAGAACCCCTTATGAAAGCTGTTATTGATTCAAGTAAGGGGATCGCCTCCTTTTTACAAACCAGGCTGAAAGATTACAACCATGAAGTTTTTGCAGTTTTGTTTTTAAACCGGGCCAACAAGATTAATCATTTTGAAATTATCAGTGAAGGTGGTATTACCGGAACTGTTGCAGACCCGAGAATCATTTTGAAAAAAGCATT
>DATDPZ010000262.1:0-3251 GCA_035292525.1 Chitinophagaceae bacterium
GTATTGATTGCATTCAGCACATCGGCCTCAGATACATGGCTGCCCCGGATATCATTCAGAAAACCATCATTGGTTTCTCCCACTATGTCATTTACGGATTGTACGTTTTCATTTCCTTTTTGCGCCAGCGTATATTTTACAATAGCATTTATTCCGGTTGCTACATTTAATGTATTGGTTAAAATAATGGGTGATTCGATATTGCCCAGTTCTTTTACCTGTGTATAGCCGGCCAGTTTACCAAACGCATTACCTAAGTAAATGGCTGCAGGAATTTTTTGCTGAAAAAGATTTCCCTCATGAGGGAGAATGGCTGTAACCCCGGTGCGGATATCATCTCCTTTTATCAGAGTGCTATGACCCACTTTTACGCCAGGTATATCTGTGATAGCATTTAGCCTGCCCGGCTGCATGACGCCAATATGGATGCCCAGATCTGCAGCTCTTTTAATTTGTGCCGAAAGATTTATTTCAGACGTAAACAAGATAATCAGGTAAAAAAAAATCCGCATTTTTTTCAGGAAAGATAGCAGGAAATTTTTAATACTACCAGCAGCAGAGACTTCTCTTTTGGAAAAAAAATTTTCCTGTCCCGGATATTCAATAGTGAAAAATTATTTTTCTTTAAGGTACTTTCTGTACATCTTAATAATACGCAGTGTTACCGCCAGCATATCACGACTCTGCAGGAGGATGTTGCTTTCAAGAATAGCCTGCTTGGTTCCGGGTTTATTTACCTGTACCATTTTAATATACCGGTCCAGCTGATCATTAATAAACTCTCTGACATCATCTCTTGCGATTTTAATATACTCCAGGTCTTCATAGCTATCCTGTCTCAGTGCCGTTAGTGCAATCGTGAAAAATGAATCCATCCGGGCACTTAGTTCACGGGTTAACCTGATAAAGTCCTGGCCAGGTTGCTGATGAAGATTTTGAATATAGTGCTTGCACTCTTCACTCATGGTAACTGCTGAACTGGTAATGTCGTGTAAAAGATCAGAACTATATAATAGTATTTGTGCCGGTTTAGGATCAACTGTTTCCAGGTTTTTGATATTCCGTATGCTTTGAGCTCTTTGCTTGAATCCATCCGATTCTATTGCTTTTAGTTTCTTAAATACTTTTTCCATACCGGGTCCGTCATACTCATTTATCTTTTCCAGAACATCTTTATAAATACTGATCAGCTCCGAAAGCTCTTCAATAACCATGTTTTTATTATCACTGTAAATATCCTGGTCAGCTACCGGCAATTGTTTTAACCGGGAAGAACTTGTTTTGACAATTTTTGATTTCTTGTTAAAATAAATATGAGAAAAGATGATATATACCGCTACCAAACCAATTAATATTATAGTACCGGTCATGCCGCCCTTAATGAGGATGAATACAAATAAAGCGGCTGAACCAAATGCAATGAATGCAGTGATAAACCATCCCCCGATCACACTCAGCACTCCGGCTACCCGGTACACGGCGGTTTCCCTTCCCCAGGCCTTATCGGCCAGCGATGTTCCCATCGCTACCATAAACGAAACATAGGTAGTTGACAGGGGAAGTTTCATAGATGTTGCCAATGCAATAAGTGCACTGGCAAGAATCAGATTTACCGAAGCCCTGACCAGGTCAAAAGCAGGGCTTATATTTATTGTTGCAGCCTGTCTTATTTTGCTTTTTTCAAAATTCAGATTATAATACCTGCTCATCGTACTTGGCAGAATGACGGAAAAAAGATTACCCAGAACGATAGAAGATTTTACCACACTTCTGGAAACAGCATTTGGCCGGAATCTTTCTTCCGCTACTTCGCCCTGGCTTCCCAGGTTCACTTCTGTTTCAGTTACTTTTTTTGCTTTGGCGCTTAACCAAAGCGTTAATGCCATAATCAGGCCGGCGATCAGCAACATATAATTAGGAACAATTACATTGCTGCTGGACAAAAAACCCTGGTAATGTTCATTGGCCGCAATACCGCTGTCCTGCCAGTTTTTATACGCAAGAAAACCTGTAATGGGAACACCAATGAAATTGACAAGATCATTACCTGCAAAAGCCATTGCAAGCGAAAAGGTACCCATAAACACAATCACTTTCAGTGGATTTACATTAGCTGCTTTTTGTAAAACCCTGCTGATAATTGTACTTAAAATAAAAATAACAGAAAGTATTATGACCGTGTTTTGTTTTATCCATTGCAAATTTTCTTTGTTGATCAGCGTGGTGCCTTTTAGTCCTTTAATCAGTAAAAAATAGATAATTACGGTAATTCCCACCCCGGCAAAAAGGGCTCCGTACCGGTTTAGCTTTTGTTCATAGTTGAAAGTAAATAGCAGCCGGCAAAGATATTGTACGATAATACCCAGGGTAAAAGCAATAATAATTGACAGAAAAATTCCTGTGACGATAGAGGCCACACTGCCGAAATTGATATACCGGAACATGCCTGAAACCGGCTCCTGCTTTTCGATGGAAAACAACACTCCGGCCACAAGAGCAGCGCCCAATAATTCAAATATAATGGAGACAGTTGTGGAAGTAGGAAGCCCAAGCGAATTAAAAACATCCAGCAAAACAATATCAGCAAGCATGACTGCCAGGAATATAAACATGAGTTTATCCAGCGTAAAAAATTCAGGGTAGAAAATACCTTTCCGGGCTATTTCCATAATGCCGCTTGAAAATACAGATCCGAGAATTACGCCTGCTGCCGCAATTAAGATAATGGTTCGAAAAGAAGCCACCCTGCTCCCGATGGCGGAATTCAGAAAGTTAACCGCATCATTACTTACCCCCACGATGAGGTCGGTAATAGCTAATAAAAACAGCACCACAACAAGGAAGATCAGAAATGTCATAGATAAAAAGCCCCTGTCAAAGAAAAGAAGGGCTGGTTAATTTTCCATGTTAACAAATTGTTTCCTTTTTTAAAAAGTAGCCGGGGACTGAACATTAGGTACAGTAAATAATCGTTCACGGCAAACCCCTTGCTTCAAACCTATTCAATTATCCGGAATTTCCTGGCAACAAAACCCTGTTTCCTTTCATTCTTCCGGAAGATGTTTTTATTTGTATCCTTTGATCGTGTAAAAAAATCGCTTTGTATAAAAACTGCAAACCGCGGATATGAATCAGCCTCCTTTCACAAAATCATAATAGTTACCTTGCAGCTCAATTTTCAAATTTCAACTTATCAATGGCCAGAGCAAACCGTCATTTGAACGAAGCTGTAAAAGAATCCGGATCCGCCA
>DATDPZ010000263.1:0-2819 GCA_035292525.1 Chitinophagaceae bacterium
CAATTTCTGCAGAGAAATATTTTTCAGGTTTATCAATTGATGCCAGGGGCCGTTATTTTGTAAAAAACTTTGCATGGCGGGCATGGCATAAACCGGCATTTCTTTAGCATTCATTGCTTCTCTTCCTAAGTACATCAACCCGGTATAATGGCCGATATGTGCATGCGTGAGGAATATTCCAGATAAATTTCCCTGCTGGTATTTATCAGTTATCCGGAGCTGTTCAGCTATATCCGGTGTGGCTTCAAAAATCCATTTTTGTTTAGTGGCCGGATCGAACAAGGCAAGGCTGACCACTTTCTGACGGGGAATTTTTTTGTCCTTATGTTTTTTGCAGCAATCTTTTTGACAGGCGATCTGCGGATAGCCGGCATCCTGTGATACCCCTGATACGACCATAAATGGCTTACCGGTTTCAATTTCCTGAATTGAAAAAAGAAATGAGAAGAGTATAAATAAATAAGTGAACATAATCGGATAATAAAATCAGGCCACTGACTTATGCTTATCTCCAAAGGAGTCCTTGCGTACAAACTGAAGTTGATACAGTTTATGATAATATCCGCCTTTCGCTATCAACTCTTCGTGTGTTCCGGTTTCTTTCACTTCTCCTTTATCCAGCACAATAATTTTATCTGCTTTCCGGATGGTAGAAAGCCGGTGAGCTATGACAATGGAAGTTCTGTCTGAGATCAGCGTATCAATAGCATGTTGAATCAGTTGTTCACTTTCTGTATCCACTGAAGAGGTGGCTTCATCCAGGATTAAAACAGAAGGATTATAAAGCAATGCTCTTACAAACGACAATAACTGTCTTTGCCCCAATGAAAGGGTGGCTCCTCTTTCCATTACATGATAATCATAACCGCCCGGAAGTTGCAGAATAAAATCATGCATGCCGATCATTTTCGCCGCTTCTATTACTTTTTCTTTTGAGATCTCTTCATTCCGCAACGTGATATTATCCATCACAGATCCGGAAAAAAGAAATACATCCTGCAAGACCACGCCAATACTTTTTCTTAAAGCATCCAGTTTGTAGTCTTTAATATTTATATCATCAATTTTAATCTGACCTTTCTGAATATCATAAAGGCGGTTCAATAAACTGATGATGGTTGTTTTTCCGCTGCCGGTATGGCCAACGATGGCCACCGTTTCGCCGGTATTTACCGAAAAACTAATATCCTTTAATACATAATTTTCTTCATCATAGGAGAAACTGACTTTTTCAAACTCAATTTTCCCTTTTACTTTCTCCGGCGAGTAATCCCCTTCATCTTTCAGATAATTATCATTGTCCATTACTTTAAACACCCGTTCACTGGCAATCATCCCCATTTGTAAAATATTAAACTTATCGGCTATCACTCTTAAAGGCCGGAAGATCAGGTTGAGACAAAGAATAAAGGCCATCAGGGTGCCCTGCTGGCTTTGCTGAAGCTCCAATGTAACGGCAGATGTTTTCCAGACAATTAGACCAATGGCCGTAGCCAGGATAATTTCAACTATCGGGAAGAAAATTGAGTAAGCAAATATGGCTTTGATATTGGCATTACGATGTTCTTTATTGATGTTTTTAAATTTTTCAAATTCTCTTTCTTCGGCAGTAAAGGCCTGCACCACCTGCATACCGGAAATATGTTCCTGCACAAAAGCATTTAACCGGGCCACTGCATTTCTTACCCGGTGAAAAGAATGATTGACGCTTTCCTTGAAATAATACGTAGCAATTAACAATATCGGAAAGGGGATCAGAGCAAACAGGGTCAGTTGCCAATCCTGCCAGAACATATAGCTAAGAACACAAACAATAGAAAGCAAATCAGCAAGAATGGGAATGAGCCCATCAGCAAATACATCATTAATCCGTTCAATATCATCCACGGTCCGGGTGGTGAGATTTCCAATAGGTGTTTTATCAAAATGAGAAAGATTTAATCCCAGCACTTTCTTATACACTTTCACACGCATATCCTTTACAACATGCTGACCCAGCCAGGCAGTGATATAGGAAAAGTAAAATCGCAAAGCTGTTTCCAGGAATAAAAACCCTACCTGAATGATGGTGATCAGAATAACCATTTCTGCTATGCGGCCGGTAATGTATTTATCTACGGTCACCTGGATCAGGATGGGCCGGACGGGTGTAAAGATGGCCAGAACGATGGCCAGGAAAATGGATAAGTAAAATTTTCTTTTATACGGTGAAGCATGGCGGATCACTCTTTTCAGAAGATCAAGGTCAAAAAATTTTTTTTCGTTGTTAGTCGCCACCATAATAATTAAGCAACAAATGTAAAAAGAAGTGAAGGAAAGTAGTTACCGGCCATCAGTAAGAAAATAACTTTACCGGTTACCCAATGAAGCTATATCAGGTTCAGTTTCTCCCATGGATATTTTATACGCTTTGATAAAAATGGCGCCGAGATTTTTATGCGGTGGTATATAATCTTCAAATCCTTCCACCCTCACCCGCTGCTGAAATTCTTTCCAGAAACTGATCCATTCAATGTTATTACCGTTTCTTAATTTCTCCATTAATAATTCAAAGAATGGGCGGTTGATGGCTGTTTTTCCAATTTGTTTGGAAGCAATGATATGGGCATCGGGAGCATTTTTTAATATATCATGAATCAGGTGATAGCCGCCACAACTTCCCATGAATACAATTTTTGCTGCAGGTTTTATCTGATGAATGGTGTAAGGTGCATAATAACTATGACCCCGGTGAATGACTACAGTGGGTGCTAATCCCCGCCGTATTAAAAAAGAGTCCAGGGCTTTTTGTGCCATTTCATCTTCCCCGGTTTCTTCGG
>DATDPZ010000264.1:0-20597 GCA_035292525.1 Chitinophagaceae bacterium
TTATGATGACTCAGCATTACTCCTTTGGGCGTGCCGGTAGTACCGGAAGTATAAATGATAGTGGCCAGGTCTTCCGCTTTTATTTTTCCTGCCAGCTGATCAATTAACTCATTTTTATTGTTACCAATTGCTTCTTTCCAATGAACTGCATTAGGTACATGTTCAAAAGTGTAAATAAGTTTTAATGAAGGTACATCTGAATTGATACTTTTTACTTTCAGGAAAAGATCTTCGTCATTTACAAAAATTACTTTCACCCGGGAGTCATTTAAAATAAATTTCAGTTCATTGACACTGATTGTCGGATAGATGGGCACCAATATTGCCCCGATCTTTTGAACAGCCAGGTCCAGCATTAACCACTCAGGCCTGTTCTTGCTGATCACCGCTATTTTATCTCTTCCCTCTGCCGTCATATCATTGGCAGAAACGCCAAGTTCCAGTAATCCGCTGCCCAGTTTATTTACCATATCTTCCACTTCCTGTGTACTGTAGGTTTTCCATTTACCTCCTTCTTTGGCGGCAAGCATATCAGGTAGCGGAAAATTTTTCAGTTGGAATTCTAAAAAATCAAACATTCTTTTTGGTTCCATGTGTACTTTTTTTGAAGTATAAAAAAAACTGAATTGCAGTGAAGACAGGATAAGTTTCCTCAACAAATTAGGGATAATGGTTAAAATAAAAAAGCCTTGTTTTTGCAAGGCTTTTCATCAGCGGTGCTGAGTTTATTTTGAAAAGTAATATTGACCCGGAGGCACTTTAAATACGCGACTTTTTTGAAAGGTGGTGAATCCTTTGTATTCTTCTGTATGTGCTTTGGTCCACTCATCAAAGGCAGAAAGGTTTTCCACTGTACCAAACAGCCATTGGTTATAGGCATCAAACATTCCTTCACGGAGTAATTGCTGCTGGTAATCAAAAAGACGGTGAGGAAATTTTGCTGCATGGCTTTCGTACCAATCAAGTATAAAACGGGTTCTTGCCATGGTCAATGAACTGGTGGTTACTCCTTTTGATGTAATCACGGAATGTTTATTCATTGTTTCAAGAAATGCTTTTGTGAAAGCGTTCTTGTTATTTTCTTCGCCTTTCAACAGGTCTGGTTGTACAAAAAGTTTTTCTTTATAACTTTTAAGCAGCAATTCTTTCATAGCGGCACCCCGCTGGCTCAGGCTTTCCATGTTGATAAATATTTCGCCATAGATCAAACCCCACACTTTTTCTTTTGTATAAAAATAAAACAGCGCTGCATTGTAATAATTGCCGCTGAAACCGGGATCCAGTTCAATCCCTTTTTCCCAAAGATTAATAGCTGAATAATCATTTTTTGCCCAAAGTAATTCGCCGTACTCACTGAATAACGGACCGCTCCGGGGAAATTTTTTTAACCCCTGCTTGTAGATCTTTTCACATTCTTTAGGATCTTCAATGGCTTTGTACACATTTCCTGCCAGCTGAAAAATCATCACATCTGCATCGTCAC
The DNA here is from genome assembly GCA_035292525.1 of Chitinophagaceae bacterium. Classification (GTDB taxonomy): domain Bacteria; phylum Bacteroidota; class Bacteroidia; order Chitinophagales; family Chitinophagaceae; genus VBAS01. Next base: position 1,484 of record DATDPZ010000264.1, read on the forward strand.
GGTTTATTACAGCCTTTATGCCCTCCACTGCTTTTTCATAATCCCTTTTATAATAAAAACACTGGATCAGGTCTTTTTGGTAATCCAGGTTATTCTTATCCATTTGTGTGATGCGGTTCAAAACCAGGATTGCATTATTCCAGTCATTTTGCATCATAAAATTCCGGGCTGTCTGATGCAGTACTTTGGGATCTTCAGTCTGGGCAGAAATAATCCAGGAGCCAGAAAGAATTGTTATTAGCAATAAAAATTTTTTCATATTACAAAGTAAAACAAAAGTGATGTGGTTATTGATTTCCTTTCTGAAGATTACAATTTATTTCACAGCCGGCCAGAGGAGATGAGTGAGCAAGCCATCCCTGAGTTTTGGTTCAAACCAGGTACTTTTCGGCGGCATTACTTTTCCACTGTCAGCTATGGCAAATAGTTGTTCAATCGTAACCGGGAATAAGCTAAAGGCTACTTTCATTTCACCACTGTCCACTCTTTTTTCCAGTTCCGCCAACCCCCTTATTCCACCCACAAAATCTATTCTGGTATCCGTACGTGGATCATCAATATCCAGTATTTTGGTTAAAATATTTTTTTGAAGAATAGAAACATCCAGCACACTTACCACATCTTCTTTATAACTGCCGTTTCTGGCTGTAAGAAAATACCATTGTTCATTCAGATACATGCCGAATTCATGTAAGACGGCGGGTTTCACCGGTTCGGGGCTGAGGGTGATCATAAAATCTTCCTGCAAGGCGCCAATGAATTCTTCGTTTGTCAGGCCATTCAGATCTTTAACCAACCGGTTATAGTCCAAAACAGATAATTGACTGGCAGGAAAAATAGTGGTAAGAAAATAATTTGCATCCGGACTCTCCGGAAATTCTTTGCTCACTTTTGCAGCCGAAGCGGCACGGTGATGACCATCGGCAATGTAGGTGTTTTCTACTTTGGTTTCAAACAACCGGGTGATGGAATTGATGATATCGTCACGATCAATTATCCAGAGGCTGTGTTGAATGCCATCTGTGGCTATAAAATCATAAACAGGTTTGTTCTTAGCTTTCCATCCACTGATCAGCGCATTTACTTCCATCACATCCCGGTAAGTCATAAACACATTCCCGGTTTGTGCTTCAATGGTACGCATATGATCGATGCGGTCTTTTTCTTTTTCCGGACGGGTGAATTCGTGTTTTTTAATAACATCATTAAAGTAATCTTCAACCGATGATACACAAACCAGGCCGGTCTGGCTTTTTCCGTTCATGATGAGCTGGTAAATGTAATAGCAGAGTTTTTCTTCGCTGAAAAGAATATTTTCCTTTATAAAAGTCAGCAAATTCTCTTTGGCTTTATCATATACTGCCTGGCTGTGAACGTCTGTATCTGATGGTAAGTCAATTTCTGGTTTAGTGATATGTAAAAATGAAAATGGATTTCCATTGGCTTCTGCTTTTGCTTCCCCGCTGTTCAATACATCGTATGGACGGGAGGCTACCTGTTGTGCCAATTCTGTTTTCGGTCTTAATGCTTTGAAAGGTTTAATACTTGCCATTCGTTTCTTATTTCATTTTTAAAATAAAACAGTTATCCTTTTTTAATTGCAAATTCTTTCATCAAATCCGTAAATGCCTGTATGCTTTCCAGAGGAAGCGCATTGTACATAGATACCCGGAATCCGCCCACCGACCGATGTCCTTTTACCCCTACCATACCTTCATTTTTACATAGTTCCAGGAACTCATTTTCAAGTGTTTCATTTTCTATAATAAAAACCGCATTCATGCTGCTGCGGAATTCTTTTGCCACTACTCCTTTAAATACAGGTAAACTGTCCAGTGTTTGATAAAATAATTCTGCTTTTTTGTTATTTAATTTTTCTATAGCAGTAATCCCGCCTTGTTTTTTTAACCAACGAAGCGTCAGCATGGCTACATACACCGCAAATACCGGGGGTGTGTTCATCATACTGCCTTCTTTAATATGATTGCGGTAATCAAGAATTGCAGGAATTATTCTGTTCACTTTTCCCAATATATTTTTATTAACTACCACAAGATTTACACCGGCTGCTCCCATATTTTTTTGGGCGCCTGCATAAATCAGGTCAAATTTATTGAAGTCAAGAACACGGCTGAGTATATCACTGCTCATATCAGCCACCAACGGTACTCCACAATTATAAGGAAGTTGTTTCCATTGTGTGCCGCCAATTGTTTCATTGGTTGTAATATGCAGATAAGTAGCTGTCGGGCTGATAATAAGATTTTCCGGAATAGTTGTGTAGTTGGTTTCTTTTGATGAACCGGCAATTTCTACATGACCAAAAAGTTTTCCTTCTTTAATTGCTTTCAGGGCCCAGGCGCCGGTATCTGTATAGGCAGCAAGCCCGTTTTCGTTTAGCAGGTTCATGGGTACCTGCATAAATTGAGTGGTGGCGCCACCGTGCAGAAACAATACTTCATGATCATTATCCAGTTTCATTAATTCCCTGGTCAAAGCCCGGGCTTCCTCCATGACCGGTTGAAATAAAGAAGTGCGATGGCCAATTTCTAAAACAGAAAGACCACTATGATTAAAATTAATAACTGCGTTACCGGCTTCTTCAAAAACTTCTTTCGGTAAAATGGAAGGACCAGCGTTAAAATTGTGGATCATTGCAGTTGATATCTTCTTGAAGAATAAATAAAGAGGCAAATGTAAGAAAATTAAAACCCTGGGTTAAGGTGTTTCATGCTCTCTTCCTTTCAATACGCCACTCCGCCATGCATTATTGAGCGCCTCAAATTCTTTAAGGTCTTCTTCAGAGAGTTCTTTGTTTGAAAGTTTTTTCAGGTCCGGCTGGCCTGCAGTTATCCAGGCCGTGTACCAAAAAGAGGCAATAGCAAAAATGGATTGTCTCATCCTTCTTTCAATCATTCCGTTTAATTTTTTTTCGTAGGCAATGGAGAAGGCTGAAGAATATTGCCTGATCGTTATTCCATTTCTTTCTTCAAAGGCAAATTTCTGATCAGGAGAAAATCTATTGCTTAATTCTTTTTCAAATAACAATACGGTATCTGCTGCTGCTGTACTTTCCAATACCCGTTGCCAGATAAAATCGCCGGGGTTTTTAATGTATTCCGCTTTGCCAATAAAAAAATCCCATTCCTTATCTGCCAGCAATTCAGGAACACGGCTTTCCCAAAAACCATGAATGCCTTTTTGATCTGTGTATTGCCCGTTATGATTAAGCGTGGCATGCAATGGCACATGGGCATCAGAAATATAATGACCTATTTCCGTAGAGTACTTTAATATTTTTACCTGGTTTTTTTCTTTAAACGCATCGGTAAGCCGAAGCAGCATGGTTTGCACCCACCAGGGTACGATACCATATTTTTTGAGTGAGTCTTCAGAAAATTTAGCAACCGCATCATTCCATTTTCTGGGTAATTCATCAAAAGGAAATTTCCCGTAATGATCTATATCAATATAATGCCTGGGACCTTCTTCCGGGGTAGCATATCTTCTTTTATCGGGATCCACAGCATGCTCACTTAAAAAATCAATATTTGGTTTATACAGCCACATCATCTCAGGTGGTAAAAGAAAAACTGCGTTGTAGTTTATTTTTTTATGGGCAAAAAATCCCCAGCTGAAACTTTTAAAGGAAATAAAAAGGAGAATGATAAACAGAAAATATTTTTTCATGTGTTTTTATTATTTGATTTTGGCTACCTACCCGCCCGGCTGAAGCCATTCGGATGGGGAATTCGTCAATAATCATCACGGGTAATATTCAACTTTATATTATAACTCATTTCATGATAGTTTTTTTGTTTCTTCTTTTCTTTCGGCATCCAGGTCCACCACGCCGCCTGTAACAGCATATTTCATGGCTTCACCGGAACTGATCTTATCTATTTTTTTTACTTTATCTCTTGGTAAAATATAAAGTTGACCGGCAAAATTGTAGGATTGCGGTACATATACAGCCACTTTATCTGCACCCATTTCAAATTTCTTCATTTCGTCATCTGTCAGGAACCCAATGATCCAGACATCTTCGGAAAACACATTGGCCAGTACTGCCACGTTGAATTTTCTTTTTTCCCCTGCAAAAGCCTCAAAAAAATCTTTGGTAGAAGTATAAATAAATTTGACACCGGGTGTTCTTTCCATCCAGGTATCAAAAAAGCCAATAAAGCTGCCCATCAGGAAATTTGAACTGACCCATCCTACCAGGATAACAAATACAATGATGATCAGAAATCCCACACCAGGAACATGAATATAGGGCTCCAGTATCCCGTCGATTTTATTAAATAACCACCATAGCACATAAGCTGTTATTCCAATCGGGGCCAGGATGATTACCCCCTGTATAAAATAACGGAACAGTTTTTTAAGCGTTACCTGCTGTTGTTTTGGTTCTTTTTTTTGCATAAAGCGTTTATTCAATTCAAAATTAACCTAAAAATCAAACGGCTACCCATTAATAATGATGATGAATGGAAAAATAAAAGGATGGAAACTTTGGCTACGTAAAAAGTTTCCATAGTTTTGTCAGCCCGAATTTTTAAAAATGGAAATACAGGAAAGAATAATACAAAAAGCAGTGGAACTTTTCCGTCGTTATGGTATCCGGTCGGTCACCATGGATGAGATTGCTTCACAACTTGGCATATCCAAAAAAACAATATACCAGTATTTTACTGATAAGAACCAACTGGTAGATGCGGTAGCTGAAAAAGAAATACTTTTTTCACAGGAAAGTTGCTTGCGGGATATAGCTGCTTCTTCAAATGCCATTCACGAAATATTTCATGTCATGGAGTTTGTAGAAATCATGCTCAGAAACATGAACCCGGCTATGCTTAATGATCTTGAAAAATATCACCCTTCCGGCTACAAAAAATTTATGGAGTATAAGAACATGTTTCTTTTTGATGTTATAAAACGAAACCTGGAAAGAGGAATAAAAGAAGAGTTGTACCGCCCGGATATGAATGTAGAAATTATAACCCGGTTACGTTTGGAAAACATAATGCTCGGGTTTAATCCGGAAGTGTTTCCCCCATCAAAATTCAACCTGGCCACACTGCAACAGGAAATTATTGAACATTTTCTTTATGGTGTAGCCACCCTCAAAGGTTATAAACTCATTTTAAAATATAAGCAACAAAGAAAAAACAGTTGAACTATGCGATGTATAAAAACGAAAACCAGTCATTTTTTTTCTGCACTCATGTTTTTGCTGGCTGGCCAGTTGAATGCACAGCAGGTGTATGAAATAACAGTAAAAGATGCAGTAGACATTGCATTTAAAAATGTTACTGATCTTAAAAATGCCCGGTTGGATTATAAAATTGCAGAGGCAAGAAACAAAGAAATTGTGGGTCTGGCTTTACCACAGGTAAATGGTTCTTTCCAGGGCAATCATTATCTCTCCCTTCCGCAAATTCAGTTTCCGGATGGTACGGAGAAAACCATATATGATGTGTTAAAGGAAAATGGCGTGAGGGATGGAAGTGGCAATCCAATAACAAAAGTGGTGGATATCTCCTTCAGAAATTTCAGTTTTTTTACTCCCTGGAATGTGAATGCCGGGGTCAGTGTTCAGCAATTACTTTTTGAGCCACAGGTATTTGTTGGACTGGAAGCCAGGAAAGAATTATTAACTAACGGCAACCTGCAGATAAAAGTAGCTGAAGACAGGGTGAAGGAAGCAGTGCATAAAAGCTATTATGCAGTTTTAATTGCGAAAAAACAATTAGGGTTTATACAGGAAAGTATCAAACGCCTGGAGAAACTTTCTTCAGACATGAACGAAATGTATAAGAATGGATTTGTAGAAAAACTGGACATTGATAAGACAACTGTTTCTCTCAATAATACCCGGACTATTGAACAGCAATTGAAAAACGGGATAGTGATGGGCTATGCTGTTTTAAAAATGAACTTAGGCCTCTCACAAACCGATAGCCTTATTTTAAAAGATGAATTAACTGCTGAACAGGTGAAGGAAGGTGCCCTGGAAAATGAATTCAATTATGAAAGCAGAAATGAAGTGAAGCTGATTAACAGTGCCGTAAAACTACAGGGCTATGATATTCGCCGGTACAAATTATCTTATGCGCCTACGGTAGCAGCATTTTATAACTTTCAGAGAACAGGCCAGCGAAGTGCAGAGACTATGGGTAATCAAAAACCCTGGTTTTGGTACAGTACAAGTCTTGCCGGGCTTTCAGTCAATCTGCCAATTTTTGATGGCATGCAGAAAAAAAATAAAATAAGACAATCCCGGTTCACCCTGGAGAAAGTTGAAAATACCCTCGACCAGGTTAAAAAAGGAATTGATCTGGAAAGAACAGTCGCTAAAAATTCCCTTTCCAGCGCTATTTTAAATATGGATGCACAGGAAAAAAATATGGAGTTGGCTGAAAAAGTATACAACACAGTGAAGAAAAAATATGAACAGGGTGTTGGTTCAAGTTTTGAAGTATTGCAGGCAGATACAGAAATGCAGCAGGCACAATCCAATTACTTCAAAGCGTTGTATGATGCCATTGTGGCCAAAATAAATTATCAAAAAGCTTCTGGAAAACTTTAATAAAAATATTAAAAACGGAAATCATGAATAAAGTATTGATGATAATAACCATTGCAACTGCAATAATCATTACAGCATGCAGCAGCAGTGCAAAAGAAAAAAAAGGTGAATTAAACGATAAGAAAGCGAAGCTGGAAAAACTAAGAATAGACAGATCAAAACTGGATACAGATATTAAAATGCTGGAACAGGAAATCGCTTCGCTGGATCCTGCATCACAAAAAGACAAAGCAAGATTGGTGGCATCTGCCCCGGTAACGCAGGAAGATTTTACTCATTATATAGAACTGCAGGGCAGGGTGGATGCCAATGATATAGTAGTAGTAACACCCCGGGGAATGCCGGCACAAGTAAAAGAAATTTATGTAAAAAGAGGGGAAATGGTGAAAAAGGGTCAATTGCTGTTAAAACTGGATGACGCTATCCTGTTGCAGCAAATGGAAGCATTGAAAACTCAATTAAACTTTGCCCAGGATATTTATAACCGCCAGAAAAATCTCTGGGATCAGAACATCGGAACAGAAGTACAATTAATATCAGCAAAGAATTCAGTGGATGCATTGGAAAAACAAATGGCTACGCTGAAAGAGAACTGGAAAACTTCTTTTGTTTTTGCTCCTATCAGCGGGTTGGCAGATATGGTGAATATAAAAGCCGGAGAAATCTTCAACGGGTTTTCACAAATGGGCCCGCAGATACAGATTGTGAATACCGGAAGCATGAAAGTGGTAACCGAAATACCGGAGAATTACCAGTTGCGGGTAAAAAAAGGATCTCAATTGTCCATATCAATACCTGATGCCGGAATTGAGAATTTCAATGCAGTCATCAGTGTTATGGGAGCTTCTATCAATAATAACTCCAGGGGTTTTATAACCGAAGCAAGAATTCCTTCCATGCAGAATTTAAAAATAAATCAGGTGGCATTGGTAAAAATCAAAGATTATTATGCACCTAATGCCATTACCATCCCCATCAATATTGTTCAGACGGACGAAAAAGGAAAATATGTATATGTAATTGTACAGGAAGGAAATGTAATGAAAGCAAGAAAGAAGAATGTGATTGTAGGAGAAAATTTTAATGGTAAAGTGGAAATTAAGGGCAGTTCATTGTTACCAACTGATGTAATTATTACAGAAGGTTACCAGTCACTTTATGAAGGACAGGTAGTAACAACCAAACTTCAAACACCTTAAAGGGGCTTGTAGCAGTACAGAGCTGACAAATTAAAAATTGTTGACAGCATTAAAGACATTGAATCGGACGAACAAAATACCTGGTTTTGAATTAACGTGACGTTCATTCTTATTTTAAGTGAGATAAGTAAACAGGTAAAAACAAAAAGATAACAACTAAAAAAATCTTTATGAATGTTTTTGAGAAAACATCGAAAAAGTTCAAAGAGTTTAAACCTACCAGCTGGAGTGTAGATAACCGGACTGCTATTTATATCATTACTATTCTGATCACGGTGTTTGGATTTACAAAATTCAACAACATGCCGAAGGAACAGTTCCCGGATATAGTGGTGCCCACCATTTCAATTTCTACAATTTATGTAGGCAATTCACCAAAAGATATCGAGAACCTGGTAACACGCCCCATCGAAAAGCAACTGAAGGGGATCAGCGGAGCAAAGGTGAAAAAAATTCAGAGTACCTCACAAACAGATTATAGTTTAATTGTAATAGAGTTTGACACCGATGTGAAAACAGAAATTGCCAAACAAAAAGTGAAAGATGCCATTGACAAGGCGCAAACAGATCTTCCTACAGACCTGACTTCCCTACCTAATGTACAGGAATTTGCATTCAGTGAAATGCCCATCATGTTTGTCAATGTGAGCGGAGATTATGATGGCATCAAACTAAAACATTATGCCGATCAGCTACAGGAAAAATTTGAAGATCTCACTGAAATAGCCAGAGCCGAGATAGTAGGCGCCCCGGAAAGAGAAATCCAGATAAATGTGGATCCCTATAAAATGACAGTTGCCAGGGTGAGTTTTATGGATATTGAAAATGCAGTAAGCAGGGAGAACAGGGATATCACCGGCGGATTGATTGAAGTGGGGAATATGAAGAGAACGCTACGTGTGAAAGGACAATTTACAAGTGCTTTAAGTCTTCGGGACATAGTGGTGCGTAGCAGTGCACAGGGGGCAACGGTTTATTTAAAAGACATTGCAGAGTTGAAGGACACCATTAAGGAGAAGGAAAATTTTGCCCGGCTTGATGGGAAAAATGTAATTACATTAAACATTATAAAGCGGGCCGGAGAAAATCTCATTGATGCTGCCGATAAAATAAAAGTATTGGTTGCAGAAATGCAGGAAAAAGAAGAATTGCCCCAGGATCTGAAAGTGGTCATCACCGGGGATCAAAGCAAACTGACAAAAAAGTCTTTCAGCGAACTGGTGAATACAATTATTATTGGTTTTATACTGGTCTTAATTGTTCTGATGTTTTTTATGGGGGTTACCAATGCTTTCTTTGTAGCGCTGAGTGTACCATTAAGTGTATTCGTCGCTTTCCTTTTCTTACCGGTAGCGGATAGTATTATTGGTACTTCCGTTACTTTAAACTTTATTGTACTGTTTGCCTTGTTGTTTGCTCTCGGAATTATAGTGGATGATGCTATTGTTGTTATTGAAAATACACACCGGATATTTAATAATGGCAAAGTACCCAGGGTAAGGGCAGCCAAAGAAGCAGCAGGTGAAGTTTTTATTCCGGTGCTGGCAGGAACGGTTACCACATTGGCTCCTTTTTTCCCTTTGCTATTCTGGAAAGGGCTCATTGGCAAATTCATGATCTATCTGCCAACGATTCTCATTCTTACATTAGCCGCTTCACTGCTGGTCGCATTTATTTTCAACCCGGTTTTTGCTGTCAGCTTTATGAAGCAGGAGGGAAAAGAGTTTGATAAACCCAAAAGAACAATATTTAAAAATAAATGGTTTTTGGTTTTTGTTATCGGTGGAATTCTTTTACACTTTTCACAGATGCATGGCATTGCCAATTTTTTATTACTGGCAGCCATCCTCATGGTATTTAATGCTTTTATATTAAAAGGCATCATCCATTCATTCCAGCACCAGGTTTTACCAAAGCTGATGAACAATTATGAAAAAATGCTGCGCTGGGTATTGAAAGGCTGGAGACCGGTAGCCATGTTCATTTCTTTATTTGTTATTTTTATTTTATCTGTTGTTTTGCTGATCTTAAGAGGAAACAAGTCAACTTTCTTCCCGGTGGGAGATCCCAACTTTATTTATGTGTATTTAAAATTACCGGTGGGTACAGATGTAAAGCACACGGACAGCATCACCCATTTGCTGGAAAACAAAGTATATAAAGTATTGGAAAAAGAAAAACCGGGCACAGAAGGAAGTATTGTAGAAAGTATAATCACCAATATTGCAGTAAGTGCAAACAACCCCAGAGATAACAACAGGAGCGTACAACCCAACCTGGGAAGAATCCAGATCTCATTTGTAGAATATGAAAAAAGAAATGGTAAAAAAACAAAGCCGTTCATGGATGCAATCCGGGAAGAAGTAAAAGGTATTCCCGGTGCCAGTATAGAAGTGGCGCAGGAAGACGCAGGCCCACCAACAGATCCACCTGTAAATGTGGAAATCATTGGAGATGATTTTGAAAAACTTTCTTCTACTGCCATACAGTTATTAAATTTTCTTGATACCAACCGGGTGATCGGTATTGAAAACCTGCAGGCAGATATAGATTTAAACAACCCGGAGATTACTGTAAATGTGGATAGGGAAAAAGCCATGCTGGAGGGGCTTAGCACCGGACAGATAGGCATGGAGATCAGAACAGCTGTGTTTGGAAAAGAAATCAGTAAGCTGAAAGATGGGGAAGATGATTATAAAATCCAGCTTCGCTTTACCGATCTAATGCGAAATAATATTACGGACCTGATGAATATACGGATCACTTTTATGGATATGAATACCATGCGGGTAAAATCTATCCCTATCAGTGCCGTTGCCACAGTGGATTATACTAATACCACCGGTGCTGTAAAAAGAAAAAATGTAAAAAGAACCATTCAGTTGCAAAGCAATGTGCTGGACCCCACCATGGTGGCAAAGATCAATGCTGATCTGCAGTTAAAGATTGATGAATTTAAAGTGAAAACAAATATTCCTGTGGATGTCACTATAAGGCTCAGTGGACAAAGTGAACAGGAATTGGAGACCCAGAAATTCTTAGGCACCGCTTTATTGATTGCACTGGGAATGATCTTTTTGATTCTGGTGCTGCAGTTTAATAGTTTGAGCAAACCTTTTATCGTTATTACAGAAATCTTTTTTTCCGTCATAGGCGTAATATTGGGATATGCCATCACCGGAATGACTATTTCAACCATCATGATGGGAGTGGGAATTGTTGGGCTTGCTGGTATTGTTATAAAAAACGGAATCCTGCTGATAGAATTTACAGATGTATTAAGATCAAGAGGAATCCGGACCAGGGCTGCAGCTATCCAGGCAGGAAAAATCAGGATCATACCGGTGTTACTTACAGCTGTAGCAGCAATTCTTGGCCTGCTGCCGCTGGCAGTTGGTTTTAATATTGACTTTGTTTCCCTGTTTCAGCACCTGGAGCCACACATTTTCTTTGGCGGCGATAGTGTTGTTTTCTGGGGCCCGTTATCATGGACCATTATCTTCGGTCTTATTTTCTCCTTTTTCCTGACACTGATGATGGTACCCAGTATGTACCTGATTGCCGAGAGATTAAAAAGACCCATGAATAAGTTTTATGGAACCAAATGGGTAGCTATTTTTGGTTTTCTGGGCCCATTTTTCTTCATTTTTGTAGGATTTATGTATTTAATCAGAAAAATTCAGGGAAAAACTGTTTGGATGGGTGAAATGAAGCAGCGAATTCAAAATGACTGATGTCTTAAAAGCATAGTTGGTTTTATCCCCGATCTACGGGGGCCCGCCAATAATCTTATTGCGCAGGCAAGGTGAAAATAAAAAGCGACCCCCACGATTAACTGCTTATGAGATTTCGGGGGTCGTTTTTTTATTTATATCATGGGGTGATAAAAAAAGGGCGACACAATTGTATCACCCTTTGTTAATTCTTTTTTAGATCAAAATGCTTTCACGCCTTTTGCTTTTCCATCAGTATCCAGTTCTATTACATCATATCCCAGTTTTTTTACTCCTTCCAGTGTTTTTTCTTTATCACCCACTAAAAGAATATTCATTTTATCTGTCTTGATCCATTTTTTTGCCAGGGCGTCAATTTCTGCTTTTGTCATTTTAGCTAAAATTTTATTTTGCTGATCTACATAATCTGCAGAAAGATTATACTCCAGCATTCTGCCAATGAAACCAGCTTTTTGAAAACCTGTTTCATAGCTTAATGCATCTCTTTGTCCCAAAGAATTTTTCATAAAGCTGAGTTCTTCTTCGGTGATCCCGTTGCTGGCATAATTCTTCAGTTCTTTGATTACTTCCGTTAAAGCGCTGTCTGTAGCTCCTGCTTTTATACCTGAACTAAATTCAAATTCGCCACTATATTTATCAGCATTATAAGCACTGCGGGCACCGTAGGTCCAGCCTTTGTCTTCACGAAGGTTTAAATTTAAACGACTGTTAAAAGCTCCGCCAAGAATATAATTCATCAATCTCGTTCTGTAATATTCGCCGGTGGCATCATATTTCAGCCCGGTGTGGTAGCCCACCCTAAACTCTGTTTGTGCTGCTTTGGGTACATCTACCATAAATACTTTTGTTTTATCAACCGGTGGGGCTTCAGCAATGGAGGGCAATTCAATTTTTTTATTGGGTAATTTTTTTAAGAAGGAAAGCTTAGGTAAAATTTCAGTTTCCTTTACATCGCCCACAATAACCACATTAACTCCCTGGCTGGTCATATAATTATCGTAGTAAGACTGAATATCCTGCAATGAAAAGTTTTTTACTGTTTCTTCATCGCCATCTTCAGACACACCTAAAATATGCCTGTCGCCATAGTTCACTTTTGCAAATACTGCACTGGCAATGACAGAAGGTTGTGTTTTTGCAATCTTGAATCCTTCAATGGTTTGTTTTTTTATACGGGAAAATGCATCTTCAGTGAATTTTGGATTAAACATTTTTTCTTCCAGCAATTTCAACGTAGCATCAATATTTTTTTTCAGGCTTTGAACAGAAAAAGTAATTCCATCCAATCCGCTGGAAACTCTTATTGAGCTTCCCAATTTCTGCCATTCACGGCTCATTTCTTCTGCTGAATAGTTTTTACTGTCTTCACCCATCATATCTGCAAAGAAAGAAGCAATGCCTGCTTTACCCAGATTATTGGTTTGTAAAATATGGCCACCGGGAATTTTGATGCTCATGGTGATTGTGGGTAGTTCTGTGTTTTCAGTGCCTATCACTTTTATTCCACCATCCAAATCTTTTTTCCAGAAAACCGGAACAGTTACTACCGGGTTTGGCCCATTGCCCGGAAGAACGCTGCGGTCAAATTTATCTTTTGCCTTTACATATTTCAACCCATCATAGCCATAGTCCGGAGCTTTGTAACCATCTTTTTTAATGGTATAATTATTTTCACCGGTAATCATTTTCTCTTGCCCCTTTGGTAATACACTCAGTACCACCGGGTGTTTCATCTTTATATATTTTTCATACACTCTCCATACGTCTTCTTTGGTTACCGACTGGTACATTTTTAAAAGTTTGCCAATCATATTCGGATTGCCTGCCATGGTCTGAAATTGTGCCAGCTGCGATACTTTACCCGATACACTTTGCAACCCGTTGATCAGTTGTGATTCAATCCCCCCTTTAAATTTCTCGATATCTTCATCAGTAATTCCCTTTTTTTCAAAAACCTCCATAGCATTGTTTAATGCATAATACATAGAAGCCAGTGACTTGCCGGGGAAAGGAACCACAGAAAAAGAAAATTCTCCTGATAATTCAGACAAACTGCTGTTGGCTGAAGCCTGCAAAGCAACTTGTTTTTTAACCAGTTCCTGGTAGAGGATAGAATTATTGCCTTGCCCTATTACCTGTGCAAGACAAGCCAATGCTCCCATATCCGGATGATAAAGCGGCACCGTTGGGAAAGATTTAATAAGTAAAGGAACCCGGGCATAATTGTCAATATAAGATGCAAACCGATGGCTGTATATTTCAGGAACCAAGGGTTGCATTTTTTCTACTTTTGGTCCGAGGGGAATGGAACCAAAATATTTTTCAACCTGTTTCACTACTTCTTTTGGATTCACATCACCGCCAATGGTGATGGTGGCATTGTTGGGTCCGTACCAACGAAGGAAAAAATTCTTCAGGTCATTCACATTTACACGATCCAGGTCTTCTACATAACCAATGGTAAGCCAACTGTAAGGATGACCATAAGGATACATGTTCCTGGCAACATTTTCCTGTGCCAGTCCGTACGGGCGGTTATCGTAGTTCTGTCCTCTTTCATTTTTTACAGTAGATCTTTGCACTTCAAATTTCTGTTGGGTCACAGCATCCAGTAAAAAACCCATACGGTCTGCTTCCAGCCATAGCATTTTTTCTACCTGATTGCTGGGTACGGTTTGATAATAATTGGTGCGGTCGCGGTTGGTAGAGCCATTCAGGGTGCCGCCACTTTCCGTTACGATTTTAAAATGCTGTTCATCGCCTACATGATCACTGCCCTGGAACATCATGTGCTCAAAGAAGTGTGCAAAACCGGATTTGCCAATTTCTTCCCTGGCAGATCCCACGTGATAAGTAACATCCACATGTGCCACGGGATCGCTGTGATCTTCATGAATGATTAATGTAAGACCGTTGGGTAAAACATATTTCTCGTAGGAAATGACCAGCTCGTCAGCCTTTTTGGTCACTTTTTCTACCAGTTTTGTTTGGGCGGTTGTCAAACAATTTAAACATATGGTAAACGAAGCCAGTAACAATAATTTTGCTTTCATAAAAAATATTTTAATTGAGAGGGGCAGGCAAGGTAGGAAATTTCGCAGGCCAGGCCATACCATTTATCAATTAACAAATTATTGGAACATTGAGTTATTATTTATTGTGGGATCCCATACCAATCAATTTCAGAAGCATATCAAGTAGCTTTTATCCTTTTTTAACAAAGATGCTTCTTTGTAAACTTTTTTTCAACCTTAATGAGTCAGTCTTTTTTAAACTTAACTGCCTTAAATTCGCAGCACAAATTTTCTCTCATGACCCGTAAACAGGAAACACTTTTAGACGTAGTGATCAAATTTGCCGGCGACAGTGGCGATGGTATGCAATTGACCGGTTCACAATTTACCAATAATACAGCTTTACTAGGAATTGACCTGGCAACCTTCCCGGATTTCCCCGCAGAGATTCGGGCCCCACAGGGCACCTTACCGGGAGTAAGTGGTTACCAGCTTCGTTTTTCCAGCGATTCTATTTTTACACCCGGCGATAAGTGTGATGTGCTGATAGCCATGAATGCGGCTGCATTAAAAACAAACATAAAACAATTAAAAAAGGGCGGAAGAATAATTGCCAACACAGATGGGTTTGATGCAAAAAATCTCCGTTTGGCCAATTACCCTGTTAATATAAATCCCCTGGAAGACGGCAGTCTCGATAATTATGAGCTGATAAAAATGGATGTTACCAAAATGACCCGTGAGGCATTGAAAGATTTTTCTTTAGGAATGAAAGAAAAAGACAGGGCGAAAAATATGTTTGTGCTTGGATTCCTGTACTGGATGTACAACAGGGACATGGAAAACACAGTAAGTTTTCTTAAAGAAAAATTTGGGAAAAAAGATGAAATTCTGAACAGCAACCTGAAAGCATTACAGGCCGGCTATAATTATGGCGACACTACGGAAACATTTACTACTACCTATAAAGTTGAAAAAGCAAAAATGGAGCCAGGAGAATACCGTTCTATCATGGGTAATCAGGCTATAACTTTAGGATTGATAGCAGCATCACAAAAAAGCGGGTTACAATTATTTCTAGGCTCTTATCCCATCACACCTGCTTCCGATATTCTTCACGATCTGGCCAAGTATAAAAATTTTGGAGTAAAAACTTTCCAGGCCGAAGATGAAATAGCTGCTATTTCTTCTGCCATTGGTGCTGCCTATGGTGGTAGTCTTGGTGTAACTACTTCCAGCGGCCCGGGAATAGCTTTGAAAGGAGAAGCAATGGGTTTGGCAGTTATGCTGGAAATCCCATTGATTATAATAAATATTCAACGCGGGGGACCCTCTACCGGGTTGCCCACAAAAACCGAACAATCAGATTTGTTGCAAGCCTACTATGGAAGAAACGGGGAGTGCCCCATGCCGGTGATTTCTGCCAGCACACCCGGCGATTGTTTTTTTGCTATCTATGAAGCGGTGAGGATTTCAGTACAACACATGACACCTGTAATCTTTTTAAGTGATGGCTACATTGCCAATGGAGCAGAACCATGGCTTTTTCCAAAAAGTGCTGATCTGCCATCTATAGAAGTCAATTTTAAAAAGGGGTTGGATGCAGGAGAAGAACACCTGATGCCTTATCAAAGAGATGAGAAATTAGTTCGAGCCTGGGCTATACCGGGCACAGCAGGACTGGAACACCGGATTGGCGGACTGGAGAAAGAAGATGTAACAGGAAATGTTAGTTACGATCCCGACAATCATCAGCATATGGTCTTTACCAGGCAGGCCAAAGTGGACATGATTGCAGATTATATTCCTTTACAAGAATTGGATAATGGTCCGGAAAAAGGGAAAGTACTGGTACTGGGCTGGGGATCAACATACGGAGCAATCAAAAGTGCAGTGAAAAAATTATTAATAGAGGGTAAATCAATTGCCCATACACACCTGCGTTATATCCGGCCTTTTCCAAAAAATCTTGGTGAAATTTTAAATAATTATGAAACGGTGATCATTCCCGAGATTAATAACGGGCAGTTAATTAAAATAATCAGGGACCGGTATTTAATAGATGCAAAAGGATACCAGAAAATTATGGGCATACCCATTACAAAAACAGAACTGGTAGAAGAATTGAGGAAGTATTTATAAATTCCTCTCCTCATTTTATCCCTGTGTATATATTTCTGTTGCATCCGGCAGGATGAAAGCAATGGCAAATGCAATCATGGCAGTTATTAGCCCGAACATAAATATATTATAAGCGACCCGCAGGTAGCGGTATTTCTTTGCAAGTACAACACCCAGGAAATAGTTGTCTTTGATCATACTGCTGTATAAATAAACTTTATCGCCCAGCATTTCGGTCATGCCCCATTCATAATCGGGTAAATTCATTTTATGAAAATTGCCAAAGAAAAGCAGGTTTGTTTTTTTATCAGCAATATCTTCTTTGGTAAATGTGCCCGAAGAAACAGTAGGGCGGGTAGCAAGAATACTGAAGACAATAGACAATACACAAACTAAAACCAGTATTGTAACCGGAATCTGGAGATAAGGATCACCCAGCAGTTTATCAAACAAAGTACCTATTAAAAAAGAAAGGATAATTGCATTTACAGAAATCAGAATATTTGATTTGGTATCGGCCATTTGCCCGAGGTTTGCCTGGTTTTGTGCCATGATGCGGAACACCGTAGCAATGGCCCGTTCAGACTGAGATTCTTTTTCTTTTTTCTTTTTCAGTTCCGCTGCTTTTTTCATCTCATCATCAGAAAGCCCCTTCTTTTTTTCTATAGCTTTTTCTTTTTTAACAGGTTTTTCGTTACCATTTAATTTTTGTTTTATTTCTGCCAGGTAGATTTCCTTCAGCGGTTGTAAGTTCTGAATGCAATAAGTAGTAAAATAATGATGCTTTTCCAGGAACTCAACATTCTTTTTCCGCCATTCTTTTTTTGATATACCCAGGCCGCCAAACTCATTCAGTTCTTTCCGGAGAAGGCGGTTTTTTTCTTTAAATTCCTCCGTACCCAGATGAAAAAGATCTGCATCGCACATAATCTGTTCAATTAAATGAGTTGGGTTTTGAGGTAACCTTGTGGCATTGATACAACCAATCACTTTATCTAAAACCGGTTGTTCAATCTGATGTTTGTTAATAAACTCTTTAGCTAATTCAATACTGACGTTCTCATGATTTTTTGCCTGGCCGCTGCTGTAACCGGTATCATGAAACCAGGCAGCCAAAGAAAGTGCAAACCAGTCTTCATCTTCCAGATGATAATAACCAGCCATCTTTTCACAGGCAGCAACCACTTCTTGTGTATGTTGAAGTGTATGAAATGTAATGCTTTTATTAACTTTAGTCAGAATTAGATCAGAAACATATTTTTGTGCTTCTTCCAGAATATGAAATTGATTTTCTATCATGTTATAAAGATAAGTTTTGATAAATTTAGACAAATTAAACAGAATGAAGTTTTTAAAATTATTTCCCCGGTTGCTTTTATTAACCCTGGCCAGTTTATCAATGTTAACCTCCTGTAACCAGCGGGTGAAAAAATTAAAGTCGCCCCCGCGGTATAATTTCTCAGAGGTTTTTACACATAAGCTGGATCTTAAACTCAAAGAAATATCCGGGATTGTCTGGAGTAAGGAAAGAGGTGAGTTCATTGCTCATAATGATGAATCGGGGAAGCTGTTCTTCCTGGACAAAGAAACCAAGTTCATTAAAGCTGAATTTTCCTTTGCGGGGAAGGGAGATTATGAAGATATTGCCATTGCCAAAGGGGTTATCTATGTATTAAAAAGTAATGGAACAATTACAAAAATTATACAGGACAGTTCCGGGAAAATGAAGAGTGTAGAAGCGGGGAAAATCGGACTCAGTGGCATCAATGATTTTGAATCCATGTATTTTGATGACATCCGGAATGCTTTAATTATTATTTGCAAAAACTGTGCAATGGACGATAAGAGTACAGTAAGCGCCTTTGCTTTTTATCCTGATTCTACCGGGTTTGATGAAACGCCTGTTTTCAAAATTAATGCTGATGAAGTAAGAAGTTTGGCTCCGCAGAAATCATCAAAACTACAGCCTTCGGCTGCCGCCATTCACCCGGTGTTAAATAAATTATTTATAATCTCTTCACCCAGCAATCAACTGATCATGGCCGACAGGGACGGGAATCCTGAATCAGTTTTTCATCTTTCAAAAAAACTTTTTCCTCAACCAGAAGGTATTACCTTTAAAAATAACGGGGACATGTATATTTCAAATGAAGGGGTAACTTCAAAAGGAACACTACTTAAGTTCATCTACAAACTTTAAACTTATTTAAATATGCGCTGGTCCAGAATAACTTTTTCATTATTGCTCCTGATGAACCTGAGTAGCTTTGCCCAGCCAGATACCATTATCAGCAGAATCATTCTGATTGGAAATGCCGGAAACATCGCTGATGGAAAAAATCCTGTAGTGGAAAAGGCAAGATCCTTATTCAATTTAAATGATGGTAAAACCCAGGTTATTTATCTTGGGAATAATGTAAATGAATATGGACTGCCGGATGAAAGTTCAAAAGA
>DATDPZ010000265.1:0-5977 GCA_035292525.1 Chitinophagaceae bacterium
GTAAACCCCAATAATTTTGCCATTGTTTGTGCAAACTGGTCCTGGTAAATTTGCATTTCCGTCTTTACTTCTCCTGAAGCCGGAATGCCGGGTCCCATTACTGCAAACCACATTTCAGAAGCATCACTGACAGATTTGCCATGACTTGTCCATTGCTCTTTATTTTTATCACCACGGCCATGATCTGTTGTAAATATTAAACTTGTTTTGTTTTTATACTTCGGATCTGATTGTACAAAATCCCAGATCTGCCTGATCCAAACATCTACCTGCCGAGCAGCATCCAGGTAAGATTTATAATAACCATGATGAGCCCATTCATCCGTTTCGCCGTAAGAAATATAGAGCACTCCTGGTTTTCTTGATTTCAAATGCTCCAATGCAGCGTAGTGAGTAAACAGATCCAGACATTCCACATCACTCCATGGCCGGAAGGAATCTTTCAACATGGCATTGATCAGTTGTTCGTTGGCTGTAGGATTGCTTCCACCGGTGGGTTGAAAGGCATTCACCACCGGAATACCGCTGCGTTCTTCATTGATGATCCGGTCAAAAGCATCCCAGGCGCCAAAAGCTGCTACCTTGCCTTTCATTCCAGGTTGCCGGTTTAAAAACTCCAGTACCGTTACATGGGGATTAGGAGGAAAATCATTTGAATTAATAGCGGTATCTGCATAACCGGTCAGGATTTCACTATAGCCTGGGTAACTGAACCAGTATGGATTTGCATTGTTTACATAGTTTCCAAAATTTCTGTTACCATAGATTTGTCCCTGCGAATTGATGATGCTCCAGAAAAAAGGCATTAATTTTTTTCTTCTTTCCGTTTCATTATTATCCCAATAAGTTTTAAAAATATAACTGCTGTCTCCCTGGTTAAATGTTGGGTTATTGGCAATAGCACTATCCATGCCTTTAAAAACTTCCTGCCAGCGTAACCCGTCTGTAGTGATGATGATCAGGTTTTCTGATATGCTTTGATCTTCTTTATTATCTTTAGTACCGGTGCAACCCAGCAGGTAAACAACCAGGCAAAGAATCCATTTATACATGAGCTGGAATTTGGGTAAAAAAAATTTGTTTCCTTATTAAAAATAATACTTCTGCTGCAACTGCCAGTAAGGGTGCTTCCCAAATTTTCGCATCCTCAAATTGTATTAGCCCCCAGCCCCTAAAGGGGAGCATCAGTCTGGAAGTTTGTTATTCCCCTTTTAGGGGATAGGTGCAAAAGCGAAAATTTGGGATGTACCCACTTGCAAAATGGCTGTCATCATTTGATCAGTGCAATGTACCTTTACGGCATTCATTTATATCCTTTCAATTAAAATTTATGGATTATAGAATTGAGAAAGACACGATGGGAGAAGTAAAAGTTCCCGTCAAAGCTTATTATGGAGCACAGACCCAGCGCAGCATTGATAATTTCAAAATTGCTCAGGACATCAACCGGATGCCCAAAGAAATAATTGCTGCGTTTGCTTATTTGAAAAAAGCTGCGGCTATTACCAACCAGGAAGCTGGTGTATTACCAAAAAATAAATCATCGCTGATCGGAAAAGTATGCGATGAAATTTTAAAAGGAGAACTGGATGCTTATTTTCCATTGGTAGTATGGCAAACAGGTAGCGGCACCCAAAGCAATATGAACGTAAACGAAGTGATCGCTTACCGCGGACACGTTTTAAAAGGAGGTAAACTTACAGATAAAGTGAAATTCCTTCACCCCAATGATGATGTAAACAAATCACAATCCTCCAATGATACTTTCCCAACTGCGATGCACATCGCGGCCTACAAGATTTTAGTGGAAACAACCATTCCCGGAATAAAAAAATTAAGAGATACACTTGCTAAAAAAAGTAAACAATTCATGAAAGTAGTGAAGATAGGCCGCACACATTTTATGGATGCCACCCCGTTGACTGTGGGGCAGGAATTCAGCGGTTATGTTTCACAACTGGATCATGGATTGAAAGCTGTTAAAAACTCGTTGCCCCATTTAAGTGAGCTGGCACTTGGTGGCACTGCTGTGGGTACGGGTATTAATACACCTCCGGGTTATGATATTAAAGTTGCCAGGCATATTGCAAAACTTACCGGTTTGCCATTTAAAACAGCAGAAAATAAATTTGAGGCATTGGCCGCACATGATGCGATTGTGGAAGCACATGGAGCATTGAAAACAATTGCCGTAAGCCTGATGAAGATAGCGAATGATATACGGATGTTATCCAGCGGGCCACGTAGTGGTATTGGTGAATTATTTATCCCCGACAATGAACCCGGTTCTTCCATCATGCCCGGAAAAGTAAACCCCACACAATGTGAAGCGATGACCATGATTGCAGCACAGGTAATGGGAAATGATGTAGCGATTAATATTGGTGGTGCCTCAGGTCATTTTGAATTAAATGTTTTTAAACCCGTAATGATCTATAATTTTTTGCATAGTGCCCGGTTGATCGGTGAAGGATGTGTTTCCTTCAATGACAAATGCGCTATGGGAATAGAACCTATTAAAGCTAATATTAAAAAACATGTTGACAATTCATTAATGCTGGTTACTGCGCTCAATCCTAAAATCGGGTATTACAAAGCAGCTGAAATAGCACAGAAAGCACATAAAGAAGGAACCACCCTGAAAGCGATGGCGTTAAAGCTTGGCTACCTATCAGCAAAAGAATTTGATGAATGGGTAGTTCCTTCAAAAATGGTGGGAAAGATAAATTAAACTTCAAAATCGTAATTCTACTTATCGGGGCAGGGTAAAATTCCTGCCCCTTTTTTTTTGAAATTACTTTTGAGCTGCAACATAAAGTTTTTAATTTAACGTTTCCAATACAGCTATGAAACTTTTTTTAAAAAATCCAGCTACCATGAAAAATGTCCGCCGCGAACCAGATTTTTATTTTTCTGCTTACCCGTTAAAAGCACTGAATCTCCCGGAAGAAGAAAAAAAATCTTACCTGAATATTTACACCAATTCTGATAAAAAAATAAAACGGCCACAGCATTCAAAAGTGCTGCCGATGATCAATCCTTACCCGGAGCATAGAATGGAAGCCCCGGTTAAAATGAAAAACAAACCTTCAGATCAAATAGAAGAAAGAGAAAGTGATTGGTTTGCCAGTTACGAATAAACCCTTGAGCCCTATAAACAAAAAAGTCTCCCTTTTGAAAAGGGGGACTTTTTACTTTTAGTTTATAACTTCTTTAATAAATTACCAGGCGCCGGACATCCATTTTTGAATCTACCACTCCCAATGCATTATAATAATCCTGTTTGATAAGGCCCCTGTCCCTTGCATAATAGTTTTGTAAATACCCGGCTGCAGTAACCGTAGTCCAGGTGGATCCTACCAGTTGCTGTAACTCCTGCTTTACTACAATGGTATTTGCATGTAAAATTCCTTTTACAGTTACGTTAGCATTTTGCTGCAATACTGTAAAGAAAAATCTTGCTGTAACATTTGTTGGAGAACCACCGGAAGGAGTAATAACTCCTGAAAAACCGTTTGTATTCCAATTGCCGCCAACAGATAAATTATCTTTCAGAAAAATGTACTCAATCCAGAGTGGGTTATCAAACCCTATAAAAGTTCCCATATCAATCCACTGATAATAATCAGAACCCGATCTGCGGTAGTAACCGGAAGTATCATATCCTAAAGCTGCATCGTCTGTCCACATGAAGATATTAAATGTATTTCCTGCTGCTGTATGTGTTTGCGGAATGACCCTGATCAAAAGAGAGTCGTTAGGATCATCATCAAATTCATAACTCCAGTTGCTGTTTATCGTTCTTGGAAAATAATCAGGTCCGGTAGAGAAATTTACCTGGAAATTACAGGAAGAACCTCCTGCAGAAACTGGAAAGTTGGCAGTGCCCCCGGTAGAAGCAGTTCCGGTTGCGGTTAGTGAAATAGTTTGGGCACCTGTAGCGGAAAAAGTACCGGAGCCGCTGAAAATAACGCCACTTACTGCGGGTGCAGTAGAGATACTCCATGTGCCGGCAGTGGTTACATTCACATTAAGCGTTACTGTGTTTGAAGAAGTCATGGTACCGCCTACCGTATAAGTTCCGTTTAACAAAAATCCTGTACAATTAATGGTAAATACACCGGTTCCACCCGAACCAGCAATGACATTTACAGAAAACTCGCAGATGGTGCCATTATATTTTACTGTAAAAATATGGGTGCCTACCGAGAGCGGTTTCCCGCTGCCTTTCAGGTTTACCGCCTGCGATCCTGTAGTAGAAAAATTTCCACTGGCACTAAAAAAATATCCTTGTATTGTATCAGTTGAAATACTGTAACTGCCTGCCGTATCTACATTGGCATTTATATTCACATAATGAGTGGCATTTAATGTAGAGTCTTTATAATAGGTACCGGAAACCGCCACTCCTATACAACCGCCACCGCCGTCTGCCTGCAGTGAACCTACAGAAGCATTCGAAATCCCTTGCTCAAAACTCAATTCTTTCAGACATCCGAAAAAAAGTATTGACATGATGGCCAATAGTACCGGTATTTTGATTTTTGTTTTCATCAGGATCAGTTTAAGATTATGAAAATAACATTTTTTCTTTACCTGTGAAAGGGTGGAGCATCCCTGTTTATTGAATCTGCGCCTTGTCGCTTATTTCAGCGCTGGTTTCAACAGTAGTGAATGACTCCTTTTGCAGGTTCTTTTTAAAAAATCTTTTTTGAAATAATAATAACGTAATTACACCCACACTTATTGAGGCATCGGCAATATTAAAAATCGGGCTGAAAAATTCAAATTGCTGTCCGCCCCAGAAAGGGAACCAGGATGGAAGTGTTGTATCAAAAATGGGGAAGTAAAGCATATCCACCACACTCCCATGTAAAAAAGAAGAGTACCCGTCTGAAGAAAATTTTGCAATGCCTGAATAAGAGAAATAATCTTTAGCCACCATATCGAAATGCAGTCCTTTATCAAATATCATCCCGTAAAACATACTGTCGATCAGGTTTCCCAATGCGCCTGCATAGATCAATGCGGCACAAATAATAAATCCTTTATGGTATTGTTGTTTTATTATTTTACCAATATACCAGGTACCAAATATAACTGCTGCCATACGGAATAAGGTGAGTACTACTTTACCGGTTTCATTGCCAAATTTCCAACCCCATGCCATGCCGGAATTTTCTATAAAATGTAAATGAAACCAGGGCAGGATCTCTTTTACATTTCCTGTGGGATAGCTGGTCTTGATCCAAATCTTTAACAACTGATCAATCATTATAATCACTGCAATTAAGAATACTACTTTTCTGAGTTTCACACTATATATTTAGTGGGCAAATATAAGCAGAATAGCATAAGGATTTTGCCGATAGCTGCCCGCCGTTCCGTGGGTTGGATCGTTCAATTACAGATTAGTTTATCCGCTTTGCAAAAAAAAATTATGTTTTTATTATACGGGTAAATACAATAAAAGAAGAAGTGACTATTCTTCGAAATACACTCTTTTTACCCTTTGAGAAATGCCGGTCATAATCTCATATGGAATAGTACCTGCCCAATCAGCCAGCACCTGAATGGGAAGTTCATTTCCGAATATAATTACTTCATCACCCTGCTTTACTCCGGGTATGCCGGTCACATCAATCATCGTCATATCCATACAAATTTTCCCGATAACCGGTGCAAGCTGACCTTTTACCCACATACTGCCTGCTCCATTTCCCAAACAATGAGGATAACCATCAGCATATCCAATGCTAACTGTAGCAATCGCCGAATCCTTTTCCAAAACTGAAATCCTGTTATACCCAATGGATTCTCCTTTTTTCAACAGTTTTACCTGGGCAATTGTTGATTTTAGTTTCGCCACCGGATGAAGATCGATCTTCCCGGATATGGCACTATCTACACCATAGAGGCCAATGCCCAGCCGCACCATATCCAGGTGCATTTCCGGATGACGGAGTATGGCGGCTGA
>DATDPZ010000266.1:0-12563 GCA_035292525.1 Chitinophagaceae bacterium
GAGAAAAAATCTTTAAGTATGATTTCTGCCTGACTTTTGCTGTAGTTATTACTTTTCTCGGGCATAGTAATATCCACGTAGTTATCAAAATATTTTGCCAGGCCTGCAGCATTCCCGGATTTCAGGGCAGAGATCACCTCATCTATTCCGCTTTGAGCAGTAAAAGAAGAAAGTATCATGGCTAATCCAAAGATTACAAATAAATGTCTTTTCATATTGAGTTCAATTTTCACAGATACATATTGCTAAAAACATGCCAGATCTAAATTACTACATATCAGGGCACTTACTCTGCAATAACGGCAAATACAGTAGTTTTGTTGCTGTTTATTTGCTGATAATGAAGTTTAATTGTATTTGATAAATAACAGCAATGACTGTAAAAAAAGTAATTCTGATAATAATGGATGGCTGGGGCTTGGGAAAGAAGGTTTCGGCTGATGCTATTCAGCATGCAAAAACTCCTTTTGTAAGTTCACTTTATTCAAAATACCCGAATACTACCTTAATAACCTGTGGCGAGGCTGTGGGTTTGCCTCCCGGTCAAATGGGAAATTCTGAAGTCGGACATCTGAATCTGGGTGCAGGTAGAATTGTTTACCAGGAATTACAACGTATTAATGTTGCCATTAATGACGGAAGTTTTGCAAAAAATGAACCTTTATTATACGCTATCCGTTTTGCAAAAGAGAACAAAAAATCATTGCATCTTTTAGGGCTGGTAAGTAATGGTGGCGTTCACTCCCACATTGATCATCTGAAAGCCATTATTGACAGCTGCAAAAAAGAAGACTTAAAAAATGTTTTTATACATGCATTTACAGACGGCCGGGATTGTGATCCGAAAAGCGGATCAGGATTTATGAAAGAATTACAGAAACATTTAAATAAATCAACCGGAAAAATTGCAACTGTCAGCGGCAGGTATTATGCCATGGACAGGGATAAAAGATGGGAAAGAATAAAACTTGCTTATGATGCTTTGGTTAATGGAATAGGAGAAACCGCACATGATGCCCTGCAGGCAATTGAAAATGCTTACAAAAAAAATATTACTGATGAATTTATAAAACCCACCCTGATCCTGGATGAAAACTACCAGCCTCTTGCTAAAATAGAATCCGGTGATGTAGTGATCTGTTTTAATTTCAGAACGGATCGTTGCAGGGAAATAACCCAGGTACTGACACAAACAGACTTTCCGGAATTTTCCATGAAAAAACTTTCCCTTCATTATACCACCATGAGTGAGTATGATAAAACCTATAAAGATGTGAACGTGATCTTTGAAACTGACAACCTGGAGAAAACATTAGGAGAAGTGTTGGAACAACGGGGTTTGAAACAGATCCGGATTGCTGAAACAGAAAAATACCCGCATGTCTCTTTTTTTTTCAGCGGAGGCAGAGAACAGCCATTTAATGGTGAAAAAAGAATTATGATCGCCTCGCCCAAAGTGGCTACTTACGATCTGAAACCGGAGATGAGTGCATATGAAGTAACAGAAGCCTTACTACCCGAAATCAAAAATAAAACAGCTGATTTCATTTGCCTGAATTTTGCAAATGCAGATATGGTAGGGCATACCGGTGTTTGGGATGCTGCTATAAAAGCAGTAGAAACAGTTGACAGTTGTGTGGAAAAAGTAGTGATTGCCGGACTGGAAAATGATTATACTATATTTCTTACTGCAGATCATGGAAATTCTGATTACCTGATTAACGAAGACGGCACACCCAATACAGCGCATACACTAAACCCTGTACCTCTTTTTATCATTGATAAAAATCCTGAATTTAATACGATGAACGGTAAATTAAAACCGGGAAAACTTGCCGATATTGCCCCTACTATTTTAACGGTGATGAATTTACCAATACCAAAAGAAATGACCGGAGAAGTATTAATTTAGCAAAAATTTAAACGATTTTTTATGAAAAAAATCCTGAAAGCATTAGGATGGATCTTACTTATTGGCATAATCGGTATTCAGTTTTTCAAACCTGCAAAAAATCTGGAAGCAGCAATTCCGTCCACCCATGTCAGTAACCTTTCAGCCATCCCTTCTGATGTAAATATAATTTTAGAAAAAGCCTGTTTTGATTGTCATACAAATAATACAAGGTACCCCTGGTATTTTAATGTTCAGCCCGTAGGAATCTGGATGAATGGCCATATTAAAGAAGGTAAAAGCAAACTTAATTTTTCTGAATACACAAATAAAAGACCCAGGTACAAATACCATAAAATGGAAGAAGTAATTGAGATGGTTGAAGATGGAAAAATGCCTCTTCCTTCTTATACCTGGACCCATAAAGATGCAATATTAACACAGGAAGAAAAAACAAAATTAATTGACTGGGCCAATTCGGTGATGGAATTATTAAAAACACAATACCCGATAGACAGCCTGGTAAAGAAACCCGCTTCTTAGAAATTTTTATGAACTCTGTTTTTCATAAAATATCTGCCGCTGTGTTGCTTTTAGCAGCAGGTATTCCATTTGCCCTCATTTTATTTTTTCATTTAAAACAGCAGTCGGTACGGCATATAATGAAAGAAAGACTGGAAGAAGAAATCTTGCACAGGATAAGTCTTCCGGAAGCAAAAGTGCATTGGGTAAAAAAGAATAAAGAGATCCTGGTTAATGGAAAAATGTTTGATGTAAAAACTTTTTATGTTGAAAACGGATATTATAAATTCACAGGCCTTTATGATGAAGAAGAAACTGAATCAGCAAGGCAACTGGAAAATAACTTTAATAAAAACAATAAAACCGGCAGCTGGCTGATTTCAAATCTCTTTCAATGGCTACAGTCCGTTTTTCCAAACGAAACCGGAAATGAACTGGCCATTACAATAAAGCAGCAACTTAATTCTCCTTTTATTTATACAAACCTGACCTCTCCTTTCAGAATCATACTTACCCCTCCACCCCGGGTATGTTGAATGAATTTTAGTTTGAATTTTATTCATTAATCGTAACCCGGATAATCATGATCAGGATATTCATGCTGTTTGCATTGATGGGCTGTGTGTTTTCAGCATTCACCCAGGCTGATACACTAAGTGAAAAAACTCTGGAAGAAGTTGTCATCTCTGCTAACAAATTTGCAGAAAGAAAAAAAAATATAAATCAAAAGATAGAGGTGATCACTGCCAAAACCATTGCAGCTATCAATGCACAAAATATTGGCGACCTGCTCAGCAGTACAGGAAATGTTTTTATACAAAAAAGTCAACAAGGTGGCAGCAGTCCGGTGCTCCGTGGCTTTGAAGCCAGCCGGGTATTACTGGTAATAGACGGTATCCGGATGAATAATGCTATTTACAGAGCAGGCCATTTGCAAAATGTGATCACTGTTGACCAGAATATGCTGGAACGGGTAGAAGTGTTGTATGGCCCTGCCTCTACATTGTACGGAAGTGATGCACTCGGTGGTGTTATACATCTTAGGACTAAAGTCCCTCAACTTGCATGGGAAAAAAAAATATTGCTGAAAACTGTTGCATTCAGCCGGTTCAGTTCTGTAAATAATGAAAAAACCATACATGCCAATTTTAATATGGGTGGTAAAAAAATTTCCTGGTTACAATCTTTTACTTACAGCTATTTCGGGGATATGAAGATGGGAAGTAATTATCCTGCAAAATACCCGGGATTTGGCCGGCGGGATTCGCTGATCAGTACAGAAAACGGAATAGACAATATGATTGCCAACAAGGATAGCAGGATACAAAAATTTTCTTCTTACAAGCAATGGGATATTACACAGAAAATTCTTTTTAAACCCAGTGATAAATTTTCTCATCTGCTGAATATTCAGATGTCCAATTCTACCAATGTGCCGAGGTATGACCGCTTACAGGATAAAAGGAATTTTGGTGACTCCATTGGCACCACTTTAAGATTTGCTGAATGGTATTACGGACCACAAACAAGGTACCTTGGTTCTTACGAACTCAACTTTTCAACAGCAGGATTTTTTAACCTTTTACGGCTAAATCTGAACTACCAAAATATTGAAGAAAGCCGCCAGCAAAGAGAATACCGGCGTTATGATCAGTTTGACAGCCGTAAAGAAAAAATAAGCATTGCCGGTTTCATACTTGATGCCAGGAAAAAATGGGACAATCATGAATTAACAGCCGGGGCAGATGGCCAGTTAAATTTTCTTACATCAACTGCCAGTAGAACGAACAGGATTACGGGGATGGTTTCTCCCCTTGATTCCAGGTATCCAAACGGAAAAAATAACATGAATTATTTTGGATTTTTTGCACAGCATTTAATGAAACTCAACAATGGAAAACTGATTTTAAATGATGGCATCCGGTTGCAGGTAGTCACCCTCCACTCTGCTATTGCTGATAATTCATTCTTTCTTTTGCCCATTACAGAATTTGAACAAAATACATTTGCTGTTACAGGAAATCTGGGACTGGTTTTTCTTCCATCAGAAGATTTCCGGATAACGGCCGGGTTTTCTTCCGGGTTTCGTAATCCTAATATTGATGACCTTGCACGGGTTTTTGAATCAAGTACTGAATTAAAACGGGTGGTGATTCCCAACGCTGACATTAAACCTGAATACACTTATAATTTTGATCTTGGAATTTCTAAAACCATTGCAGAAAAAATAAAATTTGAAATCACCGGCTTCTACACACTTTTCAGAAACGCTATTGGCCTGGCACCTTTTCAATTAAATGGCCAGGATTCTATTCTCTACAATGGAATAAGATCTGCTGTATTTGCCAACCGGAATGTAAAGAACGCCACCACCACTGGTTTCAATACAAATCTTAAAATTGACTTCAACAGCAGGGTATCATTTTTTGGAACTTTAACCTATACATACGGCAGGTTTAAAAATAATAACGGCTCAAAAACGCCACAGGATCACCTCCCTCCTTTATATGGAAAAGCCAGTTTTAGTTTTAATCAAAACAAATTTTCCAGTGAAGGATTTATTATGTTCAACGGGTGGAAACGAATTAAAAATTACAATCTGGATGGAGAAGACAATTTGCAATATGCTACTCCCGACGGAATGCCTTCCTGGTTAACCCTGAACTGGAGAAACAGTTTTAACTTAAACAAAAACATTCAACTTCAATTTGCAATTGAAAATATCTTTGACCGTAATTACCGGTATTTTGCCTCTGGTTTTTCAGCTCCCGGACGCAATTTTATCATGGCCATCAGGGCATCCCTTTAGTTTACCGAACGGCACCGTAATTAAAATATTTAGTGGTTCAGGCAAAAAGAAGTCTGTTTTTCTGAAATATTACAAATTCGTGCAGCATTCTAATGCAAAAATTGTCTAAATTACAGGCAACCAAACGGCGATTATGACCGAGGAAGCCATATTATCAGGGTGTAAAAAAAACGAAGCTGCAGCACAAAGAGAATTGTACAATAAATACAGTCCTAAAATGCTGGCAGTATGTTATCGTTTCGCCCATAATCGTGAGGATGCTGAAGACATGTTGCAGGAAGGATTTATAAAGGTTTTTTTGCAGTTGCACACGTTTGAGAGCCGCGGATCTTTTGAAGGATGGGTAAGAAGAATAATCGTTCATACCTGTATTAACATTTTAAAGAAAAATAAGAAGTTCAATGAGAATGTTAATATTATTCACGCAACAGGTATTCTGGTGAGAGAAGAAAGTATTCCTTCTATTATCCAGGCCAAACAAGTGGTAGAATGTATCAGAATGTTACCAATGGGGTATAAAACAGTACTAAACTTATATGCCATTGAAGGTTATAGTCACAAAGAAATTGCAGGTATGCTGGATATTGAAGAAAGTACCAGTCGCAGCCAGTTTACCAGGGCAAAAGCAATGCTTGAAGATATTTTAATAAGAAAAAAAATACTGCAGAAGCCAAAACCAAATATTTTAACGGCTGTTGCAGCAGGTGGATAAAGTAGATAAAAATTTATTCAGCCCTTATAAGCTGACAGGTTTATGGAAAGTAAATTTAATAACCAGGATTTTGAAAAGCTGCTGAGAGATAATGCAAACCAATACCGGATGTATCCGTCGGAAAAGGTTTGGAATGGCGTTCATGCTGCTTTACACACCCGCCGGAAATGGTATCGCATTTCTGCAATGGCTATGCTGTTGCTTTCCGGTACAGCTATTACTTTATTAGTTTTAAATTATACAGCGGATAAAGCAATGATGACCGAGCTTGATAAATCTTCACCTGTTTTAAATTCTTCCATTCCGTCTTCAAAACTGTTTTTTGAAAAAAACAATTTCCATTTTGCCCAGCCTGAAATTACTTTGAAGACAACGGCACTACCGGCTGTGCGGGAACCGCAAATTGTAACAACAAAAAAAACTGCAATAACTTTAGCTACTTCTGTTGAAAAAAGCAATATTCAACCAGAAACACTTCAAGAAGAAGTAACCAATGAATCAGCTACCGTTGAAATAATACAAAATGAAACCGGAGACTTCTTTACTGAACTTTCTGTTCCTGATCTCACCCCGGCAGAAAAAATATTTCCTGAAAGTGATGCTCATAAAATTAATGAGGATGCAAGAATAACAGGTGCAGTCAATGCCCTTGCTTCTCTTGAGGTTCCGCTTTCTGTGAAATCAAAAAATAATGGATTATCGTTCCAGGTATATTTAACCCCTACGGTCAGTTACAGAAAATTAAAGGAAAATAAAAGTCCATATGCCAATAATTCTTTTAACAGCTACCGCTACCTGGATGTGAACAATATTGTAAACCATAAACCAGCCATGGGCTTTGAGTTTGGGTTAGAAGGCAAATACAGATTAAATAAAAACGTATCGTTGAAATCAGGTATTCAGTTTAATATCAACAGGTATGATATCCGGGCCTATTCTTCGCCGACAGAAATTGCCACAGTTGCTGTCAGCAGTGGCTACCGGACAAATTATATGTCCACGTTAAGTAATTATCGAAATTTTAGTGGTTATACACCCAACTGGTTAGAAAATTTTTATTTCCAGGCGGCTTTACCAATGGGAACTGAATTAGCATTAACTGAAAAAAAGAATTTCAACTTTGGCATCTCTGTTACCCTGCAACCTACATATGTGATTGGCGACAGGGCTTATATGATCTCCAGCGATTATAAAAATTATGCAGAATTTCCAGATTTGATGCGTCGCTGGAATCTCAGCACTGGCTTCGAAACCTTTGTTTCTTATAAAACCGGAAAGGTACAATGGCAAACAGGACCACATGTCCGGTACCAGTTTTTATCCAGCTATGTGAGCGGTTATCCTGTTAAAGAAAATTTATTTGCGGTTGGGCTTAAAGTAGCTGCCACTTTTAATCAATAATAAATTTCCAATATTAACTTCCAGTTTTTATATTCCCGGTAATTATCATACCGGGATTATTTTTTCGGGCATGTTTTAGATTAAATTTAGGTCATGAAAAATATTCTTTCCCTCTTTATATTTTTGAGTCTTTTCATTAACTCCTGCAAAGAAAAAAAAGAAAGTGAAAAAGAACCGGTTATTTCTGTTTTAAGTATTATTAAAGGACAGGTCAATCATATTGATACTTCTTTTTACCAGCTTGTAAAAACAGAAACAGTGGATGGTAAAACAGATACTACTTATATAAAAAGAGAAGAAGTAAGAGGGCTTGCAGCAGCTTTCCTTTCTTTACCAGATATTTCACAAAACCATTATAGCGAAAACTATACAGAAGACCGGCTAATAGATGCCTCACAGAACACCCTGAGCATTACCTCCACTGCAAAAGAAGAAAAACCGGAAATACAGAAACAAATAATTATTATCCCCCTCGATGAACTGGCATCAGGAAAAGTTGAAAGTATTTTTATTGACCGCTCAGTACGGGTAAATGACAGCAGTATTCAACAAAAACTTTTCTGGCAGATAGATCAATACTTTCAGGTTGTCAGTATCATTCAGAAAGGAAATGAACCGGAGAAAGTTCAGATTACAAAAGTAAAATGGGATTAACAGCCCTCAATACAAAAGCAGAAACAGTATAAATCTAAATGACAGCATCAGCATTTCAGAAAATAGCTAATTCCATTCCCCGGTTACCCGGAATTTATAAGTATTACAATAAAGAAAAAGAGTTGCTTTACGTTGGCAAAGCAAAAAATATCCGCAAAAGAGTAAGTTCTTATTTTCTAAAAAAACAGGTAAGTTACAAAACGTATGAACTGGTAAAACGAATTCATTATATTGAATTCACCATCGTGGATTCTGAACAAGACGCTTTTTTTCTCGAAAATTCCCTGATCAAAAATTTTCAACCTAAATACAATATCAGTCTGAAAGATGATAAAACCTATCCCTACATCGTTATAAAAAACGAACCCTTCCCAAGGGTTTTTCTTACCCGGAAACATGTTGCTGATGGTTCAGAATACCTGGGCCCTTATACTTCTGTACAACAACTGAGGGAATTATTGAGTTTTATAAAAATGGCAATCCCCTTACGTACCTGTACGCTTAACCTGACAGAAAATAATATCCGGAAAAAGAAATTTAAAGTTTGTCTGGAATATCATCTTAAAAATTGTAAAGGCCCCTGTGAAGGTTTACAAAGCGCAGAAGACTACCAAGCCGGACTTTATCAGGTTAAAAACTTATTGAAAGGAAATTTAAACTCCGTCATCCTGCACTTCAAAAATGAAATGAAGCAATATGCAGCTAATCTTGAATTTGAAAAAGCAGACTTCATAAAAAAGAAAATAAGCTACCTGAAAAATTACCAGTCCCGTTCAGTCATCAGTAATCCAAAACTAAATGACCTGGATGTCTTTTTTATACAAAAAGCCGGAGAAAAAATTTACCTGAACTACCTGATGGTGCTCAATGGCTCAATCGTTCAAACAAAATCATTTGCCCTGGATATTTTTTTAGAAGAACCGGTGGAGGAAATACTTGTTACGGCAGTTGCCCAGATACGAACAGCTTATAACAGTACCGTCAAAGAAATTATATTACCGTTCAGGATACCTTACCCGGAAGAAGGAGTTAAGATTACGGTGCCCAAAGCCGGGGACAAGAAAAAGCTTCTTGAACTGGCAGAAAAAAATGCAAAGTATTTTATTGAAGATCTTCAAAATAAAAAACGACTGCATTTGCATGAAAAAAATAAAGACAAACAGGAACTGTTATTAACGCTGCAGTATGATCTGAAACTTTTACATACTCCTATCCATATTGAATGTTTTGATAATTCAAATTTTCAGGGATCCTACCCGGTATCAGCCATGGTTTGTTTTAAAAATGGCGAACCCAGTAAAAAAGACTACCGTCTCTTTAATATAGAGTCAGTGAAGGGTATTAATGATTTTGCTACCATGAAAGAAGCAGTGGGCAGACGTTATAAAAGAGTATTGGAAGAGGATCTTCCCTGGCCACAACTCGTTATCATTGATGGAGGAAAGGGCCAGCTAAACGCTGCTGTATCTGCACTGGAAGAGCTTGGAGCAGCATCAAAAACTACGGTCATTGGACTGGCAAAAAATGTAGAAGAAATTTTTTTTACAGGAGACCGGGAAAGTTTAAAGCTGCCTTATAACAGCCATAGCTTACAGCTGATTCGTTTTATTCGGGATGAGGTGCATCGCTTTGGTATAAATTTTCACCGCAAAAAAAGGAGTAAAGACGCCTTTAAAAACGAACTCGGAGAAATCAAAGGAATTGGTAATAAAACAAATGAGTTGTTGCTGAAAACATTCAAATCCATAAAAAATATTAAATCAAAATCAACAGGTGAACTGGAAAAATTAATCGGGAAGACAAAAGCTGCAATTCTTAAAAATCATTTCGAAAAGTAGAATAACAATTTTAATAAAAGATAGTTCCGGAAATTATTTCAGGGGGGAAGAAGGGATAAAAAAATAATGGGGCCAGGATAAAAATCCAGCCCCGTTTTTAAAATCCAATATCCTATGAAAAACCGGAATAAAAGTACAACAATATTTTACATTTCCTACTGTCATCTGCGGGTATTTTTTATAATCTATAAAATAAAATGTGGAAAAAAATAAAGCCCCTTGAAAGGGACTTTAGGATATCGTAATTTTACGAATTTCTGGTTTAATAAGACCAAAGATTCTGTTCGTAATTAAATATTTTGTCTTTAATATTTTCGCCTTCCAGTAGCGCAAGAATGGGATTATCCCTGATAATATTTCTTATATATTTATTATAAGGATTGTCCAGCGTTGATTTCACAATATAACTGCTGAACATTCTTGCCTCAAATAACTCCTCCCAGGTCATTCGGCTCATTCCCATATTTTTTGGGTTATACACTTCATGTTTTGCAAGTGTGGGTCTAAGATCAGGATAGTATATCCAGAATAATGGTGTAACACCTCTTTCGGTTTTCTTATCTGTGGCATATTGTGTTTTACAGGGTGCAATACCGATTATTCTTACAAACATTCTGCTGGCTTCCCTGTCAAAGATCCACTCTTCTTTTACCCTGAATTTTACAATTTCATCAGGATTTATGCTATTACAGGAAACTACAAAGCTGTCAATTTTAGTGGGGTCATTGAGGTTATACACAGGAAGGGTGTCGCAAAGGCCGCCACCACCTAAAGATCTTTCAAAATTTGCCGAATCAAGAAAAGTAGTGAAGCGGTCATCGTCGGCACTGAAAGCAATGGCATTGCCATTTTTCAATTCTCTCCTTACAGCATTTACCAATATGCTGACAAAACGCTGATCCCCGTTGTCGTCAGTGGTCTGATAACGGAAAGGCAGGTTTATTTTTTCCCTGATATCAATTTCTCTCCAAACTCTTTGTGTATACAATGCGTCATCAGCTCTTAAATATTCGTAGGGTAATGGTGTTCTTTCCCTGAACATACTTTTTTCTGTAGCGCCATCATTTCTTAATGAAAGACGGATGGTATCATTAAAACCACCTGATACAGGCGCCACTTTAATAGGTATGTTGCCATAAGGATTGTACTGGCCTACTGTTGCCGGATTTGTATTCTGTACATTTTGTTGAGGTACCGTATCACGATTTGCCTGAGTATTGGTTTGATTTCTGGTAGTTCTTCCTGTACGTTGAGCATCTGCAAAAACACAAAGGTTAACCAGTACACTTAACAGAACGACATATTTAATAAGCTGTTTCTTCATTGCTATATTATTTCAAATTAAAGATCAAAGGAGTCAGTTTTCTTCTTCTTCCATCAGGGCCTATGGCATAAATGTCTTCAATAGTGATAAATGAACCGGGACGGCATTTACTGATAATTCTCCTGGCTTCATTCCAGGCGCCACCGGAATTATTTGCCTCTTCAATACCATCATCAAAACCAGAACCATCACCGGTAATGCGGAAACTGGTTACATTAAACTGTGTTTCATAAAAAAAGTTTTTTACATAGGCCCTTACCCCTGCCTGGCTTTTAAACATGTTGGCCGGAATATCACCACTTTCACTTGCTCCAATCATCGGTGTGGGATCTGGAATAGAACGTACCCGGAAATTTACACTTGTAGTTTTTCCATCAGGTGTAGTTACCCTAATGATACATTCGTCTGTTTCCTGTGTCACACGAACCGTACGTCGGGCACCAGATCCGCTTAACACTCCACCTCCGCCTGTAATGGTGGCCTGAATCTGATCAACGCTTCCGCTTCCGGAAATTGTAACAGGGTTATCTACACCAATAAACAGTACATTCATTTTATCAAGCTGTACAGCTGCACTGGATTGTCCAACTATATAATCAACATCAACTATTTTCTCCTGTAATTTCCCATCCTGGTCTGTATAAGAAACCTTCACCGGAATTTTACCGCTGGAGTTAACCGGTATTTTTTTGATGGCCATTCCTTTTTCATCTAAAGGAACTACTGCTCCGCCAATGGTGACAGTTGGTTTTTTATCACTATTAAAAGCTGCAAGACCGGCAGTGATCTCCAGTTCCTGTCCTGCTAATAATACTTTTGAATTTTGCCCTATAATTGCTTCATATTGGTTAAACCTGAATTCAACTTTTCCCACCTGTTCATGACAAAATGTGATGACTTTATTTTCTGTTGTTTTTACATCGTTTTGAAATTTACTTAAGATGGTAAGTGCTGCTACCGTAGGCACCATTCTGAAATAGGCTGCTTCCCAGGATTTATTTCCTTTGTTTTTTGTCTTTGGTATATCAAGATTTATAGGCAATGAATTGGCAAAATGCCGGGCAATAACTGGGTCAATTTCCAAAATAGTTTTTTTGAAGTTCAATAATTTGTCATAAAGAACTTTTCCCTGGCCTTTATCCACCATCATTCTTGTTGTAATATCCAGGTTATCCTCTTTATAACTTGAATCCCCGGTTTCAAATTTGGCTCCGGCTTTCTCTAAAATTTCGTCTTTCAGGCTTTGAATAAATGTATATAAATCGCCTGCAATTTTTTGAACTTCTAAGGCATGAGGATGCCAGATCTTAGCTTTATCAGCAGTACCGGCATCAATAAGTTTTGCCTGAAGTGAGGTCATTATCTCCCCGGTAGATGCGTTAACAACCTTGTTTGTTTCTTCCAAGCTATTA
>DATDPZ010000267.1:0-19908 GCA_035292525.1 Chitinophagaceae bacterium
CTCCAACCCCAACCCCTGCCAACAAAAGAATTAATTCTTACTATGGGTAATATTAAAAAAGAAAAAGCATGGAAAGTGATTGATTTCCTTCAGGCAGAAAATGAAATTGAAATGGATAAAGCCGGATGGGTGAGGTTAAAATAATTTTCTTCTTCGCCGCGTTGTTCTTCCTCCCAATCCCAACACTCCCAATAACGATCTTGTAATGATAGTGGCTGCTGTCCGGCTTACTTGTTTTAAAGCGGGATCATCAAAAATTGTTTTTTCCCTGGAACTCGTTTTTCTTTCCGCTTTTGTTTCATTATTTCTTTCCGCTGCTTCTTTCAGTTTTTCATTCAGGATCTCATAAGCGCTTTCATTATCCACTTCTTTATTATAGGAAGCGGCTATTTTAGAAGCGGTCACCAACGTATCAATTTCATTTTCCGTTAAAATATTCATCCTGCTATTGGGTGGCCGAAGCATACAATGAACTAATGGAGTTGGAATTCCTTTTTCATTGAGCATGGTTATTAAAGCTTCGCCGATTCCTAACCGGGTGATCAGGTCATCCGTTTTATAAAAATCTGTTTCAGGATAATTCTCAGCTGTCTTTTTAATAACTTTTCTGTCAGCTGCAGTAAAGGCCCTTAATGCATGTTGCACTTTCAGCCCCAATTGCGATAATACACTTGCAGGCACATCCATCGGGTTTTGTGTACAGAAGAAAATTCCAATGCCTTTGGAACGTATCAGCTTAATGATCGTTTCTATTTGTTGTAATAAAGCATCGCTGGCTTCCTGGAAAATCAGGTGAGCTTCGTCAATAAATATTACCAGCTTGGGTTTGTCCAGGTCGCCTTCTTCGGGACAGGATGCATAAAGTTCTGCGAGTAGTTGCAGCATGAACGTAGAAAAAAGTTTTGGCCTATCCAGCAAATCTGTAACCCGGACCACAGAGATCATTCCACGGCCATCATCACTGATACGCATCAGGTCGTCCACATCAAAACTGGTTTCACCAAAAAAAATATCAGCACCCTGCTGCTGCAGCTCAATTACTTTTCTTAAAATAGTTCCGGTAGAAGTGGTGGAAATTTTACCATAAGTTTTCTCCAGTTCTGCTTTTCCATCATTGCTTACAAACTGGAGGACTTTAATAAAATCTTTCAGATCGAGCAGGGGGAGTTGTTCATCATCACAATATTTAAAGATCATGGAAACAAATCCGCCCTGGGTATCATTTAACCCTAATATTTTTGAAAGCAACACCGGGCCAAATTCACTGACCGTTGCTTTAAGCCTGGTTCCTTTTTCGTTACTTAAAGTAAGCAACTCTGCAGGATAAGCTGCCGGTTTAAATTCGATGCCCAGTTTTGCTGACCGCTCAGCTATTTTTTCATTAAAAGAACCTGCGGCTGCTATACCACTCAGGTCTCCTTTAATATCCATCATCAGCACCGGTACACTGGCATCGCTTAAAATTTCACTGAGTACCTGTAAGGTTTTTGTTTTACCGGTACCGGTTGCCCCGGCAATTAATCCGTGACGGTTCATTGTTTTTAATGGAAGCAGGATATCAGCACCACTTACTACGGTACCATCTAAAACAGCATTACCTATTTTAATTGCTTCGCCATTGAATGTGTAACCAGATTTAACAGTTTCCAGAAATTTTGATTGGTCTGACATGAAAAAATTTTTCTAAATAATTTTTAAGGAAATTGGTTTTCAATGTTACAAATCTTCTTCCCTCTCCAGCAACAGGATTGCACTCTGCGGTACGATAAAATATTTTTCATTCTCATACATCACTTCTGTAGCGCCGCTTAGTAAAAAAATAGCCAGATCTCCTTCTTTGGCCTGTAAGGGCACATATTTCACCTGTTCTTCTTCTCCTTTCCAGCTTTCATCTTCCATCGGCATTGGAATTACATAGCCGGGCCCGGTTTTGATGACAAAGCCTTGCTGCACTTTTTCTTTTTCCTGTACACCGGGGGGCAGGTAAAGACCGCTGGCGGTACGTTCATCAGGCCTGGTAAGTTTTATTAAAACCCGGTCGCCAATAACAATCAGTTTCTTTAACCGGTTATCGGGAGTTAAATGCATTGCCATTGAATCTGGTATTTATCTGTAAAATTACATTCTTGCCCGCAACTGACCGTTCTTAACAAAAAATTATCCTCCTGTGGTATCATGGGTCAAATGATTTAACTTTATTCGCACCTCATCCCCTCCCTCTTCATAAATGGAGAGGGGTGCTGAGACAGTCTGATTAACGAAAAACTAAAAAACATGGAAGGAAAAAAACCTAAAATTTTATTGTGCGAAGATGATACAAATCTCGGATCTGTATTGAAAAATTACCTGGAGCTGAATGATTATGATGTGATCCTCGAAAGAGATGGGCGGCTGGGCCTGGCGGCTTTTCAACGGGAGAAATTTGATATCTGCCTGCTGGATGTAATGATGCCGAATATGGACGGGTTTACACTGGCTGAAGAAATCAGGGATGTGGATCCCGATATCCCGCTTTTCTTTTTAAGTGCAAAAACTATGAAGGAAGATGTGATCCAGGGATATAAACTTGGCGCTGATGATTATATTACCAAGCCCTTTGACAGTGAAGTTTTGCTTTTAAAAATAAAAGCCATCCTGAAGCGCAACGAGGAAATGAACCGGGAAAGTGAGAACAAGGAATTTGATTTATCCACTTATCATTTCAATCCCAAACTTCGCCAACTCACTCATGGCGGCATAACCCAAACGCTGTCGCCAAAAGAAAATGAACTATTAAAGATGCTGGCTGAGCATTTAAATGATTTGTTGCCCAGGGAAAATGCCCTGAAAAAAATATGGGGTAGTGACACCTATTTTAATGGCCGCAGTATGGATGTATATATTGCCAAACTCCGCAAGTATTTAAAGGATGATGAAAAGATCGAGATTGTGAATATACATGGAAATGGCTTCCGGCTAGTAGTGCAGGAGTAAAGAAATTTGCAAATTAGAAAATATTCTTGAGGCTGTCTCAAAAGTCTGAAGTAACACTAAGAACACAAAGAAAGCACGACGGGCACAAAGAATTTGGAATTTATTTTCAACACGTTGTGTTCTTTGTGAAATACTTCGTGAACGTTGTGTTACTAAATTCATTGCTTTTGAGACAGCCTCATTTTATGTTATCTATATAAACATGCGAATACGATGGCCCGAAGGTAATACAGGCAATTGCTTCATTAGCTTTAGGTTGGCGAATAGAAACATACATTGTTGTTCCAACAGGGTAATTCACTTTAGGTAAACCCAATGCAACATATTGACCATATATCCCATTGCTATTCGCTATTATTTGATAAGCTTCTTGCTGGCGATCAAGAAAAGTTATTAAGGGCCGGTTACAGTTACCATCACTTTGTCGTATGATTTTTATTAGAAACCAATCTTGATTAGACTGATTTACCTGCGTATCTCTGGTGCAGGCGCTAATAATTATAAAATAAAATAAA
Source organism: Chitinophagaceae bacterium (assembly GCA_035292525.1). Lineage (GTDB taxonomy): Bacteria > Bacteroidota > Bacteroidia > Chitinophagales > Chitinophagaceae > VBAS01. Next base: position 3,489 of record DATDPZ010000267.1, read on the forward strand.
AGTATGGCAATTCTCTTCATATCAAAAATGACATCATTAATTAATAATTCGTTGCATCAAAAAAGATCTGGCTGATCGGATTTTGCAATGCTTTTTTTACCCAAATGCTCATATGCCTTTGCTGTCACTTCCCTTCCTCTAGCTGTACGTTGTATAAATCCTTCCTGAATAAGAAAAGGTTCATATACTTCTTCAATTGTGCCGGCTTCTTCGCCTACTGCAGTAGCAATTGTAGTAATTCCCACCGGGCCTCCTTTAAATTTATCGATGATGGTGGAAAGAATCCTGTTATCCATATCATCCAGGCCAAGTTCATCCACATTCAATGCTTTTAATGCATGTTGGGTAATTCCAAAATCGATCTGGCCGTCATTGAGTACCTGGGCAAAATCTCTTACCCGGCGTAAAAGACCATTGGCAATCCTTGGTGTACAGCGGCTGCGGCGGCCAATTTCATGTATCGCTTCTTTTGAAATTTTAGTATTAAGTATCCTGCCCGACCTCTCAATGATCTTATTGATCACATCTGTAGAATAATATTCCAGTCTTGATTTAATAGCAAATCTTGAAAGTAATGGCGCTGTCAGCAATCCGCTTCTTGTGGTAGCGCCAATCAGGGTAAATGGATTCAGGTTGATCTGTACACTTCTTGCATTAGGGCCACTGTCAATCATGATGTCAATCCGGTAATCTTCCATAGCTGCATATAAATATTCCTCCACCACGGTACTCAGCCTGTGAATTTCATCTATAAACAATACATCATTGGTTTCAAGATTGGTAAGCAGGCCGGCAAGGTCTCCGGGTTTTTCTATCACGGGTCCAGAAGTTTCTTTAATATTTACATTCATTTCATTGGCTACGATCCTGCTTAATGTGGTTTTTCCTAAGCCGGGAGGCCCATGAAATAAAATGTGATCCAGCGCTTCGCCACGCATTTTCGCTGCCTTAATAAATATCTTCAGGTTCTCAATAATCTGATCCTGGCCTGAAAACTCTGCAATGACAGCAGGACGGATATTGTTTTCAAACTCTTTATCAGCCGCAGTTAACTGCTCTTTTTCACTTTGCAGGTTGGGGTTGGGCATGAACTTCTTTCAGGTGTTTTAAGGAAGTAAAACTAATCATTAAAACCCAATATTCTTTTTGTGAAAGTTTCGGTAATAACTTTTATTGACTGCCCTGTGTGAAATATATTTTTCCCTGTTCCGTTTAATTACTTCAAACGGACCTACATGAGAACTGGTTGGCAAAAAAGATACTGTTTTCGGGGGCTATTGGTTTTTCTGTTGTTAAAAACGGAGGAATCTGCTTCGCAAATGATTACCGGCACCTGGAAAGGACAAATCAATAAAAAGAAAGTGGAGTTAAAGATCATTCAAAAAGGCGACAGCCTGTTTGGCACTTCCTATTATTACGAATCAATAAACACTTACAGAAGATATTCCATCAAAGGATATTTTGACGGAAGAACAAATGAAACCATCTGGTGGGATGATCAGTTGATTGATGAAAAAAAGGGTAAACTGGCCCTGGGCTCTCCTGGTAAAGTTCCTTATTTATCCAATGCTGATTTTAATTGCCCCGGTAGTGGCAAAATGATTCTGGAAGGCAAAGCTTCCCTGATCAATGACAGAGATAATATAAAAGGCGCTGTGGACCTGGTAAAAACCGGGAATAGCATTTTTAAAGATGAATGGGATTTTATTATTGACAATTATACCGAAGGAGCCAATGATCCAACCATTATAGATAGTGTAGCTGCCATTGCCAGCAGCCCGGCACCCGTTCCGGTAAATGAAATAATGATAACAAAACCAACAGAGATGCAGAAAAGAGATGATCCTGTTTTTAATGTCAGAAAAAGAGAGTTGAGCACAGCTGATCCTTTCAAACCTGCTCCTTCAATGCTTCCGGTGCCAATACCGGAAACTATACAGACCATTGAAGAGAAATTTGTGAAAAGAGAGAAAATCTTTGCAGTGGAGATACCGGTTATTGGCGATTCAATCGAACTCCGTTTTTATGATAATGCAGAAATAGACGGTGATTCCATTTCTCTTTTCTTAAATAACAGGATGATCTTTCAGCATATTTTTCTCAAAGCATCCCCTTACATAATAAAGATTGCGGTAAGCGAACTTAATGAAACCAATGAACTGGTGATGGTGGCAGAAAACCTTGGTTCTATTCCTCCCAACACTTCCTACATGCTGGCTATTGTAAATAACATTCGTTATGAAGCCATGCTAAAAAGCACGGAAGAAACCAGCGCCTCCATCCGCCTTGTTAAAAAGTAGATGATATGTGTATAAAATAATTATTGAATTATATAGGTTAATATATAATTTCAATAAACCATTTATTAAATTACTAACCATTTATGTCAACCAATCCAGCTGCAAGTACTACTTACGATGTAGTTTCCAGTCACCAATTTGCAGAAATAAGAAAAGATCATGCTTCTGGCCAGCAAACATTATTTGCATTAAAGCATTTTAAAAAAGACGAACTGATCAGCCCGCTGGGTGCTGCATTTGTTTCAGACAAACCCTCTTATTTAACTGTACAAACCGGCAATAAAACCCATATTGCTTTACATCCTTATTTTCTGCAGTACATCAATCACGGCTGCAATCCTAATTGCTTTTTTGATACCTCAAATAAGAAAGTAGTTGCACTCAGGGATATTGAAGCAGGCGAAGAGTTTACTTTTTTCTATCCTTCTACCGAATGGGAAATGGCCAGTCCATTCCAGTGCTATTGCAACCAGCCCGGTTGCCTGGGCCTGATCAATGGGGCTGCATTTATTCCCAATGAAGTACTAAGGCGCTATAAGCTCAGCGGGTTTATTAAAAGAAAAATTCAATACCGCCAGCGAAAACTGAAAATTGCCTGATTGGTTTACACCACCACATTGATCATTTTGTTCTTTACATAAATGATCTTCTTCGGCTGTTTTCCTTCCAGCCATTTTCTAACTACTTCATTTTGTAAAACAATTTCCTCTACCTGTTGCTGAGTTATATCCAGTGAAAGAGTAATTTCTGTTCTTGTTTTTCCATTGATTGCCACCGGGTAGGCTTTGGAAGTTTCCTTCAGGTATTTTTCATTCCACTTTGGGAAAACTGCATCCAGTACGGAACCAGGATTTCCTAATCGATGCCACAACTCTTCGCTGATATGCGGCGCATAAGGGCTGAGCAGAATCAGCAATTTTTCCAGTATTTCTTTTTTATGGCATTTCAGATCGGTCAGTTCATTGGTGGCAATCATAAATGTGCTGACCCCGGTATTGAAACTGAACCGCTCCGTATCTTCCTCAATTTTTTTAATTGTTTTATGTAAAACTTTCAGTTCAGCATCTGTGGGTTTTTCTTCATTCCATACTTTGCCTTTTATTTCATCAGAAAACAAGCGGCAGAATTTTCTTAAAAACCGATGCACCCCTTCAATACCTTTTGTATCCCAGGGCTTGCTCATTTCCACCGGACCCAGAAACATTTCATACATGCGGAAAGTATCGGCGCCATATTTTTCTACAAGGTCATTCGGGTTTACTGTGTTGAATTTTGATTTGGACATTTTTTCTGTTTCTACACCACAGATATATTTTCCCTCTTCTAAAATAAATTCGGCATCTGCATATTCACCATTTCTCCAATTCTTAAAAGCTTCTATATTGAGTTCAACGCCATCAACAATGTTTACGTCAACGTGAAGAGGTGATGTAACATACATTAAAGCTCCAGCTCTATTTCCGAAGACCAGCTTTCTTATTATCTCTGCATCGCTTCTTAAATTATATGAAACAAAAAATGGTTTTGTTATCTCCCCCTCCTCTGATGAAGAAGTTATTCTATACACAAACCTACTGCTCCCCTGTATCATTCCCTGGTTCACCAGTTTCTTATATGGTTCATCATGGCCAATTAATCCCAGGTCATAAAGAAATTTTGTCCACATACGGCTATACAATAAATGACCTACGGCATGTTCTGTACCGCCGATATACAGATCCACCTGTCCCCAGTAATCAGATGCTTTACGGGAGCAAAATTCTTTTTCATTTTGCGGATCCATATATCGCAGAAAATACCAGGATGATCCTGCATAACCGGGCATGGTATTTACTTCTCTTATTCCTCCCTTATAATTTTTCCATTCCGGTAAATTTGATAAGGGTCCTTCTCCATCCGGTCCCGGTTTCAGATCATCCAACTGAGGCAGCTCTACCGGCAATTCCGATTCATCCAACGGATAAGCCACTCCGTCTTTCCAGATGACCGGGAATGGCTCGCCCCAGTATCGCTGGCGGCTGAATGCCGCATCATGCATTTTATAATTTACTTTTCTTTCCCCAATACCCAGTTCTTCCAGTTTATTTATTACCACATCAATGGCGTCTTTCATCCGCATACCGTTGATGAATCCTGAATTCTCAAGAATAGCTTCTTTGGTGGCGTTGGCTTCTTCCCCGCTATAATGATTACCGATAATGTTGGTGATGGGAATATTAAAATACTTTGCAAATAAAAAATCCCGCTGATCACCGCAAGGCACCGCCATGATAGCGCCGGTTCCATATCCAACCAGCACATATTCTGAAATCCAGATCGGGATTTCTCTGCCGTCAAAGGGATTGACAGCGTAAGCACCGGTAAATACCCCCGTAATTTTTTTCTCTGCCATTCGTTCTCTTTCACTGCGGCTTTTTACAAAAGCAATATAATCGTCCACCACTTTTGCCTGTTCAGCAGATTTTATTTGATTCACCAATTCATGCTCCGGAGCCAGAACCATAAAGTCAACACCGAAGATGGTGTCGGGTCTTGTTGTAAATACTTCCAGTTGGGATGGGAAATTTGCAATCTGGAATTTAAGATTTGCACCGAACGATTTCCCGATCCAGTTACTCTGCATCTCCTTCATGCTTTCGCTGAAGTCCACGGCTTCCAAACCTTCCAGCAACCGGTCTGCATATTCAGTAATCCGTAAATACCACTGGCGCAGTTTCTTTTTTTCTACCGGGTGGCCGCCCCGTTCACTTACTCCGTTCACTACTTCATCATTGGCAAGTACAGTTCCCAGGGCTTCACACCAGTTCACTTCGCCATACCCGCAATAAGCAAGGCGGTATTGCATCAGAATATCCTGCTTTGTTTTTTCATCATATGAATTCCATTCTGTTTTACAAAAAGAGGAGATTCGGAATTGGGAATTGGGAATTGGGTGTTCTGCCGTTCCGGCTTTTTCAAATGCCGCAATCAATACTCCGATCTTTTCAGCTTTTTTAGATTGACGGTTAAAAAAAGAATTGAATAATTGCAAAAAGATCCATTGGGTCCATTTATAAAATTTCGGATCACAGGTACGTACTTCCCGGTCCCAGTCGAAGCAGAAACCAATATTGTCCAGTTGTTTTCTGAAATTATTGATATTGTCTTCCGTAGAAACTGCCGGATGAATGCCATGATCAATTGCGTATTGTTCTGCCGGTAAGCCAAAGGCATCATAACCCATCGGGTGCAAAACATTATATCCTTTCAGTCTTTTGAACCGGGCATAAATATCAGAAGCGATATAACCCAACGGGTGTCCCACATGCAGACCGGCTCCACTTGGATAAGGAAACATATCCAGCACATAAAATTTAGGCTTGCTGCTTTCATTCGGAACTTTATACGCATTTGTCTCTTTCCAATGCTGTTGCCATTTTTTTTCTATATCCCTGAAGCGGTACTCCATGTTATGTAATGGTATAAATTTTTAAGTTTTAATTTTTTGAAATCAGCTTTATTACTACTATTTCACTTCCGTTGCGTCGCACACTTCAGGGCCTGGAATTCTGTTCAGCATAAAGATGATAAGAATTGCTGCAGTCAAAAGGAGCGTCGCAACAACAGCCGGATAAAGTTGTGAAAGAAGACTTAAAAATCTTTTCATTTATCCGGCTCTGAAATAACTACCAAAGCCAATCGTTAGATGAGTGACAAAATTAAGGGTTGTCCCGGCAACTGTAGGGATAAATCCGTTACATTTGTCCGGCTGAACGGCATCAATAAAAAAAATAATTCACTTTACCCGGGCAGATAAGTCCAGCTAAAAATATCCGGATAGCTGATCATCCATTCGGACAAATTCAATACTTATGGTAAAAGCAGGCAGATCCTCCATCAAACGCGGAAAACCTTCATACTTTATGTCCATTCTGGGAGTTACCCTGGTATTAAGTCTCCTGGGAATTATTGGCATCATCACAATCAACTCAAGGAAACTGATCAGCAACCTGAAAGAAAGTGTGGAAGTGCATGTATTTCTCCGGCAAAATATTAAAGACACGGCCAGAGAAAGTTTACAAAATTATATAGCTTCCCAACCTTATGTAAAAGCAGTAACCTACACGGATAAAGAAACGGCAAAGAAAGAATGGATGAAAACCGGTGGTGAAGATTTTACAGAATTTATTGATAATAGCCTGTTGCCTGCCAGCATTGATTTCAGGCTTAAAGCCGAATATCTTGATTCGGCAAAACTGGTCTCTATTAAAGAAGATATTTCCAGGTTTTATATAGTGGATGAGGTGCGTTACCCGATTGCCGTGGTTGGCACTATGGTAAAAAATTTCAGAACGGCCAGCCTGATCCTGTTGATTATTGCTGTTATCATTTCCACTATGGTCATTATTCTGATCGACAATACGATTCGCCTGGCTATGTTCAGCAACCGGTTTTTGATAAAGACCATGCAGATGGTTGGCGCCACCCGTTGGTATATTGTAAGGCCACTTAATATAAGAGCCGTCATAAACGGCGCCATCAGTGGGGCCATCGCTACCGTTATTGTTTATATTATCATGCTGATTGCAGAAAGTTTTTTTGATGGATTTAAAAAACTACAAGATACCCAATCCTTTATTATATTAAGTTTTGCCCTGATCTTACTGGGCATCAGCATTACCGTTTTCAGCACACACCGCAGTGTGATAAAATACCTGAGGATGAAGCTGGATGAGTTGTATTAATCACACCAAATTTCCCCGAAGGGAGGTTTTCTAAAGCCCTGCAATTTTTAATTTTCCTTTTGAATAAGAAAACTAAAAAAAATCAGGTTGGTGCTTAACTATCCTTACCCTTTGGAGAAAGGCTGGAATGGGGCTTCTTTTTTTCCTATATTGCAACTCTAAATTAATGGTATGAGCGAAAAGAAAATAACGGCAACAACACATGGATTGTTTGACAGACAAAATTTAAGACTGATGTTTATCGGGGCATTAGTCATTGTTCTGGGCATGGTACTGATGGTAGGAGGAAAAAGCAGTGATCCTGCCGTATTTAACGAAAGGGAAGTTTATAGTTTTACCCGCATTACGGTGGCGCCTGTTCTGATCGTAGCCGGGCTGGTGATTGAAATTGTTGCTATATTTAAAAAACCTAAATCTTAATGTGCTTATTTACCAATTTGCAAATTGGTCTTTCGTAATTCCCGTGTTTTATTTGTATCCCGATAGCAACCGGGACAAATTTTCAGATTAATCAGCATGAGTCTTATAGATGCCATTATCATAGCTATTGTAGAAGGGCTTACAGAATTTCTGCCGATCTCATCCACAGGCCATATGATTATTACCAGTTACCTGCTGGGCATTCACCAGGATGAATTTACCAAACTGTTTGAAGTTTCTATCCAGTTCGGAGCCATTCTGGCTGTTGTTGTATTGTATTGGAAAAAATTTTTTCCCCTGAAAGATTCCTGGATAAAAAAATTGCTCTTTTATGCAAAACTGATTGTGGGAGTGATCCCTGCACTTCTACTTGGATTTCTTTTTTCAGATCAGATAGATGCCTTGCTGGAAAGTCCCGCAACAGTAGCCGTCTCCTTACTGATCGGGGGTATTTTTCTGGTTTTTGCTGATAACCTGTTTCGGAAGCATACAATTGAGTCGGATGAGCAGATCAGTTTTCCCAAAGCATTTTTGGTGGGTTGCTGGCAGGTATTGGCCATGGTGCCCGGTGTAAGCCGCAGTGCAGCATCCATCATTGGTGGTATGCAGCAAAAATTTACCCGCCACCTGGCTGCTGAGTTTTCTTTTTTTCTTGCTGTACCTACTATGATGGCAGCTACCTGCTATACCTTGTTTGTTAAAGATTGGAATAATGGAATACTTATACGGAAAGGTTATAAGATCATTTTGGAGAGCAATGAAAATATCCTGGCCTTTGTTGTTGGAAATGTAGTTGCCTTTGTGGTAGCCATGCTGGCCATAAAGTTTTTTATCAATTACCTGAAAGTACATGGATTCCGTGCCTTTGGAATATACAGGATTATAGCAGGAATAATTATGCTTGTTGTTATCCTGAGTGGAGTAATGGAGTTGTAATAAATAAATTCTCATTAACTTCCCTTTGCTAAAACCAACTTATGCAGACTGCTTCAAAAAAAGTAATCAATGGCTGGGCGATGTATGACTGGGCGAATTCCGTATTCAATCTTGTTATTACTTCCACCATTTTTCCCGCTTATTACGAAAGCATGACCGGTGACGGAAATGATCTGACGGATCAGGATACGGTTATTTTTTTAGGAAGAGAGTTTGTAAATACATCCTTATATAATTATGCCATGGCCATTGCTTTCCTGATTGTTGCAGTCATGTCACCCATCCTTTCTTCCATTGCAGATTACAAGGGCAATAAAAAATCTTTTCTCCGTTTTTTTATGACTATGGGTAGTATAGCTTGCTGTGCTCTTTTCTTTTATAGTGCATCCAACCTGGGATTTGGATTACTCTGTTTAATCTTTGCCACTATTGGTTTTTGGTCCAGTATTGTTTTTTATAATTCTTTTTTACCTGAGATAGCAGCCCCCGAAGACCGTGACCGGGTAAGCGCCAAAGGATTTGCTTATGGCTATACGGGCAGTGTCATTCTCCAGGTGGTTTGTTTTGTATTTGTATTAATGAATGAAAAACTCGGTATCACAAAAGGATTTGCATCTCAACTATCATTTTTACTGGTTGGTATCTGGTGGTTTTCATTTGCCACCCTTTCACTAAAGCAACTTCCCAATTCTATACCTGCAGGAACAGATAACCAGAATAATATTCTGACCAATGGCTACAAAGAATTAAGAAAAGTATGGAATCAGCTAAAGAATATACCGATCCTTAAAAGATACCTTGCGGCTTTTTTCTTTTTCAATATGGGGGTGCAAACAGTGATGCTGTCTGCAACACTTTATGGTAAAAGCGAATTGGCAATTCCTACGGAAAATCTTATCATTGCCATTCTTATTATTCAGTTGATTGCCATTCCAGGAGCTTTTGCCATTTCAAAACTTTCTTCTTTTATTGGCAACCTGAAAGCATTGATGGTTTGTGTGATAGTGTGGATCGCTATTTGTTATTACGGTTATTCAATTCCAAAACATGATGTGATGCAGTTTTATATTATAGCTTCTGTTATTGGCTTTGTCATGGGCGGCATCCAGTCTTTGAGCCGGTCCACTTACGCCAAACTGATGCCCGAAACAAAGGACACTACATCCTTTTTCAGTTTTTATGATGTGTCAGAAAAAATCGGGATTGTGTCTGGATTGTTTTTATTCGGATTCCTTGCTGAGTACACCGGTTCTCAACGCACTTCTGTACTGATGCTGATGGTTTTCTTTATTACCGGCCTTCTCTTACTTTTGTACACAAGGGCTGCGGAAAAGAAATCGATGTCCGTTTAAAATTCATGAAGTTCCCTGAATCCCCCGAAGGGAACTTTAATAACCGACTGAAGAATACTTCTTTAATAATAAGAAAAATTTATAAATGAAATTATATTCCATCAATACCGGCTATTTCAAACTTGATGGCGGCGCTATGTTTGGCGTAGTACCTAAAAGCATCTGGAATAAAATAAATCCTGCCGATGAAAATAATTTATGCAGCTGGGCCCTGCGCTGTTTGCTGATTGAAGACGCCGGCCAATTAATCCTTATTGATAATGGCAATGGCGATAAACAGGATGAAAAATTCTTCCGGCATTATTACCTGCATGGTGATGATTCCTTAGAAAAGTCTTTGTCGAAATATGGTTTTTGCAAAGACGATATCACAGATGTGTTTCTCACTCACCTGCATTTTGATCATTGCGGCGGCAGCATCGTCCGGAACGGTGATAAACTGGTGCCGGCTTTTAAAAATGCCACTTACTGGAGTAATAAAGAGCATTGGGAATGGGCTGTACATCCTAATGAAAGAGAAAAAGCATCCTTCCTGAAAGAAAATATTTTACCCATAGAAAAAAGCGGCCGTTTGAAATTTATTGATGTTGCAAAAACCAGTAATGACAAATTGGGTGAAACTATTTTTACAGATAACATTTCCGTACGTTTTGTACATGGCCATACACAAGCCATGATGCTGCCACAAATTAAATACAAGGGAAGAACCCTTGTTTTCATGGCCGACCTGCTGCCTTCTGCGGGCCATATTCCATTGTCTTATGTAATGGCTTATGATATGTTTCCACTTACTACATTGAACGAGAAAAAATCTTTCCTGGAAGAAGCTATTGAAAATGATTACCTGTTATTCTTTGAACACGACCGGGAATATGAATGCTGCAGCCTGCAACAAACAGAAAGAGGCATACGGCCAAAAGATTTTTTCAGGTTGGATGAAATCTGAATGTATCATTGAAAATTACCGGCCCCTGAATTTTACGAGTGAACTAAGCGGATGTTTCAGATTCCGGTAACCCATCATATCAATTTTTACTTTACCTACTACAATCGGGCTTTCCACTCTCAGTACAACATGATTAGGATCGTCGCTCACCCATACGGTCATTTTTTCACCGCCTTCAAAAATGGTTCCTTTTAAAAGCAGGGGTTTAAACTTAATGGCTTTGAACCTGCCGTACTGAGTTTTTATTGTTTCTTTTCCAAGATAACGGATGTACATATCAAACACTTCATGATCGAGAAACATTTTAAAAGGGATCTTGTCATTGGGTTTATATTTATTAAAGTCAACATTCCGGGCATAGTACATAGCACTCACCACATCCTGAACACAGTCCGGCATTTTAAAAACGCCTTTGTTGGTGACAGCCGTCCTTGCTTCCCTGTTAAAAGTAATTGTTTCATAAAATTTATATCCTCCTTCATTTACATCACGGATAAATTTCAGGGGTAACAGCGTGGTGGTATCAATATACGATTCATATTTATCACGCACTTTGTAGATCCAGTCATAAGAAGGGTTTGTTTTTCCTTCACCCACTATATGATAGACGGTCCGGTTATTAAAAATTTCCAGAGTATTGGTAAAAGTAGCCGTACCGGCCTGTAAATAGGCGCCGATCACTGAATAGTAAACATGATAGGTAATTTGTTCACCGGCTATAAAAGCAGTATTGTTGATGCCACAAAATTCACCCTGTGGTTTTCCAACATAAGAGGAAGAAAGCATAACCGCCAGGCAAAGAACAGTGATCGTCTTAAGAATTTTCATTTTGCTTATTAAATATTTTAATACTAAAGATCAATAAACTTCCGATAGCGGCAGGCAACAGCAGGTTGATGCTCCAGATGCTGGTGGTTACCAAACCAATGCCCAGTGTATTCACTGTAAAAATTGCAAAAATTTCTTTAGCCACATACACTTTCTGCACAATTTCAAACAAAGCAATGGTGGGTATTACTGACATGATGTAAAAAACTATAGCCATTGACCAAAAACCCTGCCATGCGTTTACATCCACTGCAAAGAAACGAAACAACAGAAAATACTGTATACCGAATATTAAATACCGTAAGAATGATAAAGACAATAACTGTAATAACAACGTTGCATTTACTTTTTCCAACTCATTAAGCAGCCAGCTATGTTTCTTTATCCATTGCAAATTATTGATCCATTTTACAAGCCAGTTCAATCTGAAATAAAATACTGTTAAAAAAAATAATACTGCCGTACCAGCAGATAACATCAGGTTGATCCAATCGGGCCATCCGGATAATGCAGTGGCCTGGATCCTGGTTTTTAAAATAAATAACCCCGTCAATCCAAACAGAAAAGTGATCATCAACTGGCTGATACTACCCAGTATGGTCAGGGAAATCACTTTCATCCTGTTCCCTTCGTTCATATACAACACCCTCCCCAGGTATTCCCCGGTACGGTTAGGAGTGGTTACTGAAAAAGAAACTCCTGAAAAAATAGCCTTCAACGATCTGGAAAAAGATACCGGCTGCACCTGTTGTACCAATAATTTCCATTTCCATGCCTCCAATGACCAATTGGCCAGCATTAATAAGAATACGGCCAGCAGGTAAAAGAGTAACGGGCTGTTGAATGACTCTTTAATTTTTAACCAGGCCTCTGCCAGGTTGGGCTGATGCTTCACCTGTTTGAAAATAGACCAGGACAGCCACATGAACAATAAAGGCCCCAGGATAAAGTTGATAAAGATTTTGATATTTTTATGCTGTAAATTATTCATTGCATTTTAGCCCGTATAAACCATTGTTGAAATTTTTCATCCTGTTATCTGTAAATTCGGGCTGAAAAGTTTAAAGTCGCTTTGTCCTGCTTCATTAATTCTGTAAAAATAACTTCCCCCTTGCAAAAGGCAGTAAAAATAATTCTTGGCATTGATCCCGGTACCCTGATGATGGGTTATGGGATTATAAAAATTTCCGGATCATCTATAACCATGATTGAAATGAATGTGCTGAAGCTATCAGGTAAAAAAGATAATTATATCCGACTGCAACTAATACATAAGAAAGTGGAGGAACTGATAAAAAAATATAAGCCGCATGAATTTGCCATTGAAGCTCCTTTTTTTGGAAAAAATGTACAAAGTATGCTGAAACTGGGACGGGCACAGGGTGTGGCTATTGCTGCTGCTATCAGTGCCGGTTTACCGGTAACAGAATACAGTCCTAAAAAAATAAAACAATCCATCACCGGAAATGGTAACGCTGACAAAGAACAGGTATGGAAAATGCTGCAACGGATGTTATCCTTAAAAGAAGAACCAGAATATTTTGATGCAACAGATGCTTTAGCAGTTGCTGTTTGTCATCATTTCCAGGATAATCAGATTTTGAAAACTGCAGGTAAGCTGAAAGGCTGGAATGAATTTATTTTAAACAATCCTGGCAGGGTTAAAGAAAAATAAAAAATTGATAATAAATATATGTTTATGAAAATTAAGAAATCCTTTCTGTTATTTCCATTTTTCGTCAGCAGCGTTTGTATATCTCAGTCTCCGTTGCAAAAGGTTAATCAGTTCAGAAAAGAAAACGAAGCTAAGATCATTGATGAATATTTAAAATTCGTTTCTATCCCAAATGTTACCAGAGACACGGCCAACATACTCCGGAATGCTGCGCTTATAAAACAGATGATGGAACTGCGGGGAATAAAAACTGAATTTCTTACAGGCACTACTCCAAACGTAAACCCGGCTGTGTATGGAGAAGTAATAGTACCCGGAGCAAAAACCACCTTAGCTTTTTATGCGCATTACGATGGCCAGCCGGTAAATCCATCCCGCTGGACAGGAGGATTAAAACCATTTGAACCGGTTTTTATAGATAAGCCAATAGAACAGGGAGGTAAGATCATTCAAAATCCCGGAGTCATTTCACCAGAATGGAGAATAACAGGCAGAGGCAGTGCTGATGATAAAGCAGGAGTGATGACAATCATTAATGCTTATGATGCGTTGGTGAAAAGTAATATTCCCCTGAAGCATAATCTCAAATTCTTTTTTGAAGGCGAAGAAGAACTTGGATCCGCACATCTTGATGAAATTTTTATAAAGAATAAAGAAAAATTGTTGGCTGATCTTTGGATAATTTCAGACGGGCCCCGGCATGTTTCCGGTAGAAAGATGGTGGTGTTTGGTGTAAGAGGTGATGTAAATATGAACCTGACTGTGTATGGCGCCAAACGTCCACTACATAGCGGCAACTATGGCAATTGGGCACCCAACCCTGCTAAACTACTCGTAGATCTGTTGGCAGGAATGAAAGATGAAAATGGGAATGTATTGGTAGAAGGATATTATGATGATGTGGTTCCGCTTTCTGCTGTTGAAAAAGAAGCGATCGCAAATGTTCCAGACATTGAAGAACAATTAAAAAAAGAATTGGGTATAGCGGTGCCTGAAGGCGGGGGTAAATCATTTCTTGAGCTGCTTCATTTACCCACCTTAAATATTAATGGAATTAAAAGTGCGGATGTAGGAGAACTGGCGGCTAATATTATTCCTGCAATAGCAGAGGCAACACTTGATCTGCGGCTGGTATTGGGAAATGAAATGGACAGCCAGATCAATAAAGTGATCAGGCATATTCAGTCAAAAGGATTTCATGTGACAGACCATGAACCAACGGATGAAGAAAGATTGAAGTACGGGAAGCTGATTAAAATAACCCATGGCGATGGTTATGTGGCACAAAGAACTTCTTTTGATATTCCTGTTGTAAAAAGCATGATAAAGGCAATTCAGGCTACAGTCAATTACCCGGTGATATTATTTCCAACAGCCGGTGGCAGTTTACCTTTGTTTCTTTTTGAAAAATTACTGGGAGCAACATTAATTTCGGTGCCGGTAGTAAACTATGATAATAACCAGCACGCAGAAAATGAAAATGTGCAAATAAGTTTTCTTTGGGAAGGAATTGAAACCATGGCGGTGATTATGGTAATGGATCACAAAAAATGATCAAAGATAGGAAGGAATTTTTTTTGAATTTTCCGGATTAAATTATATGCAAGACCTTACCCGGTTGAAGACAGATGGTAAAATAATTATGAGTTAGTACCTTCCGGTAATGAAACCATTAATAACCTTAAAGCCTTTTCACCACCGTGGCGAAGAGCAAATCGGGATTTATTTTCTAAACAATTTGCCCCTGAACATACTGATAAGAACCAAAGCCGGCGGCACCTGGAGCCGGACGGGTAAGTGCTGGTATGTACGAATGAATCGTGAATCGTTTGAAAAAATAAAAACAGTTTTAAAGGAACATGCCATATTAGAATATGGTGAACTGAAAAAATATCTTAATGAAAAAAATATCCTGGCAAAAAGAACTGCTCCTTCCAAATCCATCCGGTCTTTACCAAATAAGTTAAGCAACAGTATTAAACCAATTGCAGAAATAGCACAGGTAAATATGCATGTAATACCTGAAATGATAAAACATTTGCAACTAAAAGGGTATAGTTCATCAACTATGAAAACTTATACAAATGAAATGGCGGTTTTTTTAAAAGCAATAAAAAATCATGTGGCAGATGAGTTCACAACAAAACGAATAAAAGATTATCTCAGTTATTGTGCGGCTACACTAAAGCTTACAGAAAATACATTGCACAGCCGGATGAATTCATTAAAATTCTATTATGAACAGGTGTTAAACCGTTCCAGGTTTTTTTGGGAAATACCCCGACCAAAAAAATCCGTTCAGATACCCAAGGTACTGAGTAAGGAAGAAATTGCATTATTATTAAGAGCTATAGAAAATTTAAAACATAAAACTATGCTGATGCTTGGTTATAGTTGTGGCTTACGGGTAAGTGAAATAACGGGATTAAAACTGACAGATATCGATGAAGACAGGAGAATACTCATTATAAGAAAAGGAAAGGGGAAGAAAGACCGGGTGATAGGCTTGAGTCCGGTAATGATAATAATGCTCAGGAATTATAAAGAAAAATACAAACCTGCAGATCATCTTTTTGAGGGTCAAAACCCCGGCTCCCAATATAGTGTTCGTAGCCTGGAATCAATAATACATGCAGCGAAAGAAAAAGCAGGAATAAAAAAAGCAGGCAGTATGCATATGCTCAGGCACAGTTTTGCAACACATCTTTTAGACAAGGGTACTGATGTCGTATTCATTCAAAAACTTTTGGGGCACAATGACATCAAGACCACGTTACGTTACCTGCATGTTACCAATAAAGATATTTTGAATATTTTAAGTCCGTTAGAGGATATAAAAGATCTGATTGGGTAGTTGTATTGTCGCATGTTTTAAAATCTTGCATAAACCAATTGAACTCTCTGAAAATCAGGGCGACAATTATTTCAAATATGGCAGAAAAGGTTTCGTATATTCGACAATACAGACGTTAGTGGCAATGCCTATCAGTGATTACGGTTTTTATTCATCAGCGTGACAGGACGCAGATGCTTATGAGTGGGACACTTTCGTTGTAGTTGACAGGTAACACGGGACAATTAAACTTTATAATATGTTGAATACAATCATAAACAGGGTAAGTAATTTTAAATACGCCGACCATAAAAGTTTGGAAGAGATAAATCTTTTATTAAGTGGTTCTGTTTCTTATTTAGCAGACAGGGCAAGAGGATATAATATGTATGGTGGCTATGAAATC